>NZ_JBHRXY010000020.1:0-45326 GCF_042648745.1 Paracoccus angustae
ATGTGCTCGCGGTTCACAGCGCAAACGCCCAAACCGTCCCCCCCATAATGCTCCACCAAAAACGGACTGGAAAAGCCTATCGCCCCGCCACCAGTCTTTTCGCCGCGGCGACCGTGCGGTCCAGCCATTCGTGTTCCAGGGCGCGCGTGGCTTCCATGTCGTCGGAATGGGGCAGCCAGTGTTCCAGGATAACGCTCATGTCCGGGTCGCGGTCCGCAAGCGCGTCCAGCACCTGGGCCAGCTCGGCGCGGCCCTCGCCCAGAGGCGTGCCGTGGATGCGGAAGCCCACGCCATAGGGATCGGGCGTGATCCGGTAATCCTTGAAGTGCAGGTTTATGGCATAGGGCGCCAGCATCCGCACCGTTTCCATCGGCCATTCGCCCGCGCAGATCGAGTTCGCCACGTCCAGGCAGACGCCAAGCGCGTCGTCGGCCACCGCGTCCAGAAGCTGCACCATCCGCGGCGAGGGATAGTTGAAATGGTTCTCGATCGCGAAGCGCAGCCCCGCCGCCTTGCCCTCGTGCAGCAGCTCGCGCAGCTGCGCGGCAAGGTCGGGCACGGGGATCAGCGCGTCTTCCGCATCCAGCGCCACGCGCAGGATGTCGGATCCGATCCGCTGGCCGATGGGGATGTAGCGGGCCAGTTCGGCGGCGTCGAAGGACTGCGTGCCCAGTTCCAGCGTCATGCCATAGCTGTCCGCCCGCGCCTTCAGCGCCCGGTGTTCGTCGGGGGACAGGCGGTCCAGCGGCAGGTTGTCGGCGTATTGCACGACCGACAGCCCGTGGCCGTGGGCGATCTCCAGGACCTCCATCGCCGTCATGGGCTTGGGCGGCTGCTTGTCCCCGATGCCGATGGACCAGCGGAAGGCATAGCTGCCAAGGCCGAGTTTCATGGTTGTTCCCCCCGTAAGGGGCGCCGGTCCGGCCCGGCGCCCGGATGGTCAATGGATCAGCGACCCGCCGTTCACGTCCACCTCGGAGCCGGTGACATAGGACGAGATGTCCGAGGCCAAAAACAGCGCGCAGCCCGCGACCTCGTCGGCGGTGCCGGGGCGGCCCATGGGGATGCCGGCGTTGATCGTGGCGCGCATCTCGTCGGTCAGCTTGCCCGCGGTGATGTCGGTGGCGATGAAGCCGGGGCAGATCGCGTTCACGCGCACGTTGTCGGGTGCCAGTTCGCGGGCCATGGCCTTGGTCAGGCCCAGCACGCCCGCTTTGGCGGCCGAATAATGCGGCCCGCCGAAGATGCCGCCGCCGCGCTGCGCGCTGACCGACGACATGTTGACGATCTTGCCGGACTTCATCCCGCGCATGTGCGGGATCACCGCCTGGCTGCAATAGAGCGTGCCGCGCAGGTTCACGTCCAGCACGTCCTCGTAGTTCTTCGGCCCGATGTCCATGATCTTCAAGGGCTGCGTGATGCCGGCGTTGTTGACCAGGATGTCGATGCGGCCCCATCTGGCGATCAGCGCGTCGAAGGCGGCCTTCACGCTGTCCTGATCGGTGACGTCGCAGGCCAGGCCGACGTGGCTTTCGCCCAATTCTGCGGCGGCTTCCCGGGCGGCTGCCTCGTCCAGATCCAGGATCGCCACGGTGGCGCCGTGCTGCGCGAACAGCCGCGCGGTGGCCAGGCCCAGGCCGCGCTTGGACGCGGCGCCGGTGATGACGGCGTATTTGCCGTCCAGAAGTGCTGTGGTCATGGGTTTCCTCCCTTCAAGTGTTTCAAAGCCAGCCGCGGACCTGGCGGATGATCGCCTCGGTCGAGATGCCGTAGCGGTCGTGCAAGCTGGGCAGCGCGCCCGCGTCCAGGAACCGGTCCGGCAGGCCGATCATGCGGAACTGCGGCGTCACACCATTGGTCAGCAGCGTGGAGGCCACCGCCTCGCCCAACCCGCCGACAACGGTGTGGTTTTCGGCGGTGACGACCAGGCGGCCGCCCTTCCCGGCCTCTGCCAGGATGGTCCGGGTGTCCAGCGGCTTGATCGTCGGGCAATGCAGCACGGCGACCGAGGTGCCGTCCTTTTCCATCGCCACCGCCGCATCCAGCGCGCGCATGGTCATGAAGCCGGACGCGATGATCAGCGCATCCGTCCCGTCGCGCAGAAGCTTGGCCTTGCCCAGTTCGAACCTGTAGTCCGGGCAATGCCTGTGGATCACCGAGGGCACGTTGCCGCGCAAAAGGCGCATGTAGACCGGGCCGGGATGGGCGGTGATCGCGGGCACCGCCTGCGCCACGTCGATGGCGTCGCAGGGGTCCACGATGGTCAGGTTGGGCAGGCCGCGGAAGATCGCCAGATCCTCGGTCGCCTGGTGGCTGGGACCGTATCCGGTGGTCAGGCCCGGCAGGGCGCAAACGATCTTGACGGGCAGGTATTCCTCGGCGATGGCCATGGCGATGAAGTCATAGGCGCGGCGGGACGCGAACACCGCATAGGTGGTGGCGAAGGGGATGAAGCCCTCGCGCGCCATGCCGGCGGCGGCGGACACCATCACCTGTTCGGCCATGCCCATCTGGTAGAAGCGGTCGGGAAAGGCCTTCGCGAAGACGTGCAGGTCGGTATATTTCGCAAGGTCCGCTGTCAGGCCGACGATGCGGCCGTTCTTCTTCGCCTCCTCGACCAGGGCATGGCCGAAAGGCGCGGGCACGGCGTCGTATCCCTCCGCCGCCAGCGAGGCGATCATGGCCGAGGTCTTGCCCCCGCCGGTGCCGGGCTGGCGCGGTTCCCATTTGCGGTGCGGGTCATAGCGGTGCTGGATGGTCATAACGCGTCACTCCGGCTTGGTTTCGTCGAGGACGGACAGGGCCTTCTGCCATTCGTCGGCCTCGACCCGGACGAAATGCGTGATCTCGCGCGCCTCCAGGAACGGCACGCCCTTGCACATCACCGTGTCGCAGACGATGGCGCGGGGGCGGTCGTCCTGGAGGTTGCGGGCCGTGTCGAAGGCCGCCACCAGCGCGTCGATGTCGTTGCCGTCCACGCGCTGCACGTGCCAGCCGAAGGCGGCCCATTTGTCATGCACGGGTTCCGCCGACAGGGTTTCCGTGGATTTTCCGTCGGCCTGCTGGTCGTTGAAATCGACGATGCAGATCAGATTCGACAGCTTGTGATGGGCGGCGGCCATGGCGGCTTCCCAGGTGGACCCCTCGCCCAGTTCGCCGTCCGACATCAGGTTGTAGACGAAGGCGGGGTTCCCCTTGGCCTTCAGGCCCATCGCCATGCCGACGCCGATACCCAGGCCCTGGCCCAGCGACCCGCCGGTGATCTCCATCCCCGGGGTATAGGCGGCCATGCCCGACATGGGCAGGCGGCTATCGTCGGCGCCATAGGTTTCCAGTTCCGCCTCGGGCAGGATGCCCGCCTCGATCAGCGCGGCATACAGCGCGATGGCGTAATGGCCGATGGAGAGCAGGAAGCGGTCGCGGCCCTCCCATTCGGGATCGGCGGGACGATAGTTCAGCGCGTGGAAATAGGACACCGCCAGAACGTCCGCGACGCCCAGGGCCTGTCCGACATAGCCTTGTCCCTGCACCTCGCCCATGCGGACCGCCTTGCGGCGGATGTCCCACGCGCGGCGCGCAAGGCTGGTGTTCGACAGCGCGCCTGCCGAGCGTTCATGCTGCATGATTCCTCTCTCCCTTGCGGCGGACCCTGTGGGGTTCCGCGGCGCCTTACAGGAAGCGGCAAAGCCCAGCCGTTGCAATTAAGATTTCCTGCGCGTTTGCTAAGCACAGCTTACGTGACGCAGCCGCCGGAATCAGACAGGGTTTTCCCTAGCCGGGCGAGGAGGACGCCTTTGGCCCCCAATCGCATGCAGCCCTTCCCGAAGGTCGCG
Source organism: Paracoccus angustae (assembly GCF_042648745.1). Taxonomy (NCBI): domain Bacteria; kingdom Pseudomonadati; phylum Pseudomonadota; class Alphaproteobacteria; order Rhodobacterales; family Paracoccaceae; genus Paracoccus; species Paracoccus angustae. The sequence goes on from NZ_JBHRXY010000020.1 coordinate 3,834, forward strand.
GGCCCGTCCGGGCCGCCACGCCGGGCCGGTTGCACATCCTCGGGGCCTGCCTTCCTCTTGCCGGACAGCAACAGCTCTGGGAGGGGCCACATGAAACTTCGTCATTTCCTTGCCGCCACTGCAATCGCGCTTTGCGCTGGACCGGTCGCGGCCCAGAACTTCCAGTTGTCGCACAACGCGGCGGCGGGCAATCCCAAGGACGTCGCGTCCGAAAGGTTAGCCGAACTGGTCAACGAAAAGTCAGGCGGCCGGCTGAACATCGACGTGGGCGGCGCCGCCCAGTTCGGCGACGACGCCGAGACGATCACCAACATGCGCCTCGGCACCATCGCCTTTTCCGCCAACTCGCAGGGTTCGACCTCGGCCGTGGTGCCAGAAATGGCGCTTCTGGGCCTGCCCTTCCTGTTCCAGAACCTGGACCAGGCCGAGGCCGTGATGGACGGCCCCGTTGGCGACAAGATCGAGGCCGCCGCCGAGGCGCAGGGCCTGGTCGTGCTGGCCTGGTGGAACAACGGCATCCGCGAGGTGTCGAATTCCAAGGGCCCGATCGCCACGCCCGCCGATCTGGCCGGCATGAAGATCCGCACGCCGCCCGATCCCATGACCATCGACATCTTCACCGCGCTTGGCGCCTCGCCCACGCCGATGGCCTTTTCGGAACTGTATATCGCCTTGCAGCAGGGCGTGGTGGACGGCCAGGAAAACCCGCTGATCAACATCTATTCGTCCAAGCTGCACGAGGTTCAGCCCTTTATCTCGATGACGGCGCACAAGTACGAGGCGACGCCCCTTCTGGCCTCCAAGATGATCATGGACACCCTGTCGCCCGAGGACCAGCAGATCATCCGCGACGCCGCCGCCGAAGCGGGGACGCTGAACCGCCAGATGGTGCGCGAGCAGACCGCCACGCTCAAGGCCGAGATGGAAAAGGCCGGCGTCACCTTCAACGAGGTCGATCCCGCGCCCTTTATCGAGGCGACGCAGCCCGTTTATGAAAAATGGCGCGGCCAGTATCCCGAACTGGTGGACGAGATCGTCGCGGCCGCCCAGGCGGCGGGCCGGTAACATGCAGACGGCGGGCGTTCCCCTGGGCAACGGCAAGGCGGACCCCGCCGTCTTGCGCGCGGCCAATGCGATCGGGCTGATGCTCGACCGCATCGCCGTTCTGATCGCCGCATCGGCGGTCGTGATCATCTTCCTCGCGCTGATGGCCGAGGTCGTGGTGCGCTATTTCACCAGCGCGGGCCTTGGCTGGCCGAACGAGGTGCCGAACGTGCTGTTTCCCTGGCTGATCATGGGCGGCATCGTGATCGGCGCGCATCGCGGCGCGCATATCGCGGCGGAATTCATCCGCGGGCACCTGACGCCGTCGCAGCTGCGCCTGCTGATGGTGGCGATCCACCTGCTGGTCGCGGTTGTCTTCGCGGCGCTTGCCTGGCTGTCGCTGGGGGTGATCTCCATCACCAGGACGCAGGTCTTTCCGATCACCGGCCTGGGACAGGCCTGGGCCTATACCTCGATGCTGTTCGGCTTTGGCGGCATCGCCGTCGCATCGCTGGTGAACGCGGTTCGCGTGGCCTATGCCGCCGATCCAGGCGCCCTTGACCACACCGACACGGAGCACATGACATGACCGTCGTCATGACCGGACTTTTCGCGATCATGCTGGTGCTGTCGGTGCCGGTCGGATACGCGCTGATCATCGCGTCGGGCACCGCGATCCTGTGGCAGGGCGGCACGCCCACGGTTCTGGCCGTGGTCAAGCTGTTCCAGCCCACGCAAAGCTTTCCGCTGCTGGCGATCCCCTTCTTCATCCTGTCGGGCTCGCTGATGATGTCGGGCACGCTGGGCCAGAAGCTGGTGGCCTTCGCCGCCAACCTGGTGGGGCGCTATCACGGCGGCATGGGACAGGTGACGGTGGTGGGTTCCACCATCTTCGGCGGCGTGTCCGGGTCCGCCGTGGCCGAGGCGTCCGCCCTGGGATCCATGCTGATCCCCTGGCAGAAGCGCGAAGGCTATCCGGCGGGCTTCGCCGCCGCCGTCACGGCCTCGTCCTCGACCATCGCGGGGCTGATCCCTCCCTCGATCCCGCTGATCCTGTATTCCACGGTGTCGAACGCCTCCATCGCGGCGCTGTTCACGGCGGCGATCCTGCCGGGGCTGATGCTGGCCCTGGGTTTCATGCTGGTTTGCTATTTCTCGGGGCGGCTGCGGGGCTTTCCGCGCCTGACCGACCGCTCGCAGATGGCGGGCTTCGGCAAGTCTCTGGTTTCGGCGGCCCCGGCCCTGGCGATGCCCTTCTTCATCATCGTGCTGCTGCGCGCGGGCATCGCCACGCCCACCGAGGTCAGCGTCATCGCCGTCTTCTACGCCCTGGTGGTCAGCGCGCTTCTGTATCGCGACCTGACGCTGGCGCGGATCAGGGACGCGCTGGTGGGCACGGTGATCACCACCGGCGTGGTGATGCTGGTCATCACCGCCTCCAGCCTGGTGGGCCATGTGCTGATCACCGAACGGATCCCGGCCCTTGTCGCGCAATGGTCGCAGGAAACGCTGGGCACCGCCGTGCTGATCATCGTGATGATGAACGTCATCATGCTGATCGTGGGCATGTTCCTGGACCTGCCCGCCGCGATCCTGCTGCTGGGGCCGACCTTTGTGGCCATCGGCGCGGCCATCGGCATGGACCCGATCCAGCTGGGCGTGATGATCTGCATCAACCTGTCCATCGGCCTGTTCACGCCGCCCATCGGCACCACGCTGTTCATCGGCGCGGCCATCGCCCGGGTGCCCATCGGCGCCGTGGTGAAGGAGCTGTGGCCCTTTTACCTGGTCGCCTTCGCCGTGCTGATCCTGATGTCCTATGTTCCCGCTTTCACCCTCTACTGAGGCTCCGATGACCGACACCAAGACGATCGCCTTTGTGGGCCTGGGGTCCATGGGCCTGCCCATGGCGGGAAACCTGGCGAAGGCCGGGCACCGGGTGCGCGGCTTCGACATGCGCGACGCCGCCATGGATGGGCTGGCCGCGCAGGGCGGCATCCGCCCCGCCGATCTGGCGGGCGCCTGCGAGGGCGCCGACCTTTTGGTGCTGATGGTGGTCAATGCCGATCAGGCGCGGTCGGTGCTGTTCGCGGCGGGCGCGCTGGCGGCCCTGCCGCAAGGCGCGCGGATCTGCCTGATGGCGACCTGCCCGCCCGACGAGGTGACGCGGCTGGCCGCCGATGTGGCCGCCCAGGGCCGCGAGCTGATCGACTGCCCCGTCTCGGGCGGGGTGGTCGGCGCGCAGAACGGCACGCTGACCATCATGGCGGCCGCGCCCCGGGCCGGCTTCGACGCCGTGGCCCCGGTGCTGCGCGCCATGGGCGACAGGCTGTATCACGTGGGCGAAACGCCGGGTCAGGGCGCGACGGTCAAGGCGATCAACCAGCTTCTCTGCGGGGTCCATCTGGCCGCCGCGGGCGAGGCGCTGGCCCTCGGCCGCAAGGCCGGGGTCGATGGCGCGACCCTGCTGGAGATCGTCGGGGGTTCGGCCGCGTCAAGCTGGATGCTGAGGGACCGCGGCCCGCGCATGTTGCAGGACGACCCGCCGGTGACAAGCGCGGTGGACATCTTCGTGAAGGACCTGGGCATCGCCCTGGCCGCCGGGCGCGGGGCCGCCATGGCCCTGCCCCTGGCCGCCGCCGCGCACCAGATGTTCCTGGCCGAAAGCGGGCGGGGCAACGGCGGGGCCGACGACAGCCAGGTCATCGCCGCCTACCTGCGGCTGAACGGCATCGCGTAGCGTCGATGGGGGCGTCTTGACGGACGCCCCCCCGCGCGGTCCTGTGGCGTCGGAGGATCCGATGCCCTTGAACCCCAACCTGAACTCGCTGGCCTATTTCGAGGCCGTGGCCCGGACGGGCCGCGTCACCGATGCGGCGGCCGAACTGGGCGTGTCCACCGCCGCCGTCAGCCAGCAGCTGAAGCAGCTGGAAGAACAATGGGGGGTCCGGCTGTTCCGCCGCCAGGACCGCCGCCTGTCCCTGACGCTGGACGGCGAGATGCTGTTCCAGACCACCACCGCCGCCTTTCGCATGATCCGGGGCGCGCGGTCCGCCGTGCTGCGCCAGAACGACAGCCAGCAGCTTGCCATGCGGTGCAGTCCCAGCTTCGCGGTGCGTTGGCTGACGCCGCGGCTCAAGGATTTCCTGGACCTCAACCCAGAATGGGGTGTGCGCATCGACGCCTCGCCCGACTTTTCGGATTTCGAGACCGAGACGATGGATCTGGATCTGCGGTATGGCTCGGGCCGTTGGCCGGGGCTGCACGCGGAATGCATCATCAACGATTACGTGGTCCCGCTGTGCAGCCCGGCCTATCGCGACCGCCTGAGCGTCCTGGCCGACGATCCGGTCCGGCAGCTTGCGTCGGCCCGGCTGATCCATTCGGTCAAGGCGCTTTACCAGTGGAACCTGTGGCTGGCCGTGCATGGCGTCGACATGCCGGTCGAGCAGGCGCCGCTGCGCTTCGACCGCTCGTCGATGGCGATCCAGCTTGCCCGCGACGGGGCGGGCGTGGTGCTGGATTCCGTCACCCTGGCCTGCGACGAGATACAGAACGGAACGCTGGTGCCGCTGTCCCCGGCCTTTCCGGCCGTCGAGTTTCCCGCCTATTGGATCGTGTGCCCGTCGCGGCACCTGAACCGCCGCATCGTGCGGCTGTTCCGCGACTGGCTGCACCGCAACGGCGCGGACTTCCAAGCTGCCGCGCGCCAGTGCCTGGAAGGCTTCGGCTGCGCGATCCGCCCCGCGGCGGACGGAGAACCGGGTCTGCTGTGACCGTCCCCGCCCCCGCCCGTTCCGGCGGGCGGGCCGGCGATCCCTATGGTCCGGCCATGGCGCGCGCCGCGAATTCCAGAAAGGCCGTGGCCGTTTCGGTCGGCGGCAGGGCGGCGGCCCGGGCCAGGGCGACGCGGCTTGGGGGCAGCGGGTCGGACAAGGCCAGGCGCGCCACCCGCCCACCGTCATAGGCCAGGTCGTGCGGCAGATCCGTCGCCAAAAGCCCGATGCCCATGCCGTTGGCGACCATGGCCCGCAGCATCTCGATCGAGCCGGTCTCGGCGGCGATGCGGGGCGCCACCCCGCAGATCTGGAACAACGACAGGAAATATCCCCGGCTGTGGGGCAGGTTGATCAGGATCACCGGATCCTCCGCCAGATCCCGCAGGGATGCCGACGGGGCGCCCGCCAGGCGGTGCCGGGGCGGCACAAGCACATGCGGCGGCACCGCCTGCAATGGCGTCAGCGCCAGATCCGCGGGCAGTCCCGCGTCATAAACCAAGGCAAGGTCGATGCGCCCGCCGCGCAGGCCGCGAGCCAGTTCGGCCAGATCGCCCTCGACCAGGGTGATGCGCGCGGCGGGGAACAGGGCGGTGAAGCCGCGCACAAGGCGGGGCGCGTGGCGCGGCCCCAGCGTCGGATAAACCCCCAGGATCATCTCGCCCCCGGGTCCGGCGGCCGGGGCGAGGATCGCGCGGGCCTGGGCCAGCAGCGATTCGAACGCGGCCAGCTTCTGCCGCCCGAAGGGGGTCGGCCGCATCCCCTGCCCCGGCAGCCGCAGGAACAGCGGCTGGCCGAAATGCGCCTCGACCTGGGCCACGGCCTGCTACACCGACGGCTGAGACACGTTCACCGCCCGCGCGGCGGCGGCCGTCGAGCCCGCTTCCGCGACGGCCAGCAGATAGGTGATCTGGCGAAGCCCCAAGGGTATCGGATTCATTGATTGCCCATATGCGAAACGATTATTTCTTCCTATACCCCAAAATGCGTCATCCTGTCCCCGCACATCGACGAGGACATCATGACCGACGACCGAAAGCCGCTGACCGGCATCAGGGTTCTGGATTTCACGCGGGTTCTGGCGGGGCCCTATGCCACGGCGCTGATGGCCGACCTGGGCGCCGACGTTGTCAAGATCGAAGCGCCGGACGGCGACGAATACCGCCGCATCGGGCCCTTCCGCGACGGCGAAAGCGCGCTGTTCCAGACCGCCAACCGCGGCAAGCGGTCGGTCGTGCTGGACCTGCGCGACCCCGGAGACCTGGCGGTGGCCCAGGGGCTGGCCCGCCGCGCCGACGTTCTGGTCGAGAACTTCCGTCCCGGCGTGATGGCTCGCCTGGGCCTGGACGCGGCGGGCCTTCAGGCGGCCAATCCCGGGCTGGTCTATGCCTCGGTGTCGGGCTTCGGGCAAAGCGGCCCCCATGCGGCCCGTCCGGCCTATGACGTCATCGTGCAGGCCATGTCGGGACTGATGGATCTGACCGGCGAGCCCGCCGCGGCCCCGACCATGGTGGGCGAGGCGATGGCGGACGTCGCGGGCGGGCTGTTCGCGGCCTGGGGAATCATGGTGGCGCTGTTCGACCGCAGCCGCACCGGGCGGGGCCGGGTGGTCGATCTGGCGCTGTTCGACGCGCTGCTGTCGATGATGCCTTCGGCGGGCGCGCGGGTGCTGGTCTGCGACGGGGATCCGGCGCGCACCGGCAACCGCCATGCGCTGTCCGCGCCTTTCGGCGTTTATCCGGCGGCGCAGGGCCATTTCGCGGTGGCGGTGCTGAACGACAAGCTGTTCGGGGCCTTTTGCGAGGTGATCGGCCAGCCCGCGCTGCGCGACGATCCGCGCATGGCCAGCGACGAAAGCCGGCGCGCGCACGAGCCGGTGCTGGCGAAAGCCATCGCGGCCTGGGCCGGCGGCGTGACGGCGGCGCAGGCGGTCGCCGCGCTGTCGGCGGCGGGGGTGCCCGCGTCCGAACTGGCCTCGGCGCGCGACGCCTGGCTGTCGGACCAGGCGCGGGCGCGGGGGCTCGTGTCCCCGGTGGCGCATCCTGTGCTGGGATCGGTCAGCCTGCCGGAACAGCCGGTGCATTTTTCCGGCAGCCCGCGCGGGCTGCAGCGGGCGGCGCCGGGTCTGGATGAACATGGCGCCGAGATCCGCGCCGAACTGGGAAAGTGAACATGACCGACTGGACCGACGACGAAGCCGCCCTGCTGGATCAGATCGGGCGTTTCGCCCACGAGGCGCTGGCGCCCCGCGCCGCCGAACTGGACGAAACGGCGACCTTCGCCACCTGCCACCTGCCCGCCATGGCGGATCTGGGCCTGATGGGCCTGAACCTGCCCGAGGAGGACGGCGGCCTCGGCCTGTCCGGCCCGGCGCTTTACCGGGCGGTGGAACTGATCGCCGGGGCCTGCGGATCGACCGCCTCGATGCTGACGGCGCATTTCCTGGCCACGGATTCGCTGCATCTGGGGGCCTGCGCCGCGTTGCGGGCGCGGATCCTGCCGGGGGCCGCGGCGGGCAGGCTTGGCGCCTTCGCCCTGACCGAGCCGCAGGCGGGATCGAACCCCGCCGACATGCGCACGGCCGCCCGGCGCGACGGCGCGGGATACCGGCTGCGCGGGTCGAAATGCTTCATCTCCAACGCGGGGGCGGCCGAATTCATGGTCGTCTACGCCAAGACGGACCCGCAGGCGGGGGCGCGGGGCGTGTCCGCCTTTGTGGTCGAACCCGGGAAAACCGAGGGGATCACCATCGCGCCTGCCGAACGCACCATGGGCCTGCGCGGCGGCCATGTCTTCGGCGTGGCCTTCGACGACTGTTTCGTCCCGGAAGAAAACCGCATCGGACCCGAGGGCACCGGCTTCCGCACCGCCATGAAGGTGCTGGACAACGGCCGGATCGAGGTGGCGGCCCAGTCCACCGGCATCGCCGCCGCGGCGCTTGACGCCGCCGTCGCCTATTCAAAGGAACGGCAGGTGGGCGGCCACCCCATCGCCGATTTCCAGGGTCTGCAATGGATGCTGGCCGACAGTGCCAACGACCTGGCCGCCGCCCGCGCCCTGGGACTGGCGGCGGCAAGGCTGCGCGGCACCGGCGCGCGCTATTCCACCGAAAGCGCCCATGCCAAGCTTTTCGCCTCCGAGGCCGCCTGGCGCATCGCCGACCGCGCCTTGCAGATCCACGGCGGCTACGGCTATTGCCGCGACTTTCCGCTGGAACGCTATCTGCGCGACCTGCGGATCTTCCGCATCTACGAAGGCAGTTCCGAAATCCAGCGCACCATCATCGCGCGCGGCCTTTTGGCCTGACCCCAGCGGCCCCGGCCCCCGTTTGCGGGGCCGGGCCGTCCGTCAGAAGCTGTTGCGCTCGTGATAGGTGCGCAGAAAGGACTGGATGCGCGGATCCCGCGGCTGGTGGAGGATCGCGTCGGGCGTGTCGGCGGCCACCAGCTCGCCCCGCTCCATGAAGGCCACGCGGTCGGCGACATGGGCGGCAAAGCCCATCTCGTGCGTGACCACCACCATGGTCATGCCCTCGGTCGCCAGCGTCTTCATCACCGTCAGCACCTCGCCCACCAGTTCGGGATCGAGGGCCGAGGTCGGTTCGTCGAACAGCATCAGGCGCGGCTCCATCGCGATGGCGCGGGCGATGGCCACGCGCTGCTGCTGGCCGCCCGACAGGCGCGCGGGGTGGCTGTCCATCTTGTCGGCCAGGCCCACCTTGGCCAGGGCGTCGGCGGCGCGCGCGGCGGCCTCGGGCTTGGCCATGCCGCGCACGCGGACCAGCCCCTCGGCCACGTTCTCGCGCGCGGTCATGTGCGGCCACAGGTTGAACTGCTGGAACACCATGCCGATCGACCGGCGCATCTCGCGCAACGCGCGGCCGGCCATCTTGCGGCCCGGCGCCTCGTAGCCGATCAGACGGCCGTCGATGCGGATCTCGCCCGAATCGTATTCTTCCAGGAAGTTCATGCAGCGCAGCAGCGTGGACTTGCCCGACCCCGACGGGCCGATCAGGCAGGTGACCTTGCCCGCCGGGACCGACAGGTCCACGTCCTTCAGGGCGTGAAAGGGGCCGTAGAACTTGTTGACCTTCCGGATCTCGACGGCAGAGGCCCGCATCGTCATGTCCTTTCGATGAGGTGTTTCGTGACCCGCGCCTCGAACCGGCGGCCCAGGCGGGAGATGGTCTCGACCAGGGCCCAGAAGAACAGGGCCAGCACCAGGTTCGCCTCGACGTAGCGGAATGTTTCCGCCGACATGCGGCTGACCTGATACATCAGCTCGGGCACGGTGATGATGGAAAGGATCACCGTTTCCTTGGTCAGGATGATCGAGAAGTTGATCAGCGCCGGCAGGGCCGACACCATCGACAAGGGCAGCAGGATGCGGCGGACGATGGTCGGCTCGGCCATGCCGATGACGCGCGCGGCCTCCAGTTGCCCGGCGGGCACGGCGCGAAAGCCCGCGCGGAAGATCTCGGCGAAATAGGGGCTGCCGTAGATGGTCAGTCCCAGAAGCCCGGCGGGCAGCGCGTCCAGCCGCAGACCGATCAGCGGGCCGCCGTAATACAGCACGAACAGCTGCACCAGAAAGGGCGTGCCGCGGATCACCTCGATATAGACCTGAAGGATCCAGCCCAGCCAGCGGGGGCCGTAATGGCGCAGCAGCGCGATCAGCAGGCCCAGGGCCATGCCGAAGACCGTGCCGAGAAGCCAGCAAAGCACCGTAAGGCCGAAGCCGCGCAGCAGGGCGGGGCCGTATTGTTGCAGCAGGTCCATCACACGGCCGTCCTGTGTTCAAGCCAGCGCCCCAGAACCGCCAGGCAAAGGTTGATGGCCAGGTAAATGCAGGCCGCCGCAAGGTAAACCTCCAGCGGGCGGAAGGTGGTGGCGGCCTGGGCCTGGCTGGCGCGGGTGATTTCCAGGATGCCCACCACCGACACCAGAGAGGACGCCTTTACCAGCAGGATCAGTTCGTTGATCAGCGCGGGCAGCGACATGGTGACCGCCTGCGGCAGGATCACCCGGCGCCAGACATCGGCGGGGGTCATGCCGATGGCCACGGCGGCCTCGGCCTGGCCGCGCGGCAGGGCGTTGATCGCGCCCCGCCAGATTTCCGAGATATAGGCGCTGGCGCAGACCCCCACGGTGAAGACGGCCGCCGCCATGGCCGGCACGTTCACCCCGATCAGCGGCAGCGAATAATAGAACACCAGAAGCTGCACCAGCAGCGGAACGCCCCGCAGGAAGCTGACCCAGACCGCGCCGAAGCCGCGCAGGGCGCGCGACCGCGACAAGCGCGCCGCGCAGACCAGCGTGCCGATCACCAGCCCGAGGGCGATCCCCCCGACCGAGATCAGCAGCGTGTAGCGGGCGGCCCAGAACAGCGGCACGAGGCTTTCCAGAAAGACCGGGATCGAAAACATGCGCACCTCTGTCTGGCGGGTCGCGGGCAGGTCGGTCCGGTCGCGCCGGGCGGGTCGTGCCGCCCGGCGCGGGCCGGATCAGTTGGTCGGCACGTCGCGCGGCAGTTCCGCATAGGTGCCCAGCCATTTCTCGTGGATCGCCTTGAGGCGGCCGTCGTCGGCCATCTTCCGCAGCGCGTCGTTGATGGCCTGGGCAAGCGTCTGGCTGGCTTCTTCCTTGCGCAGCACCCAGGCGAAGTACTTCGGCTCGCCGAACTGGGCGGGCTCGAACAGGGCGAAGGTCTCGGGGCGCGACTTGACCAGATAGGTCAGGTTGGGCAGCGATCCCGCCACCGCGTCCAGCCGTCCGGTCGCAAGATCGGCATAGGCCTCGTCGGTGGTGCCGTATTCCTTGACGGTGATGCCGCCCAGGGTCTGGCCGAAGGCTTCAAGCTGCTTGAACTGCGCGGTGCCCTGCTGGACGCCGACGGTCTTGCCGGCGATGTCCTCGGGCTTGGTCATGTCGGCGTTGTTCGCGGCCTTGACCAGCGAAACGGTGGCGTCGGCGATGGGCAGGGTGAAGGTATAGCGTTCCAGCCGCTCGGGGGTGATGGTGACCGGGGCGATCACGATGTCGAACTTGCCGACCTCGAGGCCCGGCAGCTCGGCCGTCCAGGGGATGTCCTGGTAAACGGGCTCGACTCCCAGTTCCTTGGCGACCTCGTCGAACAGATCCTTTGTCACGCCCTCGTAGGTGCCGTTGTTGAGCATGTCGAAGGGGGCATAATGCATGTCGGTGGCGGTGACGATCTTGCCGGCCGCCTTGATGTCGGCAAGCTGGTCGGCCGCCGCGGCGGTGCCGAAGCCCAGGGCGGCAAGGCCCAGAAGCGCGGCGCGGATGGACATGGTGAAGGTCATGATGTGACTCCTTGTCGGTTGGGTGGCGGGCGCCGCATGACGGTGCTGCGGCGCCTCTGTTATCAGAGGATCGCGGGAAGGTTCAGCCCATGACCGCGCGCGCAATCAAGGGCGATGTCATAGCCCGCGTCGGCATGGCGCATCACGCCGGTGGCCGGGTCGTTCCACAGCACGCGTTCCAGGCGGCGGTCGGCGTCCTTGCTGCCGTCGCAGCAGATCACCATGCCGGAATGCTGCGAAAAGCCCATGCCGACGCCGCCGCCGTGGTGGATCGACACCCAGGTCGCGCCCGATGCCGTGTTCAGCAGCGCGTTCAGCAGCGGCCAGTCGCTGACGGCGTCCGATCCGTCCTTCATGGCCTCGGTTTCGCGGTTGGGGCTGGCGACCGAGCCGCTGTCCAGGTGGTCGCGGCCGATCACGACCGGAGCCTTCAGTTCGCCGTTGCGCACCATCTCGTTGATGGCAAGGCCGGCGCGGTGCCGGTCGCCCAGGCCGATCCACATGATCCGGGCGGGCAGGCCCTGAAAGGCGATGCGTTCGCGCGCCATGTCCAGCCAGTTGTGCAGATGGGCGTTGTCGGGGAACAGCTCCTTCATGCGCCGGTCGGTCTTGTAGATGTCCTCGGGGTCGCCCGACAGCGCGGCCCAGCGGAACGGCCCGATGCCGCGGCAGAACAGCGGGCGGATATAGGCGGGCACGAAGCCGGGAAAGGCGAAGGCGTTCTCCAGCCCCTCGTCCTTGGCGACCTGGCGGATGTTGTTGCCGTAATCCAGCGTCGGCACGCCCGCGTTCCAGAAATCGACCATCGCCGCGACATGGGCCTTCATGCTGGCGCGCGCCGCCCGCTCGACGGCCTTGGGGTCGGCGTCCTGCCCGGCGCGCCATTCGGCCACGGACCAGCCCAGCGGCAGATAGCCGTGAACCGGGTCATGGGCGCTTGTCTGGTCGGTGACGATGTCGGGCCGCCCGTTCGGCATCGGCCCGCCCGCCTTCATACGGCGCACCAGTTCGGGAAAGACCTCGGCGGCGTTGCCGATCAGGGCCACGGACTTGGCTTCTCCGGCCTTTGTCCAGCGGTCGATCATCGCCAGGGCCTCGTCAAGGGTATGGGCCTTTTCGTCGCAATAGCGGGTGCGGATGCGGAAGTCGGCGCGGGTTTCGTCGCATTCGACGGCCAGGCAGCAGGCCCCGGCCATCACCGCGGCCAGCGGCTGCGCGCCGCCCATCCCGCCCAGGCCCGCGGTCAGGATCCACCTGCCCTTCAGGTCGCCGCCGTAATGCTGGCGGCCAGCCTCGGCGAAGGTCTCGTAGGTGCCCTGGACGATGCCCTGGGTGCCGATATAGATCCAGGATCCGGCGGTCATCTGGCCGTACATCGCCAGGCCCTTGCGATCCAGTTCGTTGAAATGGTCCCAGGTCGCCCAATGCGGCACCAGGTTCGAATTGGCGATCAGCACCCGCGGGGCGTCCTTGTGGGTGCGAAAGACGCCGACCGGCTTGCCCGACTGGACCAGCAGGGTCTGGTCCTCGTCCAGCTCGCGCAGGCTGGCGACGATCCGGTCGAAGTCGGCCCAGGTGCGGGCGGCGCGGCCGATGCCGCCGTAAACCACCAGCTCGTGCGGGTTCTCGGCCACGTCGGGATGGAGGTTGTTCATCAGCATCCGCAGCGGCGCCTCGGTCATCCAGCTTTTCGCGGTCAGGTCGGTGCCGGTGGCCGGAAACACGTCGCGGATGTTGTGGCGGGGATCGGTCATGGTCAGCCTTTCAGATCGGGGGCCAGATCGGCCAGGGTGCGCAGGATGCCGGCCAGAACCGGCCTCAGCCGGCCGGCCTTGGCCTCGTCAAAGGCGAAGGGCGGCGCTTCGGTCGCCAGATGCGTGGACTGGGCCAGTTCCATCTGGATCGCGTGGACATTGGCGGCGGGGCGCCCGTAATGACGGGTGGTCCAGCCGCCCTTGAAGCGGCCGTTCACCGCCATGGTCCGCCCGGAGGCACGGCAGATCGCCTCGGCAGCCGCCTGGACGCGGGGATCGCAGGTCGTGCCTCCGGCGGTACCGATGTTGAAATCGGGCAGCGTGCCGTCGAACAGGAACGGGATCCGCGACCGGATCGAGTGGCAGTCGTACAGGATCGCCACCCCGTGCCGGGCGCGCACGCGCGCGATCTCGGCCGACAGGGCGGCGTGATAGGGGGCGTGGAAACGGGCGGTGCGGTCGGCCACGTCTTCTGCCGAGGGCTCCCGGTCCCAGATCGGCCGGCCGTCGAAATCGGTCAGCGGCACAAGGCCCGTGGTGTTCTGGCCGGGATACAGGCTTTCGTTGTCCGGCCCGCGATTGGCGTCGATCGCGTAGCGGTGAAAGGTCGCCCGGACGGTTGTCGCGCCCGGCAGAAGACCGTCGTAAAGATGGTCGACATGCCAGTCGGTATCGGCCAGCAACCGGCCCCAGTCGTTCAAGCGCGCCGCGACATCGTCGGGCAGCCATGTGCCGACATGGGGCAGACCCAGGATGACCGGACCGTTTCCCCGCTCGACAGCGACGGGATCGGGGATCACAACGCCACCCCGTCGACGCCCGCGGCCCCGATCAGTGTGCCGTCTCGCACCATCGCGGCGGCGGCCTCCAGGTCGGGCGCCAGATAGCGGTCCTCGGCGATGGCCGGAACCCTGGCGCGCAGGGCCTCCATCACCGCGCCCAGCCGGACCGAGGTCCGCAAAGGCGCGCGGAAGTCGATGCCCTGGGCGGCGCAGATCGCCTCGACGCCCAGGATCACCGACAGGTTCGCGTTCATCGGCACCAGCCGCCGCGCGCCGTGGGCCGCCATGGACACGTGATCCTCCTGGTTGGCCGAGGTGGGCGTGGAATCGGTCGAGCAGGGGTTGGCCAGGTGCTTGTTCTCGCTCATCAGGGCGGCAGTGGTGACCTCGGCGATCATCAGGCCCGAATTGAGGCCCGGCGCGGGGGTCAGGAAGGGCGGCAGATCGTGGCTGAGCGTGGGATCCACCATCAGCGCCACGCGGCGCTGCGCGATGGCGCCGATCTCGGCCAGGGCCAGGGCGATCTGGTCGGCGGCGAAGGCGACGGGTTCGGCATGGAAGTTGCCGCCCGACACGATCCGCCCCTCGCCCAGGACCAGGGGATTGTCGGTCACGGCGTTGGCCTCGATCTGGAGGGTGCGGGCGGCGAAGCGCAGCACGTCCACCGCCGCGCCCGCCACCTGCGGCTGGCAGCGGATGCAATAGGGATCCTGCACCCGGCTGTCGCCTTCGCGGTGGCTTTCGCGGATTTCGGACCCCTTCATCAGGGCGCGCATCTCGCGGGCGACCTCGATCTGGCCGGGATGGCCGCGCAGGTCGTGGATTTCCGGTTGCAGCGGCGCGGTCGATCCCATGATCGCGTCGGTGGACAGCGCCGCCGTCACCATGCAGGCAAGCGCGTTGCGCCAGCCCTGGAAAAGGCCGATCAGCGCCAGCGCGGTGGAAAACTGCGTGCCGTTGATCAGCGCCAGCCCTTCCTTCGGGCCCAGCACCACCGGCGCAAGCCCCGCGCGCGACAGCGCCTCGGACCCCGGCAGGCGGCGGCCGTCGAACCAGGCCTCGCCATGGCCGATCATGGCGGCCGTCATGTGCGCCAGCGGCGCCAGGTCGCCGGACGCTCCGACCGATCCCTGCGCGGGCACGACCGGGGTGACGCCGCGGGCCAGCATCCCTTCGATCAGGGCCACGACCTCCCACCGGACGCCGGACGCGCCGCGGCCCAGGCTCAGCAGCTTCAGCGCCATCATCAGGCGGGTGGCGGGAATGTCCAGCGGCTCGCCCACGCCGCAGCAATGGGACAGGATCAGGTTGCGCTGCAAGGCCGCCGTGTCCTCGGCCGCGATCTTGACCGAGGCCAGCTTGCCGAAGCCGGTGTTGACGCCGTAAACGGCCGCCGCGCCGTTCGCGGCCGCGGCGATGCGCGCGGCGGCCGCGTCGATCGCCGGGCGGGCCGAGGGGTCCAGGCGGACCGCATGGCCGTTCCGCCAGACGGTTTCCAGTTGCGCAAGCGTTGCCGCGCCGGGTGCAAGGATCAGGTCAGACAAGTTCGCCTCCGACAATGCGGGCGTGAAGGGGATTGAAGCCGATGCGATAGGACAGTTCCGCCGGTCGGGCGATGTCCCAGACCGCCAGATCGGCGCGCAGGCCGGGCCGGATCGCGCCCCGGTCGTCCAGGCCAAGCGCGCGGGCCGCATTGACGGTCACGCCCGCCAGGCATTCCGACGGCGTAATGCGGAACAGCGTCGCGCCCATGTTCATCGCCAGCAGCAGCGAGGTCAGGGGCGAGGTGCCGGGGTTGCAGTCCGTCGCAAGCGCGATGGGCACGCCCGCCCGGCGCAGCGCCGCGACCGGCGGCAGCTTCGTTTCGCGCAGCGTGTAGAAGGCGCCGGGCAGCAGCACCGCCACGGTGCCGGACGCGGCCATCGCCGCGACGCCGTTGTCGCCGAGATATTCCAGGTGATCGGCCGAGATCGCGCCGTGCCGCGCCGCCAGAACCGCTCCGCCCCCGTCGGACAGCTGTTCCGCGTGCAGCTTGACCGGCAGGCCCAGGCCTGCGGCATGGCCGAAGACCAGGTCCATCTCCTCGGGCGAGAATGCGATGCCTTCGCAAAAGCCGTCAACGGCATCGACCAGCCCCTCGGCATGGGCGCGGTCCATTCCGGCGATCACCACCTCGCGCAGATAGGCGGCGCGGTCGGCGGCGTATTCGGGCGGCAGGGCGTGGGCCGCCAGCCAGGTCGTGCGCACCGACACGGGCCGGACCCGGGCGATCCGGCGGGCGACCCGCAGCATCTTCAGTTCGGTTTCGACCTCCAGGCCGTAGCCCGACTTGATCTCGAGGGTGGTGACGCCCTCGGCCAGCAGGGCATCGACGCGGGGCAGCGCCTGGTCCAGCAGCGCCTCCTCGGAGGCGGCGCGGGTGTCGCGGACGCTGGACAGGATCCCGCCGCCGGCGCGGGCGATGTCCTCGTAGCTGGCGCCTTCAAGCCGCATCTCGAACTCACGCGCGCGATCGCCGCCAAAGACGACATGGGTGTGGCAGTCGATCAGGCCGGGGGTGACCAGCCGCCCGCCAAGATCGCTGCGGGGCGCCGAGGCAAACCGGCCGGGCAGGTCCGAAACCTTGCCGATCCAGGCGATTCGCGCGTCCTCGGTTGCGATAGCCATGGGCTCGGACGGCGGCGTCGGCCCGGTTTCCGCGCCGGGGCACGCGATCCTGGCATTGTTGAAGACCTGCATGGATGGCCACCTCCGTTTGGACTTGCCGTGGCTCTATGTTTAAACATATATTCTGTCTATGTCTAAACGTATTTTGCGTCAAACGAAATGATGCGGCGGGGGTAAGGCGATGACGGTGCTTTGGGCGGAACGGGCCTTGCTGCCCGAGGGATGGGCCGATCATGTCCGGGTGCAGGTCGGCCCCGAAGGCCGGATCGCCGGGGTCCGCGCCGGCGCGGAACCGGAAGGCCGGCGGGTGGACCTGCTGCTGCCCGCCATGGCGAACCTGCATTCCCATGCCTTTCAGCGGGCCATGGCGGGCCTGTCCGAGGCGCGCGGCCCCCATCCGCGCGATTCCTTCTGGACCTGGCGGCAGATCATGTTCCGCTTTCTGGACCACCTGACGCCCGACGACGTGGAAACCATCGCCGCCCTTGTGCAGATGGAGATGCTGGAGGCGGGCTTTGCCGCCAATGTCGAATTCCATTACCTGCACCACCGGCCGGGCGGCGCGCCCTTTGCCAACCTTGCCGAGATGTCCGAACGCATCGCCGCCGCCGCCGCGCGCACCGGGATCGGGCTGACGCTTCTGCCGGTCCATTACCAGTTCGGCGGCTGCGACGGCCGTGCGCTCGGCCCCGGGCAGGCGCGCTTCGGCACCGATCCCGACATGTTCGTCCGGCTTCTGGACGCGGCCGAGGACGCGCTGCGCCACCTGCCCCCGGATGCCGGGATCGGCGTCGCCCCCCATTCGCTGCGCGCCGTCGGTCCCGACGCCCTGCGGCTTTGCTGCGCCCTGCGCCCCGGCCGGCCCCTGCACATGCACCTGGCCGAGCAGATCCCCGAAGTAGAGGAGGTTCTGGCCGCGCGCGGCCTGCGCCCGGTCGAATGGGTGCTGGAGAACTGCGCCCCCGACCGCCGCTGGACGCTGATCCACCTGACCCACATGACCGCCGACGAAACCCGCCGCCTTGCCGCCACCGGCGCGGTCGCGGGCCTTTGTCCGGTCACCGAGGCCAGCCTGGGCGACGGCATCTTCAACGGCGCCGACTGGCGCCGGGCGGGGGGACGGCTGGGCTTCGGATCGGACAGCAACATCCGCATCTCGCTGGTCGAGGAGCTGCGCGGACTGGAATACAGCCAGCGTCTGCGCGACACCGCCCGCGCCATCCTGGCCGAGCCGCCGCGCTCGACGGGGCGGGTGCTCTACGATGCCGGGCTCGAGGGCGGCGCGGCGGCCGCCGGGCGCGACGGCGGCGCGATTCGCGAAGGGCTTTGGGCCGATCTCTGCGCGCTGCCGCTGAACGCTCCGGTGCTGGCGGGGCGGCGGGGCGACCAGATGCTGGACAGCCTGGTCTTCGCGGGGGGCGACGGGCTGGTGCGCGATGTCTGGGCCGCCGGGCGCCACGTCGTCCGCGACGGACGCCATCTGGACCGCGACCGGATCATCGCGGATTATCTGGCCTGCATCACCAGCTTGCAGGACCGGATGTGACCGCCAGGAACGCCTCCAAGACCCCCGGCCAGACCCTGCCCAAGGCGCAGATGATCCTGTCCGAGGTCCGCCGCCGGATCCTTGACCGCGAATGGCGCCAAGGCGACCGCATCCCGGACGAGGCGGATCTTGCCGTCGAGTTCGGCGCGGCCCGGGCCACCGTGAACAAGGCCTTGCAGGTGCTGGCCGACGAAGGGCTGCTGGACCGCCGCCGCCGCGCCGGAACCCGCGTCGCGATCGACCCGGTCCGAAAGGCGACGCTGTCGATCCCCATCGTGCGCGAACAGATCGAAAGCGCGGGCATGGCCTACAGCCACCGCGTCGCCGCCCATCGCCGCGGCCCCCTGCCCGACGGCCTGGCCCTGCGGCTGTCCCTGCCCGCCGGGACGCCGATGATCCATCTGCGCGCGGTCCATTACGGCGACGGCATCCCCTTCCAGTACGAGGACCGCTGGATCAACCCCGAGGCGGTCGCGGGAATGGGCGCCGTGGACTTCCGCCATGTGAACGCCAACGAATGGCTGGTCCGAAACGCTCCGTACCGGCAGGCCGAGGTCACCTTTTCGGCCGCCAACGCCGACGCCCGCGACGCCCGGATGCTGCAAACCCGGCCGGGGCAGGCCCTGCTGGTGCTGCAACGCACCACCTGGAACGACGACCACCTCATCACGACCGTCCGCATCGCCTGCCGCCCCGGCCACGAGATCGGCACCCGGGGCTGATCCGCAGCCCTTGCGCCAAGGCCGGCGGGACGAACCGGCCCCGCCGCCCGTCGCGGTCCGGGGCCGCGGTCCGGGGTCGCGGCCCCCGTCACAATCCGTATTGCTCGCGCGCGTAATCGCCCAGGCCCACCTCGTCCAGCCTTGCCAGCGGCGCCAGAAACGTCACCTGGATCACGCCGGGCGCCCGGCCGATCTCGATCGCGCCGTTGATCGTGGCGCGGTTGCGCACCTCGGGAACGGTCATGCCCAGCAGAACCGAGGCGCGTTCCAGCCCGTTCTCGATGGCGGCGTTCAGGTTCGCGGCGGTGCCGATGACGCTGATCGGGGCAAGCGGCTCGATCTCGTCCACGCCCCACCTGGCGGCAAGGCGCAGCCCCTTGGCGACCTCGGCCGCCGAAAAGGGACGCGCCAGGGGCGGCAGATCCTCCTCGAGCGGGAACAGAACGGGACCGTCGATCGGATAGTTCTTCACCACCTCGACCTGAAGGGTGACGCTGCCGGCCACGTCCATCGTGTGCCCGGCGATTTCTCCGTCGCCCTGGCCCGCGTGCATGTCGCCCATATAGACGCCCGCGCCCGGCACCTTGACGGGGCACACGAGGATCGCGCCCGCGCGCACCGCGTCGATGTCCATGTGCCCGTCGGTCTTGTGCCGCGCCAGTTCCTCGGCGGTGATGGCATAGTCGTGGGGCGCCCCGACCAGAAAGGCGCCGAAATCGCCGGCGTTGTGGCTGTCGGGCATCGCCGTCGAGGGGCAGGTTCCAAGCTGGCCCAGAAACGGCCGCATCCGCACAAGGGTGCCCGGCATGTCGGACGGCGCATAGGTCAGGATCGAATGCTGGCGGCTGCCGTCGGGCAGGGCCGCGAAGCGGTCGGCGTCCCGCGCGATCGCTTCGGCCGCCGCCGCGGGAAGGGTCAGGCCCACGCCGCGGGTGTCGTCAAAGGCGACGGTATAGCCGTGAACGACGCGGAACGGGGTGACCGGGTTGCCGCAGCCGTCGCACCTCACCGCATCCTGGCCGATCCCCTCGACATGGGTTTCCGGCCAGACCGTGTCGCAGACCGGGCAGCGCGCGGCGACATAGGGATCGCCCAGGCAGAACCCTTCGGGAGAGCTGTCGTGCCCCGACGCGGTTGCGGCCGAGGTCACGGTGATGTCGCGGATGCGGATGGCGATCCCGTCGCCCACCTCGGCGCCGCTGACCCGGACGGGCGTGGTGACCTCGTGGCCGCCGCGCAGGCGGGGCGTGATCATCGGACCCCAACAGCCGGGCGCGGTGTTCGCGATGATGGTGCCGCCATTCTCGACCGGCCCCAGCATGGGCGCGGCGGGATCGAGGACACTGTTCGTAAATTCGGTCGCGACGACGCTGCGGCGCGACGGCGCGATGCGGCCATCCGGCATGGAAACCCCCGATGTTCACTGTGAAGACCGAACCCGAGGTTAGCGGCTTGGCCTGCATAATCAAGCCTGCCGGGGTCCCGGCCCGCGCCGGTCGCGTGGCCGGGCCGCGGCGCGGCTGCCGGACGCCCGCGCCGGGCCATGCGCGCGGAAGGCTGGAACACAAGCCTTGATGCGCCCGCCTTCGTTGTCCATTATGGCGCATCATCCAGGACCGCTGACGCTTGGGTCGCGGACATGACCGGCCGAAAGGCTGCCGCCCCCGACACGGAACCAACGAGAAGCCGATGCTGAAAAGCAAGACCCGTCAGACCAGTTGGCGCCTGGCCAATCCGGCCAAGTATTCCGCGCATCTTGCCGTCCAGCAGGCCGTCGCGGCAGGCAGGCTGGAAAAGCGCGAATGCGAGGTCTGCGGATCGGCCAGGGTCGATGCGCATCACGACAGCTATGACGAACCCCTGAACGTCCGCTGGCTGTGCCGGCGTCACCACGTGAAGCTGCACCATTATGGCGAGGACATGTTTCCCATCGGCGGCCGTTCCCCGAAATCCTGAGCGCGGCCCGTTCAGGCCGATTCGTTTTCAAGCGGCGTGATCGCCAGTTCCTGCACCGCGGCGTCGTCCCGGATCATCCGGGCCAGGCTTTCGACATCCAGGCGCCGCTCGTGCGCCGAGGCCAGCACCGTGTAGCGCCGCAGCCCGCTGGCGCGCGCCTGATCGACCGACGGGGAACCCGCGCGAAGCCCGCCCGAGGCCAGGATGGCCGCCAGCCGGGCGCTGTCGAAGGGGCTGTCGGCATCCACCGCGACCCGGATGCGCAGAACCGGCTCTGGCGGAGAGATCCGCCGCAAGGCCCGGTGAAAGACCAGCACCACAAGGGCGATCGCCGTCGCGATGGCGGCAAGTTCCAGAAGGCCCGCGCCGAAGACGATCCCCAGCGAGGCCGTCAGCCACAGCGACGCGGCCGTTGTCAGGCCGTGGACCGACCGGCCCGACCGGAAGATCACCCCCGCCCCCAGAAAGCCCACTCCGGTCAGGATGGCATGCGGCATCCGGGCCATGTCCGACACGATCTGGGTGCCTTCGGGAAAGGCCACCGTCCATTCCCCCATCCGCAGCCCCAGAAGGGTCATCAGCGCCGAGGCGAAGCACACCAGGATATGCGTCCGCAGGCCCGCGGGCTTGCCCAGGACCTCGCGGTCCGCGCCGATCAGGGCGCCGGCGACGACGCTGCCCAGCAGCGGCAGGACGGCATCCGCGTCCGGGATCGCGGCAACAAGGCTGTCGAACGTCATCATGCTTCCTCGGCGGCTGTCGGATCGCCATGTGACAGGGCTCGGCGGCCCCGCGCAATGGGCATCTTCCGAAAACGGCGCCTGCGCCGGGGCCGGTCAGCCTTGCCGGCCCGCGGCCTCCGCGCGCAGCCACAGGCTGCCATAGCCGGGCAGCTCGACGCTGGCGGTCTGGTCGTCGTCCAGCGAAAGACGCCCCTGCCCCTGGATGGGGATCAGGCGGCCCAGGGCCTCGGCCCCGTCCAGGCGGCAGCGGGACGCGCAGGGCCGCTTGCCCAGGTTGTGCAGCAGCAGAACCGTCCGGTCCCCCCAGTCATAGCGCAGCGCGAAGATCGCGGCGTCGGGAAAGGGAATGAAGCTCCACTGGCCGAAGGCGATCTCGGGCATCTCGCGGCGGCGGCGGACCAGGCGCTCCATCCAGTTGAGCAGCGATTCCCCGTCCTGTTCCTGGGCCTCGGCATTGACGCCCTTGGGGCCCCATCTGGTTCCCGGCACCACCGGCCGCGACAGCCGGTCTCCGGGGGCCGTCGAAAAGCCGCCGTTCGGCCCGTCCGTCCATTGCATCGGGCTGCGGACGCTTTGCCGGCCGGGAATGTCCAGGTTCTCGGCCATGCCGATCTCCTCGCCATAGAACAGGACCGGCGCGCCGGGCAGGGCGAAGACGATGCTGTAGACCAGGCGGATGCGGTCCATGTTTCCCTTCATCATGGTGGGGATGCGGCGGCGCAGGCCGCGGCCGAACAGCTGCATGTCCTTGTCCGGCCCGAAGGCGCGGAAAACCTGGCCGCGTTCGGCCTCGGTCAGCTTGTCCAGGGACCATTCGTCATGGTTGCGGGCGAAATGCGCCCAGCCGTCGTCCGGGTGCAGTTCGGGCATCGCGCGCATGGAATGGACCAGCGGCCCCGCGTCTTCGCGGACCAGGGCAAGGGCAAGGGCCTGGTTCATGTTGAAGTCCAGGCACATGTTCAGCTCGCCCCCGTCCTCGTCGCCGTAAAAGCGCCGCACGTCCTGGTAGGGCAGGTTCACCTCGCCCAGAAGCACCGCCTCGCCGCAGCGGCGCTGGACGAAGCTGCGCAGGTCGCGCAGCCAGTCGTGCATGTCCAGTTCGGGCGGCCTGTCCAGCCCCTGGGTTTCCAGAAGAAACGGCACGGCATCGACCCGAAAGCCCGACAATCCCAGTTGCAGCCAAAAGCCGACGATCTTGTGGATCTCCTCGCGGACCCGGGGATTGCCGATGTTGAGATCGGGCTGGTGGCGGTAAAAGCGGTGCAGGTAGAACTGGCCCGTGTCCGCGTGCCATTCCCAGTTGCTGTTTTCCTTGTCGGGAAAGACAAGATCCTTGGGGGCGCCGGGCGGGATCTCGTCGCGCCACACATACCAGTCGCGAAAAGGCGAGTCGCGGTCCGAGGCCGCCGACAGGAACCACGGATGCCGATCCGAGGTGTGGTTGACCACCAGGTCCGCGATCACCCGGATGCCGCGGTCCTTCGCGGTGCGCAGAAAGACGGCCAGATCGCCCAGCGTCCCCAGCCGGGGATCGACGCCGTAATAGTCGGTGATGTCATAGCCGTCGTCCTGGTTCATCGTGGGATAAAAGGGCATCAGCCAGATGCAGGTCACGCCCAGCCGGGCCAGGTGGTCGATGCGGCGCGTCAGCCCGGCGAAATCGCCGACGCCGTCGCCGTTGCTGTCCTGGAAGGTCTCGACGTCGAGGCAGTAGAAGATGGCGTTCTTCCACCACACGTCGCCCATGCGGCTGATATCCATGCGGTCTCCTTTCGGTGGGGCGGCGGCCATGGCCCCGGCGCGGCCTTGCCGGTCGAACGCCACGGCGGCCGCATCGGTTCACGCGGGGCGCGGCGGGGCGCAGGGGGGGTGCGGTCCGGGGCGCGGGCGGGGCGAACCCCTGCCCCGCCCGCGCGTTGAAGCGCAGCGCAAAGGAAAAGGAGAAGGTCATGACGGACATCAGCCGGACACCGCGGGTCGCGGTCATCACGGGCGCCTCGGCCGGGGTCGGGCGGGCGGTGGCGCGGGAATTCGCGGCGCACGGCTGGAACCTTGGCCTGGTGGCGCGCGGGCGGGCGGGGCTGGAGGGCGCGCGGGCCGATGCCGAGGCGCGGGGCGGCGCGGCGCTGGTTCTGCCCGCCGATGTCGCAGATGCCGAGGCGGTGGAAAGGGCGGCCCAGGCGGTTGTGGACAGGTGGGGCCGGATCGACCTGTGGATCAACGCGGCCATGGCGACCGTGCTGGCGCCGGTGTCCGACATCACCCCCGACGAGTTCCGCCGCGTGACCGAGGTGACCTATCTGGGCCAGGTCTTCGGCACCCAGGCCGCCTTGCGCCGGATGCGCGCCCAGGGGCACGGCACCATTGTCAGCATCGGCTCGGCCCTAGCCTATCGCGGCATCCCGTTGCAGGCGCCCTATTGCGCGGCCAAGTTCGCCACGCGCGGCTTTCTCGATTCCCTGCGCACCGAGCTTCTGCACGAGAACAGCCTCGTCCGCCTGACCGAGATCCACCTGCCCGCCGTCAACACGCCCCAGTTCGACTGGGCGCGCAACAAGATGCCCCGCAAGGCCCAGCCGGTTCCGCCGATCCACAGCCCCGAGGCGATCGCCCGCGCTGTCCATCGCGCGGCCCTTGACGCCCCGCGAGAGGTCTGGCTGGCGGGTTCGGCCGTCAAGGCAATTCTGGGCGATGCCGCGGCCCCCGCCCTTGTGGACCGCATCCTGGCCCGGCAGGGCTATCGCGGCCAGCAGACCGGGCAAGCCGCCGTTCCGCGCCCCGACAACCTGTTCGCGCCGATGGACGACATGGAAGATCACGGCGCCTCGGGCCGGTTCGGCGACGAGGCGCGGCCCCATGTGTCGGCCTTTCGCCCTGCCCGCCTGCGCGCGGGCGCGGCGGCGATCGCCTGCGCGGTGGGCTATGGCATCGTCAGGACAATGCTCGGGCGCGCGGACCGGCGCTGACGGCCCCGCCCGTTTCCAAGGCACAGGAGAGCTGCATGACCCGGCAAACGCGATGGTGGATGGACCGCACCGCTTATCAGATCTATCCGCGCAGCTTCGCGGATTCGAACGGCGACGGCCTGGGCGACATCCCCGGGATCATCGGCCGGCTGGATCACCTGGCGGATTTGGGGATCGGGCTTTTGTGGCTGTCGCCGGTGTATCGCTCGCCCATGGCCGACAACGGCTACGACATCTCGGATTATCGGGACATCGCGCCGGAATACGGCACGCTTGCGGATTTCGACCGTCTGGTGGCCGAGGCGGGACGGCGCGACATCGGCATCATCATGGACCTGGTGGTGAACCATTCGTCCGACCGGCATCCGTGGTTCCTGGAAGCCAGGCGCGACCGCGACTCGCCCTTTCACGACTTTTATTACTGGCGCGACCCGGCGCCCGACGGCGGACCGCCCGACAACCGGCGCGCCTATTTCGGCGGTCCGGTCTGGACCTTCGTGCCCGAGGTCGGGCGCTATGTCTTTACCTTGTTCTCGCCGCAGCAGCCGGATCTCAACTGGCAGAACCCGGCGCTGCGCCGGGCGGTCCACGACATGATGCGCTGGTGGCTGGACCGGGGCGTGCGCGGCTTCCGCATGGACGTGATCGACCTGATCGGCAAGGACATCGACCGCGACCTGATCGCCGAAGGGCCATACCTGCACGGTTTCCTTCAGGAAATGCACCGCGAGGTGCTGGCGGGCCGCGACGTGGTGACGGTGGGCGAAAGCTGGAACGTGTCACGCGACACGGCGCTGCTGTATTGCGGACGCGACCGGGGCGAGCTGGACATGGTGTTCCAGTTCCAGCACATCGTCGCAGGCTGGGACGAGACCCATGGCAAATGGCGCCCCCGCCCGCTGGATCTGGTGGCCTTCAAGAAGGTCTGGGCCGACTGGCAAGAAGCCTTGCAGGACGACGGCTGGAATTCGCTGTTTCTCAACAACCACGACCTGCCCCGGTCGGTATCGCGCTATGGCGACGCGGGACAATGGCGGGAACGGTCCGCCAAGGCGCTGGCCACCGCCGTCCACCTGATGCGCGGCACCCCCTTCGTCTTCCAGGGCGAGGAGATCGGCATGACCAACGCGGGCTTTACCGCCATCACCCATTACCGCGACATCGAGCTGATCAACATGCACCGCGAGATGCTGGAACAAGGCCTGCCGGAACACCAGTTCCTGGAAGGCGCGGGCATCACCGCGCGCGACAACGCCCGCACGCCGATGCAATGGGACGCGTTTCCCGGCGCGGGCTTCACGACCGGCGATCCCTGGATCGCGATCAACCCCAACCACGACCGGATCAACGTCGCCGCGCAGCGGGACGATCCCGGCTCGGTTCTGGCGCATTACCGCCGGCTGATCGCGCTGCGAAAACGGCACGAGGTGATCGTGCATGGCCGCTTCGTCCCCTGGCTGGAGGATCATCCCCAGGTCTGGGCCTATGCGCGCGAAGGGAACAACCGGCGGCTGTCGGTCCTGTGCAACATCTCCTCGGATCCCGCCAGGGCCGAGGTTCCGCCCGGCCTTGCCGTCCGGGGCACCGGCCTGATCGCCACCGCCGGGCCGCGCGACGCGATCGCGCCCGGGCCGATCCTGCTGGAACCCTGGGAAGCCGTCGCGGTTCTGGGCGCGCCTGGCTGAGGCGGTCCCCGCGCCGGCGCCGCGCCGCCGCGTCAGGGGGGCCGACAAACCCCTGTCGCGGCGCTTTTTCCGCCATTATCATCCTTGCGACAGATTGGAGACTGACATGGAATTCATCGCAAGGGCGACGGCGGTCGTGGGGGGCGCGGTTGCGCTTTTTCGCCGGATCGGGGCGCCGGGACATCAGGCCTTCGGGCCAAGTCCGCAGATCCCCGATGCCAGGGCGCAAGGCATCATGACCCTGAAGATGCCCGTGGCGCGGGGCTGGAAGGACGGGCATCGTCCCGCCTGCGCGCCGGGCCTTTCCGTCAACGCCTTCGCCACGGGCCTTGATCATCCCCGCTGGATCGAGGTGCTGCCGAACGGCGACGTTCTTGTGGCGGAATCCAAGGAACAGGCGGGTCCGCCCAAGACCCTGATGGACCACGCGGCGCAGGCCACCATGCGCCGGGCCAAGGCCATCGGCCGCAGCGCCAACCGGGTGACGCTGCTGCGCGACGCGGACGGCGACGGGGTGGCCGAGACCAGAACGGTCTTTGTCCAGAACCAGAACCAGCCCTTCGGCATGGCGCTGATCGGAAACCGCTTCTATCTGGGCAACACCGACGGCATCGTGGTTTTCGACCATTCGCCCGGCGCGACCTCGCTTTCGGGCGCGGGGCGCAAGCTGGTCGGCTTCAAGCCGCACGGGCACTGGACGCGCAGCCTGATCGCCTCGCCGGACGGAACCAAGCTTTATGCGGGGGTGGGATCGCTGTCCAACATCGGCGACATGGGGCTGGAGGCCGAGGAAGGCCGCGCGGCGATCTGGGAACTGGACGTGGCCAGCGGAACCGCCCGCATCTTCGCGTCCGGCCTTCGCAATGCCGTGGGCATGGCCTGGGAACCGGCAACCGGCGCGCTGTGGACCGTGGTCAACGAACGCGACGGGCTTGGGGACGAAACGCCGCCGGACTACCTGACCTCGGTCCGAGACGGCGGCTTCTACGGCTGGCCGTTTTCCTATTGGGGCGGCATCGTGGATGACCGGGTGGCGCAGGATCCCGCCCTGGTCGCCCGCGCGATCACGCCCGACTACGCCCTGGGCGGCCACACGGCCTCCCTGGGGTTGTGCTGGGTGCCTGCGGGAACCCTGCCCGGCTTCGGCGAGGGCATGGCGATCGGCCAGCACGGATCCTGGAACCGGTCCAAGCTCAGCGGCTACAAGCTGATCTTCGTGCCCTTCGCGAACGGCGCGCCCAGCGGCCCGCCCCGGGACATCCTGACCGGCTTCCTGTCCGAGGACGAAAAGCTGGCCTTCGGACGCCCGGTCGGCGTGGCGGTCGGCCCCGACGGGAGATCGCTGCTGATGGCCGATGACGTGGGCGACGTGATCTGGCGGGTGACGGGGGCCTGACCCCCCGCCGCCCGGCGCGGGGCGGTGAAGCGGGCCCGCGGCGACCCCGGCAACGGCAGCCGCCGCATCCGCCGCCGCGAAGCGAAGGGCGGCAGGCCCGGCGGGGCGGCCTTTCACATCGCCGCCTCGAACAGGGCGCGGGTGTTTTCGGCGGTCATCGTCACCGGATTGCCGCCGCAGGACGGGTCCTCCAGGGCCATGGCGGTCAATTCGTCCAGCCGGTCCGCCTCGACCCCCAGGGCGGCAAGGCCCTTGGGGATCCCCAGTTCCGAGCACAGGGCGACAATGCGGGCGCGGAAGCCGTCAAAGCCGCCGGCGATGCCCAGATAGGCGGCCGCCGCCGCGATGCGGGTCTCGATGGCGGGGCGGTTGAAGTCCAGAACGGCGGGCATCACCACGGCGTTGGTGGTGCCGTGATGGGTGCCGTAAACGGCGCCTACCGGATGGGACAGCGAATGGATCGCGCCCAAGCCCTTCTGGAACGCCACCGCGCCCATCAGCGCCGCGCTCATCATGTGCGCCCGCGCCATCAGGTTGCCCGGCTCGCGATAAACGACCGGCAGGTTTTCGAACACCAGCCGCATCCCTTCCAGCGCGATGCCCTGGCTCATCGGGTGGTAATGGGGCGACGAATAGGCCTCCAGGCAATGGGCCAGGGCGTCCATGCCGGTGCCCGCGGTGACAAAGGCGGGCATCCCGACGGTCAGTTCGGGATCGCAGATCGTGACGGCGGGCATCAGCCGGGGATGGAAGATGATCTTCTTGCGACGGGTGGCGGAATTGGTCAGCACGCCCGCGCGGCCCACCTCGCTGCCCGTGCCTGCCGTGGTGGGAACCGCGACAACGGGGGCGATGGCGCCGGCATCGGCGCGGGTGTGCCAGTCGTCCACGTCCTCCAGATCCCAGACCGGCAGGTCGGAACGCTGCCCGGCCATCAGCGCGATCATCTTGCCCAGATCCAGCGCCGAGCCGCCGCCGAAGCAGATCACCCCGTCATGCCCGCCCGCCTTGTAGGCGGCGATCCCGGCCTGCATGTTCGCCTCGGTCGGGTTGGGGTCCACCTCGGAAAAGACCGCCCGGCCAAGCCCCGCGCGGTCCAGGACATCCAGGGCGGCGGCGGTGATGGGCAGCGCGGCCAAGGCCTTGTCGGTGACCAGCAGCGGGCGGGACATGCCCGCCGCGCCGGCATGATCGGCCAGTTCCGAAATCCGGCCCGCGCCGAACCGGATGGCGGTCGGATAGGACCAGTTGCGGTTCGGGACATCGTGGCTCATGTCACGCCCTTTTCAGGTGATAGGATTTGGGGCGGGTCACGGCAAGGTAACCCAGATAGGACAGGCTGCCGCCGCGCCCGGTGTCCTTGCATCCGGTCCAGCACAGCGCCGGGTCCAGGTAATCGGCCCGGTTCATGAAAACGGTGCCGGTCTGAAGCCGCGCGCCGATCGCCTCGGCGGCCCCGGCGTCGCGCGTCCAGATGCTGGCGGTCAGGCCGTAGGGGCTGTCGTTCATCAGCCGGATTGCTTCCTGGTCGTCGGCCACGCGCATGATGCCCACCACCGGGCCAAAGCTTTCCTCGACCATCACACGCATGGAGTGGTCGACATCCACCAGCACCTGCGGGGCCAGATAGGCGGCTTTGTCGTCTTGCGGAAAGACCGCCGGATCGATCAGGGCGCGCGCCCCCTGCCCCACCGCCTCGGCGATCTGGTCGCGGACCGTGCGGGCAAAGCGGACATGGGCCATCGGCCCCAGCGTCGTGGCCGGGTCCAGCGGATCGCCCAGCGTCAGGGCGTTCACCCAGGCCACGGCCTTTTCAACGAATGCGTCGTACAGGCGGTGGTGGACATAGATCCGCTCGATCCCGCAGCAGCACTGGCCGGAATTGAACATCGCCCCGTCCATCAGCCCGTCCACCGCCGCGTCCAGGTCGGCGTCGAGGCGCACATAGCCCGGATCCTTGCCGCCCAGTTCCAGCGCCAAAGGCACAAAGGTGCCCGCCGCCGCCCGTTCGATGGCGCGGCCCCCCGCGACCGAGCCGGTGAAGTTCACGAAATCGAAGGCCCGCGCCGCGATCAGGCCCTCGGTCGTGGGGTGGTCCAGCACGACGTTCTGGAACACGTCCGCCGGCACGCCGCCCGCGTGAAAGGCCTGGGCCAGCCGCTCGCCCGCCAGCAGGGTCTGGCTTGCGTGCTTCAGCACCACGGCATTGCCCGCGATCAGCGCGGGGATGATGGTGTTGATCGCCGTCAGAAAGGGATAGTTCCAGGGCGCGATCACGAACACCACGCCCAAGGGTTCGCGCGCCAGAACGCGGCGGAAGCCGGGGCTGTCCTCGATCACCCGGGGGGCCAGCGTCGCGGCGGCGATTTCCGCCATGTAGTCCGTGCGGGCGTTCACGCCGCCCATCTCGCCCGCGCCGAAGCGGACGGGGCGGCCCATCTGCCGGGCCAGTTCGGTCGCGATGTCGTTCTTCATGGCGGTCAGCGCGGCCACTCCCGCCTTGACCAGGGCGATGCGGTCGTCCAGCGGGCGGGCGGCCCAAGCGGCCTGGGCGGCGCGCGCCCGCGCGACGGCGGCCCGGGCCGCGTCGCGGTCCAGGGGCGTCCGCCGGACCAGCGCCGACCCGTCAACGGGGGAAATCAGGGTGATGTCTGTCATGGTCGGTCCTGTCAGGCGCGTTCCAGCAGTCGGCGCAGGTCGTGGTCGGTGACGGTGCGGTCGGTTTCGGCGATCTCCCATTCGGCGGCGTGGTGATAATGATCGACCACGGCGCCGCCAAAGGCCCGCCGGTAAAGGTCCGAGGCCTTCAGCCGTTCGGCGGCCTCGCGCAGGGTCTTGGGAACCTCGCGCGCGGACCGCGCCTGGTACAGGTCGCCGCGGACCTCGGGCTCCAGCTCCAGCTTGCGCTCGATCCCGTCAAGGCCCGCCGCCAGCAGCGCGGCGCAGGCCAGGTAAGGGTTGGCGTCCGCCCCGGGGATGCGGCATTCGACACGCACGGCCTTGGTGCCCTCGCCGCAGACGCGAAAGGCGGCGGTGCGGTTGTCGCAGGACCAGACGGCCCTTGTCGGCGCGAACAGCCCCGCGCAGAACCGCTTGTAGCTGTTCACGTAAGGCGCCAGGAACACCATCATCTGGTCGGCCCCGGCAAGCTGGCCCGCCAGAAAATGCCTCATCGTGGCCGACATGCCGCGACCGTCGCCCGGATCGTGAAAGGCGGGGGTGCCGCCGGTCCACAGCGATTGATGGACATGCGCCGCCGACCCGGCCTTGGCGGTGTCGTATTTCGCCATAAAGGTCACCGACTTGCCGCGCGACCAGGCGATCTCCTTGACGCCCTGCTTGATGATCGTGTGGTTGTCGGCCGTGTCCAGCGCGTCGGAATAGCGGTGGTTCACCTCGATCTGGCCCGCGTCGGCCTCGCCCTTGGTGCTTTCGACGGGGATGCCTGCGCCGTAAAGGTGGTTGCGGACGGCGCGCATCACGTCTTCCTCGCGCGTGGTCTGGAAGATGTGGTAATCCTCGTTGTAGCCCGACGACGGGACCAGCCCCTTGATGTCGCCGCGCAGGCTTTCATAGCTGTTGTCGAACAGGTAGAATTCCAGCTCGGTCGCCATCATCGCGTCGAAGCCCATCCCGCGGGCGCGGGCGATCTGGCGCTTGAGGATCGCGCGGGGCGACACCGCGACCTCGTCTTGGGTGTGGTGGTCCAGCAGGTCGCAGATCACCATGGCGGTGCCCGCCAGCCAGGGCAGGCGGCGCAGCGTGGACAGGTCGGGGCGCATGACATAATCGCCATAGCCCTGGTCCCATCCCGCGCTGCGATAGCCGGGAACGGTGTTCATCTCCATGTCGAGCGCCAGCAGGTAGTTGCAGCAATGGGTTTCCTTGTGGCCGCCGTCCAGAAAGAAGCCGGCATGGAAACGCTTGCCCATCAGGCGGCCCTGCATGTCGGGAAAGACCACCAGAACGGTGTCGATCTCTCCGGCGTCGAAGGCCGTCCCCAGGGCGTCGAGTGTCAGGTTCGCGGGCATGATCGTCCAATCCAAGGGATCACGCCGCCGGGCCCGGCCGCCCGGCGGCAGCGGCGTCAGCTGTAGCGGTAGGGCCGGCCCGCCTTGGCCATGGTGTCGTTGTATTTCTTGAAGATCTCGACCACGCGGGCCTTCACTTCGGATTCGGCGGCGATCTCGTCCCAGAAGGCGCGGGCGCGTTCCTCGACCGTGGCCCATTCCGCGTCGGGGATCGAGGTCAGTTGCAGCTTGGAACCGTTCACGCGCAGGTCCGCCTCGCCGCCCCAGTACCACCACTGGCGGTAGTAGTGGGACTGCTCGAAGCAGACCTCAATCAGCATCTTCAGCCTGTCGGGCACGGCGGCCCAGCGGTCGGCGTTTGCGAAGAAATGCCCGATCCAGGCGCCCGAGATGTTGTTGGTCAGAAAATACTTGGTCACGTCCGCCCAGCCGACGGTGTAGTCCTCGGTGATGCCGGACCAGGCGATGCCGTCCAGTTCGCCGGTTTGCAGGGCGACCTGGATATCCTCCCACGGCAGTTGCACGGGCACGACGCCGAACTGCGCGAGGAATCGGCCTGCCGTGGGGAAGGTGAAGACGCGCTTGCCTTCCAGGTCGGCCAGCGTGTTGACCGGATCCTTTGTGGCGAAATGGCAGGGATCCCACGCCCCCGCCGAGATGTGCTTGACGCCCACCGCCGCGTATTCCCGGTCCCAGATCTCCTTCAGGCCGTACTGGTTGAACAGCACCGGCACGTCCAGGCTGTAGCGGCTGGCAAAGGGAAAGTATCCGCCGAACACCGTCACCTCGGTTGGCGACTGCATGGAATCGTCGTCCGACTGCACTGCGTCGATGGTGCCGCTCTGCATGGCGCGGAACAGTTCCGAGGTGGGCACGAGCTGGTCGGCATAGAACAGCTCGATCTGCATCTGACCCTCGGCGATGGCGTTGAAGCGGTCGATGGCGGGTTTGACCACATGTTCGCCCAGGGCGGCCCCGGCATAGGTCTGCATCCGCCAGCGGATCGGCGCGCCCTGCGCCTGAACGGCAGGCGCGGCCAGGGCGGCGGCCCCCGCGGCCAAGGGAGCGGTCGTCAGAAACTTGCGTCTTGTCGTCATCCGAACCTCCGTTTTTTGTCGGGAAAAGGGGCGGTTTGGCCCGCCCTGCTTGTCATTGTCCGTAAACCTGCCCGGGCAGCCACAAGGCGATCTGCGGAAAGGCCATGACGATCGCCAGCGTCAGGATCATGATGCCGACGATGGGCACGATGGACCGGTAGATGTCGCCCAGCGTCACATGATCCGGCGCCAGCGCCCGCATCAGGAACAGGTTATAGCCGAAGGGCGGCGTGACATAGGCGATCTGGCAGGTGATCGTGTAAAGGATGCCGTACCAGATCAGGTCGAATTCCAGGGCGCGCACCAGCGGGACATACAGGGGCGCGACGATCACCAGCATGGCGGTGTCGTCCAGAAACATCCCCAGCAGCAGAAACGACACCTGCATCAGGATAACGACCTGCCACCGCGTCAGACCCAGATTCTCCAGGAAAAAGGCCTCAATCGCGCGCACCGCGCCAAGGCCGTCGAAGACCGCGCCGAAGGCCAGCGCCGCCAGCAGGATCCACATGAACATGCAGGTCACGTTCAGCGTGCCGCGCAGACAGGTTTCCCAGATGGCGCGGGTCCAGCGGCGCTTGGCGGCCGCGACCAGCGTGGCGATGAGCGCGCCGATGACCGAGGATTCGACCAGGCTGACATGGCCCGCCACGAACGGTCCCATCATGGCTCCGAAGATCACCAGGGGGGTGACGCCCGCCCGCAGCAGCCCCAGCCGTTCGCCCCAGGTGATCCGGGCCAGTTCCCCGGCCGGAAGGCGCGGGGCCAGGCGCGGGTTCAGCGCGCAGCGGACCAGGACATAGACGATGAACAGCCCCGCCATCAGCAGGCCGGGAAAAACGCCCGCCAGCCATAGATGCGCCACCGGCTGGCGGGCGATCATGGCATACAGCACCAGCACGATGGAGGGCGGCACCAGGATGCCCAGGGACGACCCGCCCTGGATGATGCCCGTGACCATCACCTTGTCGTAGCCGCGCCGCAGCATCTCGGGCAGGGCGATGGTGGCGCCGATGGCAAGGCCCGCGACCGACAGCCCGTTCATGGCCGATACCAGCACCATCAGCAGGATGGTGCCCACCGCCAGGCCGCCCGGCACCGGGCCGAACCAGACATGGAACATCCGGTACAGGTCGTCCGCCATCCGGGTTTCCGACATCACGAAGCCCATCCAGACGAAGATCGGCAGGGTCAGCATCGGAAACCAGTTCATCAGCTTGATGGCGCTTGTGAAGGCCAGGTCGTGCCCGCCCCGATCCCCCCACAGCGCGACCGCCGCGACCACCGCGACAAAGCCAATGCCGGCAAAGACCCTTTGCCCTGTCATCAGCAGCGCCATCATGCCCAGAAACATCGAAACCGCGATCAGCTCGTGGGACATCAGGGGCGCGCCTCGGGGATGGGCGTGCCGCGCAGCAGCGCGATGTCGCGGATCAGAAAGGCAACCGATTGCAGCAGCATCAGAAAGGTGCCCGCGCAGATCACGATCTTGATCGGCGCCATGTAGGGCCGCCACACGGTGCGCGAGCGCTCGCCGATCTCGAGCGCGTAAGCCGTGCTCTCGATCCCGCCCCACAGGATCACCGCCAGAAACACGATCAGCGCAAGCACAGTCACGCAATCGACGGCCCCGCGGGTCCGGGCGGACCAGCGGGAATACAGAAGGTCCATCCGCACATGGGCGCCCCCCATCAGCGAATAGGCCCCGCCCAGCACGACATAGGCGATCATGGTGAACTGCGCCGTTTCCTGGGTCCAAAGGGCGGGCCGGAAGAACGCCTTGGCGACCACGGACCAGACCAGCACCCCGGCCAGAACGAACAGCAGATACAGTGCCATGCGCCCGACCCGGCGGTTGACGGCCTCGACCCCGCGCACGAAGCCAAGCGCCAGGGCCGGCATCACCGGCACCTTCGGGACAACGGGGCATCGGGCGCGAAATCGCGCTGAAGCGGCGGCAAGGCCACGATTCTTCTCCCTGTTTTTTGGTTCAGCGTCCTCTCTGTTCTTGCGTTCTGTCAAGAATTTTCCAATTCATGGCTTCCTGATAGGATCATTCCAGAACCGAACCCGGAGGGAGGCGCCGTGACGATAGAGCAGCGGATGCGCGCCAGCCTTCCGGCGCTGACCCGGGCGGAACGGCAGGCGGCGACGCATATCCTGTCGCATTTCCCGATGTCGGCCCTGGGCTCGATCACCATGCTGGCCAGCGCGGCCGAAGTGTCGGCACCGACCATCGTGCGGCTGGTCCAGAAGCTGGGCTTCAAGGGCTATGCCGAATATCAGGCCGCGCTGCGGATCGAGGTGGGGCGGCTTCTGGCCGCGCCGCTGGCGCTGCCGGACCAAGAGCCGCGCCGCCATCCGATGCAGTCCTTCGCCGCCCGGGCGATCGCGAACATCCACGCCACGCTGGACCAGATCGCGACCCGGGAATTCGACGCGGCAGCGGCGCTTCTGGCCGATCCGGCGCGTCACGTCGCGGTCATGGGCGGGCGGCTGACCCATGCCCATGCCGACTACATGGCGACGCTCTTGCGGGTGATCCGGCCTGGCGTCACCTATATTTCCGACCATCTGACCGACTGGCAGCAGGCCCTGCTGGACTTGCGGGCAGAGGACGTGGTGGTGATCTTCGACATCCGCCGCTACGAATCGAACGCCGTTCACATGGCCGAACTGGCGGCAGGCCAGGGCGCGCGGGTGGTGCTGGTGACCGACCACCGGCTGTCGCCCGCGGCAGGCCACGCGCACCACACCCTGCCCTGCCGCATCGACATGCCGGCGGCCTGGGATTCGACGGTCGCGGTTCTGCTGCTGGTGGAGGCGCTGCTGAGCCGCGTCCAGGGTCATTGCGCCGACCAGGTGCAGGACCGCCTGAACCGGCTCGAGGACATCTTCGCCAGAACGCGCCTTTTCCGCGCGCCCAGGCTGCCCCGCTGAAGCGGCGCCGTGCCGCGGCCCTAGACCGTCTCGACCCGGAACCGCGACACGCGTCCGTCGCAGCGGCCCACGGTGGCCCGCAGGCGGTCGATCAGGAGGGTCCGCAGATGGGTGGCGTGTAACCGGCTGGGCGCGATCGGCGTCAGGCAGCCGTTCTTGGTCCCGCCGTCGGTCAGGCCCGCGAACCAGGCATCGAACAGCGCCGATCCTCGGCCGCCAAACGGGCGCGCGCCGCCGCCCACAAGCCGTCCGCGGACACGATCTCGGGGCGGCGGAACGGAGCAACGGTGCGGTCCGGCAGATCGGCGTCCGCGTTCCCGCCGCCCATACTTGCCACGTGGCCGGGGCAGCTATTGGCCCAGGCCGCCCGGGTATCCAGCAGGGTCCGCGCCAGATCCATGCCTTTGCCCGCCCCTTGCCGCGCCCGCGCGTTTTCGAACCGCCCCCGTAGCGCCGCGCTCCTGTTTTCTGAAACGGCAATCAACGCTTTTCACTGCCGCGCCCGTATTTGCGTCCCGGTCGCGCGTAAAAGCGCAGATGACGACGATCGGCAAGGACATCTCCGCATTGGTGAAGAAGAACCCGCCCTTGGCGAAGCGTTCGATTTCCTCGGCCGTAAAGATGTCCGTGCCCATGTGGATCATGGCGTTCACCGGCCCGTCGGTCTTGCCGTCGGCTTCCAGAGCCAGAGCGGTGGTGAAGGCCTTGCGCTCCTCGGGGGGTGCGACGTTCAAGCCTGATATGTTCGCGTTCCTGATCCCGAGTAAGGCGAAAGACCTCTTCCCATCGATATCCGTGGCTGCAGACTTCGTGACCTGCGCGCACAACCTCGGCCGCAACCTCGGGGTTCTGTTCGAACGCGACGGCGCAAGCGAAGAAGGTTGACCTGATCCCGGCTTGGTTCAGGCCATCCAGTACCCGCCAGACACCGACCCGAGATCCGTATTCATACATGGACTCCATTGCGAGATTGCGGATGTCTCTCGGAAAGGGATAGGCGCCCCACTCCGTCATCGGCTCCTGGTCTGTATCATCCATCGCGAAGGATCTTTCTGACCCCTCTTCATAGTTGACGACGACATTTACAGCGAGCTTTGAGCCGTTTGGCCAACGACCTGTGGGGCGCTGTCTGCCGTATCCAACAAAGTCGCGCGCAGGTTTGTTCATGAAGAGCCCCCAAAAATGCGTGCAAGATTGCCTGCACTTTAGAAGCCGAACTTTTTGCCTGGCAAGCTTTATTTCTTCACAGAAGTTCTTGAGTTACAGTTTTAGCGACAGAGCAAGAGCAATGCCTCGCTGTGACCTCTTTTTATATCAATAAATTAGGAGAAATTACCGGGGAAGAGCGTAGACGTCGGTTTCACGCTCACGATCGTCCCGCAGGTCCAGGCTGCCTATAATATGGTCAAAGTGCTGAGCCATAACCTTGATGGCTGCCTGCGCATCTTTCGCTTCAATGGCATCTACGATCTGCGAATGCTCGGAAGTCAGGCACAGCGAGTTCGTTTCCACCTCATAAACCGACTGGATGAGAACACAGCGCCGCACAAGGCCGATCAGCAGTTTCTCGAAGATCGGGTTCTTCGTCATCTGCGCTAAAAGATCATGAAATTCGCCTGCGAGGCGGTTCGCGTCGCGGCGCTGTTCGCTGAAGGCCCGCTGCTCGGCCAAGATGTGTTCACGCAGGAGGTCGAGATCGCCATTCGTTGCCCGTTCACAGATGAGGGACAAGCCGGCATACTCGAGATGACGCCGGGTCTCGAACACGTGCCGGGCTTCTTCGGCCGAGGGCCGACTGAGAAACGCGCCCTTGTTCAGTTCGAAGGTGACGATTTCCTCATCTTTCAAGCGCTCAAGCACGCGCCTCGCTCGTGAGCGCGGGACATCATAGGCCGCCGCCAGCTTCACCTCATTGAGCCGCTGGCCGGGGCGTAGGTGCTTCTCCATGATCAGCGCGATGATGCGATCATAGATGATGTCCTCGACAGGGAATTTGCCTCTCCGTGGACTGATAGATCCTTCTGACGGGCTGCTTTCATTTCTCGACATGGTATCGGCTTCGTGTAGCTCTGCTTTCAGGGTCAGCGACACTTAGCGGGTTTCCCCCGTCTCATGCCATGTGATTTTACGGCGGAGCCGTTGGCTTCCTTGAGGCCAACTGTTCCAAGTCATTCGACGACGGACAATTTCCACCACACTCGCGACACGCACGATGGCACTCAATCTCTTGCTCAACTGGCGCACCTGAAAGGGTGAGCTGGCTTGATGGCAGAAAAATTCAGGCGATACGGTGCAAGCCGAGAACGGCGGCGGGAAGTAAGTCCCCTGAAGCGCAGCATGGAGCAAGATCATTTAGAAGTCCTTGGAGAGAGGGGTCGTTCACGTATGGCATACAGACGCCGTCGGGGACGGTCACATCATCAGCGCCCTCACCGCATGACACGGTGCAAACAAGCTCGTCCCTTCGTGACAAATTCCTCCCATATTGCGGCTGAGTATCTTGAACTGGAGGCATTCAGTTTCGCTACATTCAATTTGATTTCTGCCGAGCCGAACAGGCCGCTGAAATCTTCCAGATCACCTTTGTCGAGATGCGACCGTGCCAGAGAGCGCGGGATCCAAGCCACTGCTTCCCCCAAAAGTGCAAACTGGAGTGCTGCTACGGTCAACGCAGTCTCTGCACGCGACTTGAACATGCCGATATCAAGTCGGGACCATATCTCGTCCCGGACGACTTTTCCCAGAAACACGTTCTGGGGATAAAGAACGACAGGCACCTCCCTTCGCTTCATTGCGGTAAGAAGCTGACCTTTCGCGTGCGGCGGAAATACGGGAACCAGTTCTTCCCGTTCAAGGAGGCAGGCTTCGATGAACGTCCTGTCCACAGCCAATGAATGGCGCTCCGTGCTGTAGAACAGCATGAAATCCGCTTGCCGGGTCAGAAGCAGCGCATAGCAATCCTCCCGGTTGGCCGAGCGCAGCCGGATGTCGATGTCCGATGGATGGACGATCGCCTGGACCAAAAGCGGCGCAATGGCGGTGGTGATCGCATGCTGGCTTGCGATCACGATGCGGGTCTGCTCGAGGCCGCTTCCATGCCTGAGATCGCTGTGCAGCCTGCGCAGGCTATTCGCCAGGTTTCGCATTTCGTCGCAACGTTCCTTGACGGTGGGGCGCAGCTCGGCAGGTTTGCGGCTGCGATCGAACAGTTCCACGCCAAGCTGCTGCTCGATCATGCGCAGCCGCCGCGAGAAGGCTGATTGCGTCAGGAAGCGCCGCTCTGCCGCCCGGATCATCGACCCGGTCTCGGCTACGGCTAGGATGTCTTCAAGCCATTCAAGACGCATGATCAACCATAAAATGCGATCCTTGCATTTTAGGGGTCGTACTTCGCATTTGCAACGGCGGTAAATGCCGGGGAACATGCATCAAACATTCTAGATAGGGATTACCCTCATGCTGCTGTCCCGTTTCCCGCGCATTTCCTTGGCTCACCTCCCTACTCCGCTGGAGCGGATGGACCGCCTGTCCAAGGAATTGGGCGGGCCGGAGATCTGGATCAAGCGCGACGACTGCACCGGAATGTCGACGGGCGGCAACAAGACCCGCAAGCTGGAATTCCTGATGGCCGAGGCCCAAGCCCAGGGTGCCGATACGGTGATCACGCAGGGCGCCACTCAATCCAACCATGCCCGTCAGACCGCAGCCTGCGCCGCCAAGCTGGGCTTTGGCTGTCATATCCTGTTGGAAGACCGCACAGGCAGCAAGGATGCCAACTACAACACCAACGGAAATGTGCTGCTGGACCATCTGCACGGCGCGACGACCGAATGCCTTGCAGGCGGAGTGGACATGAATGCCGAACTGGAAAAGGCAGCCGACCGGATGCGCAGCCAGGGCCGGAAGGTTTATGCGATCCCTGGCGGAGGGTCGAACAGCACGGGCGCCCTAGGTTATGTCAACTGCGCCTTTGAACTGGTGGGCCAAGCCAACGACCGAGGCCTGGTGATCGACCATCTGGTTCATGCCACGGGCAGCGCCGGCACTCAGGCGGGCCTGGTTGCCGGGCTCAGGGCGATGAATGCCGCGGTTCCACTGCTGGGCATCGGCGTGCGTGCGCCCAAGGCCAAGCAGGAGGAAAACGTCTTCCAGTTGGCCCAGGCCACGGCCCGCAAGATCGGAGCGCCGGAGGCGGTACGCCGCGAGGATGTTGTCGCCAACACTGATTATGTCGGCGACGGTTACGGCATTCCGACCGATGGCGGGCTCGAGGCGATTGCAATGTTTGCCGAGCTGGAAGGTATTCTTCTGGACCCGGTCTATTCGGCCAAGGGTGCCGCCGGAATGATCGACCTGATCCGCAAAGGCCATTTCAGGAAGGGCGAGCGCCTGGTCTTTCTGCATACCGGAGGAGCGGCCGCCCTGTTCGGCTACAGCGCGGCCTTCGACGTTAGCAATCGCCGCGTCGGGGCAAAGGCGGCCTGAGGCATGTCGGCCCGGCCTTTCATCCGCAGCCAGGAACGGCCCGACCCGATACCAGGTGCAGTTGCGGGCACAGGCTCGTCGCGGCCGGTGCTCATGCGGTCAATCCGCAGCAGGCCTGCCGCTTGGTCAAGCCATCCGGACCTGCGGCCGATGCCGATGCCGAGGAAGTTGTCATGACCACCCCTCGGCGCATCGGCATTCTGGGCGGCATGGGCCCCGAGGCGACCGTGCAGTTGCTGGCGCGGCTGATCGCGGCAGCCCCGGCCGCCGATGACGCGGATCATATCCCATTGATGATCGACATGAACCCGCAGGTGCCGTCCCGGATCGCACGCCTGATCGAAGGCCGTGGCAGGGATCCGGGACCGGTGCTGGCGGCGATGGCCATGCAGCTTGAACGCACCGGCGCCGAGGCCTTGGCAATGCCCTGCAACACCGCGCATTATTATGCGCCGGCCATCCGCGACAGTGTCTCGGTCCCGCTTCTCGACATGGTCGATCTGTCAGCGGCAAGCGCCGTCGCGCAGGCCGGTCCCGGTGCCCGGATCGGTGTTCTTGGATCGCCTGCACTGCGTCGGATCGGCATCTTCGACGCCGCGCTGAAGCGACACGGCGGCGTTGCCGTTTATCCCACCGATCAGGAAGGGCTGCTTTCCGCAATTCGCGAGATCAAGGCTTCGGGACCGTCGGAGGCGAGCGCCGCGACCCTGGCCGCCGCCGCTGCCGATGTTGGCTCACAAGGCGCGCGGGTGCAGCTTGTTGCCTGCACGGAATTTTCGCTGGTGTCCGGCCTTGCAACGGCAAAGGCGACAATCATCGATACCCTTGACGTCCTGGTCCAAGCCGTGGTCGATTACTCTCTTGGCCGTGACCATAATCATGCGCAAAAAAGCCGTCTGCCCCGCTCTGGATAACCGTGAGGGCAGACGTTGCCATAAAGATGACGATAGGGCACTCACATGGGAAAACCCGAGACGTCATTGACCGAGTTCAACTTCCCTCGCCGCCGCTGACGGTTTCGAAGAACAGGTCGCGCCAGTCGTTCGTGTCCTGCTTGATCAGGCCGACACGCGCCATGTAGTTGACGTAGGGCAGCAGCCGTTCGGGTTGGGTAGTCCAGCGTGTTTGTTCGTCGGTGATCAGCGCCACGATCTCTTCATGCGTCATCGGCGATTTTTCTGCACTGGCCCAGATTCGCGCGGCTTCCTCGGGATTGTCATTGATAAAGGAGATGCTTTCCTCAAGCGCGGCCATGAAAACCTTCATGAACTCTGGATTCTCCTCGACGAAATCGCTTCGGCTCCAGACAACGGTGAAGGTGTGCGAACCACCGACCACGTCATAGCTGTCCAGCACCTTGCGGGCACGGTCG
The DNA here is from genome assembly GCF_042648745.1 of Paracoccus angustae. Lineage (NCBI taxonomy): Bacteria > Pseudomonadati > Pseudomonadota > Alphaproteobacteria > Rhodobacterales > Paracoccaceae > Paracoccus > Paracoccus angustae. The sequence goes on from NZ_JBHRXY010000020.1 coordinate 45,118, forward strand.
TCCTTGACTTCAAGGTTCTGGAACGGGGGCGAGCCGAAGTGAGCATTGATCTCGGACTGCCCGCCCATAAGTGCAAGCTGCGCGTCCGGATGGCCCATGGAGACGGTATAGGCATCCAGGTCGGCATGATGCCCTGTTGATTTCCACCCAGAAGTGACCCAGGCAGGCCCATAATTTCCATTGAGATTTGACCCATGTGACCCTTCCCC
>NZ_JBHRXY010000021.1:0-42781 GCF_042648745.1 Paracoccus angustae
ATGTGCTCGCGGTTCACAGCGCAAACGCCCAAACCGTCCCCCCCATAATGCTCCACCAAAAACGGACTGGAAAAGCCCCCGGCAACAGCGCGGCGGATCGCTGCGCGCCAGTTGATCGTGCCGCCCGTCACGGGCGCGGGATGGGACATGACCAGACCCGAGGGATCCTCGATCCGGTAATAGTTCTTGACATGCCAGTAGCCCGCGAAGGGGATGCACAGGTCGATCATCTCGGACCAGCGTTCCACCGGGCGGTGCAGGCGGATCAGGTTGCCGATGTCGATGTTCAGCTTGACGGACGGGTGGTCCACATCGGTGACGAAGCGCACCGCGTCGCGGGCCGTGCCCAGATAGGTGTCCTCGTACATTTCCAGCGCGATCTGGACGCCCAGTTCGGCGGCATGGCGCGCAAGGTCGCGGATCCGGTCCACCGCCAGCTGCCAGGTCGCCGCATCGTCGGGGTTCTTCACCCCCTGCTCGGTCCAGAACCACAGCGCCCGCTGCTGCGCGGGGGTGAAGGGACCGAAAAAGCCGAAGCTGACATGAGCCGCGCCCAGTTCGGCGGCGGCGTCGATCACGCGGTGGCTGTAGGCCAGGTATTCGTCGCCATGGTCCGGGTCGATCACGCTGCGCCGAGAGGTCGAGATCGCCGGGACCGACAGGCCCAGGTCGCGGCAGATCGCCACGAACTCGGCCCGCCGCGCGGGATCCAGATCGGCCACCCGCAGCCAGCTGTCGGTCGGGTCCACGCAGTCGAAGCCCGCATCGGCCACCTCTGCCAGGCTTTCGGCCCAGACCTCGGGCCGGGCATCCTGAACCAGGCGGCCATCGGGCAGGCGGCCCGGAAAGGGGATCATGGCCGCGGCAATGGGCCAGGCCTCGGGGGTCCAGGGTAAGCTCAACGAAACGCCTCCATCGCTTCCGCAAGGGCCGATGCGGGCGGCACCGGCCTTGCGGCCGCGGCGTCCGAATCGTTCCTCCACCCCAGGACGCTAGCACGAGGAATGATGGACCTTCAATAATACTGTATGCAGAATTTAGCGCACATGATTGACTCGCGCCCTTCCGCCGCATACCCATGAGAAACAGCCAGGGAGGGCATTCGTGGTCGCCGTCAATCCCCAACCGACATCGGAACCATCGGCCCGGATCGAACGGCAGTCGCTGCACGACGCCATTGTCACGCGCTTGCGCGACATGATCATCGAAGGTCATCTGGTTCCCGGCACCCGCATCAACGAGGGCCAGATCGGCGCGCAGTTGGGCGTGTCGCGCACCCCCCTGCGCGAGGCGATCAAGTATCTGGCCAGCGAAGGCCTGGTCGAGCTGGTTCCCAGCCGGGGCGCGGTGGTCAAGTCCTTCGGCGCCAAGGAGGTGCTGGACATGATCGAGGTGATCCGCACCCTGGAACAGTTCGCCGGAACCCGCGCCTGCCAGCTTGCCACCAACAACGGCATCGGCGCAATCCGCGACCTTCACGACGAGATGCTGGCCTGTTATCGCTCGGGCGACCGGTTGCGGTATTACAAGCTGAACCAGGCGATCCATTCGGGCATCGTGGCGCTGGCCGACAATGCCGCGCTGTCGGACGTTCACGGCATGTTGCAGACCCGGCTGAAGCGCATCCGCTTTATCGGCCACGAGGGCCCCGAGAAATGGGCCAGCGCCGTCGCCGAGCACGAGGAGATGATCGCCGCCCTGGAGGCCCGCGATCCCGACCGCTTGTCCGCCATCCTGGGCCGCCACCTGACGCTGGCCTGGGAGCGGGTCAAGGACAGCCTGCGGCCCTGATGGGCCTGCCGCGAATATCCTGCCGTTCTGCCGCAGCCATTCATTGTTCCGGCCCGGCACTCTGTCACGCTTCCGTCGCATGGCCCGCGGCTTTCGCGACGGAGAAGACAGATGGCACCCATCCCCCGGCGTTTCACGTTCCTTCTGCTGGACCGCTTCACCATGCTGCCCTTCGCGGCCACGCTGGATGCGCTGCGGCTGGCCAACAAGATGTCGGGGCGACAGATTTACGACTGGCGGCTGGTCGGGATGGGCGGAGATTTCGCCACCTGCTCGAACGGGTCGCGGATGGCGCTGGACGCGGGGCTTGACGGCGACGCGACCGTCGCGCGGGACGAGGCGGTGATCGTCTGCGGGGGAGACGACATCACGGCGCAGGCCGCCCGCCCGGTGCTGGCCTGGCTGCGCAAGCAGGCGCGCGCGGGCGCGGTTCTGGGCGCGGTCTGCACCGGCAGCCACGTCCTGGCCAGGGCCGGGCTGCTGGACGGGCGGCGCGCCACGATCCATTGGGAAAACCACGATTCCTTCGCCGAAACCTTCCCGGACGTGGACCTGCACCGGCAGGTCTTCGTTGATGACGGCAGCCGGGTGACGGCGGGGGGCGGCACGTCGTCGATCGACATGATGCTGCACCTGATCGGACAGGCGCACGGGCCGGATCTGGCCTCGCAGATCGCCGACCAGATGCTGCACACCGCGATCCGCACCGGCCGCGACCGCCAGCGGCTGTCCGTCACCACCCGCATCGGCATCCGCCACCCCCGCCTGGCCGCCGTGGTGGAACGGATCGAGGCCAATCTGGAAAACCCCGTCAGCCCCTCGCAACTGGCCGCCGACGCGGGCATGTCCACCCGCCAGCTGGAACGGCTGTTCATGCGCTATCTCAACCGCAGTCCCAAGCGGTACTACCTCGAGGCCCGCCTGGCCCGCGCGCGCCACCTGCTGCTGAACACCGACCTGCCCTTGATCGAGATCGCCATCGCCTGCGGCTTCGCCAGTTCCTCGCATTTCTCGAAATGCTACCGGGAACGCTACGGGACATCGCCTTACCGGGAACGGGGGGTGCAGAAGGCCGCAACGGTGGTGGCCATGCCCGCGCGGTCCGACGCGGCGCTGGCGCTGGCAAGCTAGGGCAGAACGGGTATCGTTCCGGCCTTGCCAGGGCATCGCGGGGTGAAGCCCCGCCCCACGGGCGCCGAAAGGCTGCGGGTCTTCCGATCCGATCAGACCCCTTCCCTTGCCCCCTTGCGCCATTGTTCCGGCGTGACCCCCATCATGTCGCGGAACACCCGGATCAGGTGCGAGGCGTCGCAAAAGCCCGTTTCGGCGGCGATCTGGCTGACCGTGCGGTCGGGGCGGGCCAGCAGCATCCGCACCTGCGACAGGCGCACGCGCATGAAGGCCTCGGCCGGGGACATGGACAGGGATGCCGCGAAATGGCGCTCCAGCTTGCGGCGGCTGACCTGCAACTGGGCCGCGACATCGGCCACGGCGGGGGGCGTGTCCATGCTTTGCTGCAACATCAGCAGGGCGCGGCGGACCAGCGTGTCCTGGGTCTTCAGCTCCAGCGGCAGGCCGGGCTGCGGGTCGTCGGCGGCCATCGCCTCGTCGATGATCATGATGTGCAGGCTTTTCTGCGCCGCCGCCCGGCCGATGTGGCGGTCGATCAGAAAGGCCGCCAGATGCGCGGAACTGGCCCCGCCCGAACAGGTCAGCCGGTCTCGGTCCACCACGAAGATGCGGTCCGACACCGGGCGCAGGCCGTCGAACTGTTCCAGGAAATCCTCGTGGTGGAACCAGCTGACGCAGCAGCGATAGCCGTTCATCAGCCCGGCGCGGTGCAGGATGAAGGCGCCGGTGCAGACGCCCACCAGCGGCACCCCCGCCTTGGCCGCCCGATGCAGGAAGGCGGCGTATTCGGGCTCCAGCCGCTCGATCTCGTCGATCAGCCCGCCCACCACGACGATATAGTCGAAGCGCGCCGGGTCGCCCAGCCTCTCGTCCGGGGTGACGCTGATGCCGCAGCTCGACTGGACCGGCTGGCCGGATGTCGCCAGCACCCGCCAGGAACAGCGGATCGGGCGCGAGCGGTCGCCCTCGTCCGCGGCCAGCCGCAGCACGTCCACGAAATTGGCGAAGGCCGACAGGGTAAAGCGCCGCGCCAGCAGGAAGCCGACGCGCAGGCGCAGGGAATCACCGGGGGCAGGAGTGTCGCGCATGACGCAAATGTAACACTGCAATGGCGCAGGGATCCAGTCACCCGTGACGCGTTTCTGGCAGTTTCCCGGTATCCCGGAATCGCCCCCAAAGGTTCGCCCGCCATGACCCATTTTTCCGCCTTCTCGCTGCTGAAACAGGCGCTCAACGGCCACAAGGGCTGGCGCGAGCAATGGCCCGACAGCCAGCCCAAGGCCGAATACGACGTGGTGATCGTCGGCGCGGGCGGGCACGGCCTGGGCGCGGCCTATTACCTGGCCAAGGAACACGGCATCACCAATGTCGCGGTGATCGACAAAGGCTGGCTGGGCGGCGGCAACACGGGCCGCAACACCACGATCATCCGGTCGAACTACCTGTATGACGAAAGCGCCAAGCTTTACGACCACGCGCTGGACCTGTGGGACAACCTGTCCCAGGAGCTGAACTACAACGTCATGTATTCCAAGCGCGGCGTGCTGATGCTGGCGCACAACGTCCATGACGTGCAGTCCTTCCAGCGCCACGTCCATTCGAACCGGCTGAACGGCGTGGACAACCGCTGGCTTTCGAAAGAGGAATGCAAGGCCTTCTGCCCGCCGCTGAACATCAGCCCCGACGCGCGCTATCCGGTGATGGGCGGCGCGTTGCAGATGCGGGCGGGCACGGCGCGGCACGACGCGGTGGCCTGGGGCTATGCCCGCGCCGCCGCCGCCCGCGGCGTGGACATCATCCAGAACTGCGCGGTGAACGCGATCCGGCGCGGGCCGGACGGGGCGGTGATCGGCGTCGATACCGCCAAGGGCTTCATCCGCGCCAAGAAGGTCGCGGTGTCCGCCGCCGGCAACACCAGCGTGGTGATGGACAGCGCCGGGCTGCGGATGCCGCTGGAAAGCTTCCCGCTGCAAGCCCTGGTCAGCGAGCCGGTCAAGCCGATCTTTCCCTGCGTGGTCATGTCGAACACCGTCCACGCCTATATCAGCCAGTCCGACAAGGGCGAGCTGGTGATCGGCTCGGGCACCGACCAGTACACCAGCTATTCCCAACGCGGCGGCCTGCCGCTGATCGAGCATACCGTGGCCGCGATCTGCGAGGTCTTCCCGATCTTCACCCGGATGCGGATGCTGCGCAAATGGGGCGGCATCGTGGACGTGACCCCGGATCGCTCGGCCATCCTGGGCAAGACGCCGGTCAAGGGCCTTTACGTCAACTGCGGTTGGGGCACGGGCGGCTTCAAGGCCACGCCGGGCGCCGCGCATCTGCTGGCCCATACGGTTGCCAGGGACGAGCCGCACCCGCTGAACGCGCCCTTCACGCTGGAACGCTTCACCACCGGCCGTCTGATCGACGAAGCCGCCGCCGCCGCCGTCGCGCACTGAGGTAAGAACATGCTGCTGATCCGTTGCCCTTATTGCGAAGACACCCTGCCCGAGCTGGAATTCACCTATGCGGGCGAGGCGCACATAGCCCGCCCCGCCGACCCGTCCGCCCTGTCGGACGAGGAATGGCGCGACTTCCTGTTCATCCGCACCAACGCGCGGGGGCCGCATTACGAACGCTGGCGCCACATCGGCTGCGGGCGCTTCTTCAACGCCCTGCGCGACACCGTCAGCGACCGTTTCCTGATGACCTACAAGGCGGGCGAAGCCCGTCCCACCCCCACCCGAGAGGCCGCCGAATGAGCCGTTATCGCATTCCGGGCAAGGGCCGCGTCGATCACTCCGCGCCCGTGTCGTTCACCTTCGACGGCAAGACCCATCGCGGCCTGCGCGGCGACACGGTCGCCTCGGCGCTGCTGGCCAACGGCGTCCACCTGATGGGCCGGTCCTTCAAGTACCACCGTCCGCGCGGCGCGGTCACAGCGGGGTCCGAGGAACCGAACGCCCTGATCGGCACCAGCCGCGGCAAGGGCCGGTTCGAGCCGAACACGCGGGCCACCGTCCAGGAACTGCGCGACGGGCTGGTCACGGAAAGCCAGAACAAGTGGCCGAACCTGTCCTTCGACATCGGCGCGGTGAACGACCGGGCCTACATGCTGTTCTCGGCCGGGTTCTACTACAAGACCTTCATGTGGCCGCGGTCCTTCTGGGACAAGGTTTATGAGCCCGTGATCCGCGGCGCGGCGGGCCTTGGCAAGTCGCCGACCGAGGTCGATCCCGACAAGTACGCCAGCCGCTATCTGCACACGGACGTGCTGATCGTCGGCGCGGGGCCTGCGGGGATCGCAGCGGCCCTGGCGGCGGCGCAGGGGGGCGCGGACGTGACGCTGGTCGATGAGAACCCCGAGATGGGCGGCTCGCTGCTGTCCGACCCGGCGGTGCAGATCGACGGGGTGCCCGCCTGGACCTGGGTGGACGCGCAACTGGCCCGCCTGCGCGCCGCCGGGGTGCGGCTGATGACGCGGACCACGGCCATCGGGTATTATCACCAGAACATGGTGGGCCTGTGCCAGCGGCTGACGGACCACCTGGACAACCCGCCCGCCAATGCCCCGCGCGAACGCATGTGGCGGGTGCGCGCCCAGCAGGTCGTGCTGGCCCAGGGCGCGCTGGAAAAGCCGCTGGTCTTCGACGGCAACGACCGTCCCGGCGTGATGCTGGCGGGCGCCGCGCAGACCTATCTGCACAAGTATGGCGTCAAAGTCGGCGACACCCCCGCCGTGGTCACCAGCCATGACAGCGCGTATTACGCCGCCTTCGACCTGGCCGACAGCGGCGCGCGCGTCGCGGCGATCATCGACACCCGCGACACCGTGCGCCCCGACTTGGGCGACAGCGCCCGCAAGCGCGGGATCCAGGTCCTGTCCGGCCACACCGTCACCACCACCAAGGGCCGCCTGCGGGTGAAATCCGTCCGCGCCGCCCCGGTGCGCGGCAGCCATGTCGGCGCGGGCCGCGACATCGCCTGCGACTGCCTGCTGATGTCGGGCGGCTGGACGCCCTCGCTGCACCTGTTCTCGCACACCAAGGGGTCGCTGGCCTGGGACTCCGAAAGCCGGACCTTTCTGCCCGACCGCAAGACCGAAGCCTGCGAGATCGCGGGCGCGGGCCGGGGCCTTTGGGGCTATGAGCCCGTGCTGGCCGACGGCGCGGCGGCGGGCCTGCGGGCGCTCGAAGGGCTGAACCGCGCGGGCCATCCCGCCGCCTTCACGGTCGCGAACGACCGCCCCGGCACGGGTGTCAGCCATACCGAGCTGCCGACCGACGGCAACGCGGGCAAGGCCAAGGCCTTTATCGACTTCCAGAACGACGTGACCGCCAAGGACATCCGCCTGGCCGTGCGCGAAGGGATGCGCTCGATCGAGCATGTGAAGCGCTACACCACCAACGGCATGGCGACCGATCAGGGCAAGATGTCGAACATCAACGGGCTGATGATCGCCGCCGATGCGCTTGGCAAGCAGCCGCCTCAGGTGGGCCTGACCACCTTCCGCCCGCCCTACACGCCGACCAGCTTCGGGGCCTTCTGCGGCTACCTGCGCGGCGACACGTTCCAGCTGACCCGCAAGACCCCCATCGACCCCTGGGCCGAGGCGAACGGCGCGGTCTTCGAACCCGTCGCCCAATGGCGCCGCGCCTGGTATTTCCCCAAGGCGGGCGAGGACATGCACGCCGCCGTGCTGCGCGAATGCAAGGCCACGCGGGCGTCTTTGGGGATCTTCGACGCGTCCACGCTGGGCAAGATCGAGGTTGCGGGGCCGGATGCGGTCGAATTCATGAACCGCATGTACACCAACCCCTGGACCAAGCTGCAACCGGGCCGCTGCCGGTATGGCCTGCTGCTGGGCGAGGACGGCTTCATCCGCGACGACGGCGTGATCGGGCGGCTGTCGCCCGACCTGTTCCACGTCACCACCACCACCGGCGGCGCCGCGCGCGTCCTGACCATGATGGAGGATTACCTCCAGACCGAATGGCCGGATCTGGATGTCTGGCTGACCTCGACCACCGAACAGTGGGCGACGGTGGCGCTGAACGGGCCGAACGCGCTGGCGATGCTGAAGCCGCTGGTTCGGGGCGTGGACTGGGACGACTTCCCGCACATGTCCTGCGCCGAATGCACCGTGGCCGGTCTGCCCGCGCGCCTGTTCCGCCTGTCCTTCACCGGCGAGATCGGCTTCGAGGTGAACGTCCCCGCCCGCCACGGCCTGGCCCTGTGGACCGCGCTGATGGAGGCAGGCAAGCCCTACGACATCACCCCCTACGGCACCGAGACGATGCACGTCCTGCGCGCCGAAAAGGGCTACATCATCGTGGGCCAGGACACCGACGGCACCGTCACCCCGCAGGACGCGGGCCTGGACTGGGCCATTGGCAAGGCCAAAAAGGACTTCGTGGGCAAGCGGTCCTTGTCGCGCCCCGACATCGTGGCGAAAGGCCGCAAGCAACTGGTCGGCCTGCTGACCGAGGACGGCAGCCTGTTGCAGGAAGGCGCGCAGGTCGTGCTGGACCCGAACCAGCCCAAACCCATGAGGATGGTGGGGCATGTCACATCCTCCTATCAGTCCACCATGGGCCATCCGATCGCCATGGCGGTGATCGAGGGCGGCTTTGACAAGATGGGCGAGACGGTGTTCATCCCCATGCCCGACGGCGTGCGCAAGGCGCGCATCACCTCGACGGTGTTCTACGACCCCGACAACGCGCGGCTGAAGGCGTAAGGAGAAACGCGATGACCAACCAGAAGCATCAGTTCGACGCCTCGCCCGTTCTGGTCGAGGAGCTGGCCCCCGCCCTGCGCCTGTCGCTGCGCGTCAAGCCCGCGCGGCGCGCGGCCCTGGGGCAGGCGCTTGGCCTGGACCTGCCCGCCCGCGTGGGCAGCCGCGCGGCGGCGAACGGTGTCGAGGCGCTGTGCCTCGGTCCCGACGAATGGCTGATCGTGGCCCCCGAGGGCACGGATCTGGCCGCCCCCGCCCGCGCGGTCTATGCCGACGCGCCGCACAGCCTGGTGGACATCAGCGACCGCGAGATCACGCTGCGCCTGTCCGGGCCTGCGGTGCTGGACCTGCTGGCGGCCTGCTGCCCGCGCGACGTGAGGGCCATGCCCGTGGGTTCGGCCGCGCGCACCGTTTTCGACAGCGCCACGGTGGTTCTGTGGCGCGACGGCCCGGCCGACTTCCGCATGGACATCTGGCGCAGCTTCGCCCCGCATGTCCGGTCGCTGGTGGCCCAGGTCCGGCAGGAGATCGCGGCGGGGCTGTAAGGCCGACAAGGCCCGCCGGCGCGGACCTGAACGGGCGGGGCCGTGAAGGCCTGCGGTTCACCCGCCCCGCGTGATCGTGTCTCATCAAAGACATCCCGGTTCAGGGCCCCGGCAGTGCAGCGTCCTCCCGCCGAGTGGCCGGACCACGCCATGCCCCCTCCCCGCCCACTTCGCCGCGCATCGCGGCCGGAACGCTGGCGCTGCCCGGCGCCGCCGCAAACCGGATCGCCGCCCGGGCCGCCCCTCGGCCCGACCTTTCCGCCGTTCTTGCCCAGGGCCCGGCGCCCTGGTCGCGCCGGTCGGATCCGGCATCCCGCGCCTGGACGACCCCCGCTCTGCAAGACCGGCTTGACCGCAACGGGATGGCCCCATCCGGCCGCCCGGACGCGGGACGGCGGGCGCGAGGACATCCTTGGCGGGGTTTTCGGACGGAATGCCGCGGCTGCGGAAAACGTCTTCGGGCCGGGCGGGGCGGCGGCCCTGGCCGCCGGCCATGGGGACCGGGCGCATCAAGGGCGCTTGACGGTTGATGGTTGATGGTTGACGCGCCACGCCGGATCGGCCCTGATCGCGTCATGCAGATGCAGAACAGCCCCCTGGCCACCCACCGACCCGGCGCGCTGCGGCGCGCCGCGGGCAAGGTTTCGGGCATGGGGCTGGTGCTGGGGGCGCTGTTCATGGCGGCGTCCCTGACCCCCAGCCTGATTCCCCGCGCCGACATCGTGCAGGGCGTGCTGGCCGGGGTCTGCTTCGCGGCGGGATACGGCATGGCGGTGCTGGGCCGCTGGATCTGGGTCACGATGCAGTTGCCGCTGATCCGGGGGCGCACCGGGCGGCAGACGCTGCTGGCGCTGGCGGTGCTTGCGGCGCTGATCGTCGGGTCTTTCCTGGCGCGGGCGGCGGACTGGCAGAACGGGGTCCGCGCCGCCATGGGGATGGAGCCCGCGCCCCCCGGGCTGCCGCTGACCATCGGCCTGATCGCCCTGGCCGTGGCCGCGCTGCTGCTGATCCTGGGCAAGCTGGCCGCGCTGCTTGTCCGCCGTCTGATCCGCCGGATCGAGCGTCTGCTGCCGCACCGCGTCGCCTATCTGCTGGGACTGCTGATCGGGGGCGTGCTGCTGTGGACGCTGGCCAACGGCGTCCTGTTCAGCGGCTTCATCCGCACCGCCGACAGCTCGGCCCGGGCGCTGGACGCGGTGATCCCGCCCGACATCCGGCCGCCCGCCGATCCCCTGCGCACCGGCAGCCCCCAGTCCCTGGTCGCGTGGGAGGATCTGGGCCGCGAAGGGCGCAACTACATCGCCGCCACCCCCACGGCCCAGGAGATCGCGGCCGTCGCGGGCGGCGAAGCCATGCAGCCCCTGCGCGCCTATGTCGGCCTGAACGCCGCCGACACGACCGAGGACCGCGCCGCCCTGGCCGTGGCCGAGCTGGACCGCATCGGCGGTTTCGGCCGGTCCATTCTGGTTGTCGCCATGCCCACCGGCACCGGCTGGCTGGATCCGGCGGCGGTGACGACGCTGGAATACCTGCATCGCGGCGACGTGGCCACGGTGGCGCTGCAATATTCCTATCTGCAAAGCTGGATTTCCCTGCTGGTCGAGCCGGAATACTCGGCCGAGGCGGGCCGCGCCCTGTTCAGCGCCGTGCGCCGCCATTGGCTGACCCTGCCGCCCGACCGGCGCCCGAAGCTGTATCTCTACGGTCTCAGCCTGGGCGCCTACAGCTCGCAGCAGTCGCTGCGGCTTTACGAGATGATCGACCAGCCCTTCGCGGGCGCGCTGTGGGTCGGACCGCCCTTTGTCAGCCCGCTGTGGCAGACCCTGACGCGGGAACGCGACCCGGCATCCCCGGAATGGCTGCCCCGGATGGAGCGGGGGCAGACGGTGCGCTTCACCGACGGGCGGCAAGGGCTGTCGGCGCAGGATCCCTGGGGCGGTATCCGCATCGTTTATCTGCAATATGCCAGCGACCCCATCGTGTTCTTCAGCACCGGGTCAATGCTGCACCGCCCCGACTGGATGGAGTCGCCGCGCGGTCCCGACGTGTCCCCGGACCTGCGCTGGTATCCCATCGTCAGCTTCCTGCAACTGGCCTTCGACATGGCGGTGTCGCTGCATGTGCCGATGGGCCACGGGCATCTTTACGCCTACAGCGACCACATCGCCCCCTGGATCGCGGTGACGCAGCCGCAGGGATGGGACGCGGCGGGGCTGGACCGGCTGCGGCGGCATTTCCGGGACGTGCAGGCGCAAGCGACGGGCGGCGCGGACTGACGCGCCGCCGCTGCAACCCGGATCGGCGCAGAGCGCGATGCTCCGGCCCCTTGCCGGATCCGGGCCGCCGCCAAAGGATGACCGGGACCGACTTGCGGCGCGTCAAGGCCGCATCCCGGACCGCCCGCCGGGCGCAGCCGCGGGCGCGACGACGCATGTGCCGGTCGATGCCCGCGGCGCGCGGCTGACGGGGGAACGGCCGCGGGCCACGTTGCCGGACCGGCGGCGGGACGCGAGCGTCCGGCTCCGCGCACGGGCGGGCCTTTGACGCGACCTCCGCCACCGGTCCGGCGCGGGGCGAAACTGCACATCCTGCAAGCCGCCCCTTGTGGCCCGCCGCCTCGCGTCCTAACCATGGACCATCCGACACGGACGGTTTCCCCCATGTCCCACTCCAATCCGATGCAGGGCATCCTGCTGAAATGCGCCAGCGTGGCGGTGTTCACGGTGATGGCGGCCATGATCAAGGCCACTTCCGAAGGCGCCTCGGTCCCGCCGGGCCAGCAGGTCTTCTTCCGGTCGATCTTCGCGATCCCCGTGATCCTGGTCTGGCTGGCCGTCCGGGGCGAACTGTCGGTCGGGCTGCGCACCGTTCGCCCCTTGGGCCATTTCTATCGCGGCATTGTCGGCACCACGTCCATGGCGCTGAACTTCTGGGCGCTGGCGCTGCTGTCCTTTCCCGAGGTGACGGCCATCGGCTATGCCGCGCCGCTGCTGGTGGTGATCTTCGCCGCGATGTTTCTGGGCGAGGACGTGCGCCTGTTCCGCCTGTCCATGGTGGGCGTCGGCCTGACCGGGGTGCTGATCGTGCTGTCGCCGCAGCTGCGGCTGGACGCCGATCCCGATCCCTGGCGCAAGCTGGGCGCGGTGGTGGCCTTTGGCGGCGCGGTCGGGGCGGCGCTGGCGCAGATCTTCGTGCGCAGGCTGGTGCGGGACGAACGCACCTCGGCCATCGTGTTCTGGTTTTCCGTCACCTCGACGATCCTCGGCCTGCTGACGCTGCCCTTCGGCTGGGTGATGCCCGACCCGCAGACCGCGATGCTGCTGGTGGGCAGCGGCATCCTGGGCGGCGTGGCGCAGATCCTGCTGACCTCGGCCTACCGCTTCGCCGATGCCTCGCTGGTGGCGCCCTTCGAATACGTCTCGATGCTGCTGGCCATCGCCATCGGCTGGCATGTCTTCGGCGAAGCGCCGACGGGCGTGGTTCTGACCGGCGCGGCCCTGGTGATCGCGGCGGGCATCGCCATCATCTGGCGCGAACGCCGGCTTGGCCTGGAACGCAGCCGCCAGCGCAAGGCGATGACGCCGCAGGGATGAACCCGTCGCGGCACCCGAGGCCGCCGGAACCCGAAGCCCTTTTCCGCGCTATATCTCCGGCGCCCCATCCGGGGCACGGACCCACAAGCGGAGGACCATCCGATGGTCAGGACGATGCTTTCCGCGGCCCTTGTCGCCGCATCCCTCGCCGCGCCGGCGCCCGCGCAGGATCTGGGCGAGATCGTCGGCGGCGTGGCGCGGCAATACCTGTCCCAGGAACAGGACCGCGCCGCCTTCGCGCAGGCGCAGGAACGCAACACGATCCGGGGATACCAGTCCTATCTGCAACAGTTCCCGAACGGCCTTTACGCCGCCGAGGCGCGCGGCCAGATCGAACGCCTGGGCGTATCGCTCGCCACGCGCCCCGATCCCTATGCGGGGGGCGACGCTTCCGGTCTGACCCGCGACCAGCGGATCGCCGTGCAACGGCGGCTGAACGCGCTCGGCTACGGCACCAACGGCGCGGACGGCAATTTCGGGGCGGGCACCCGCCGCGCCATCGCCCTGTGGCAGCGCGACCGGGGGTACACCCAGACCGGCAGCCTCAGCACCGCCCAGGCCAACGAGATCCTGCGCGGCACGACCGCAGGCGGCGGCGGCGGCCAGGCCAGCGCCACCGGCCTCGGCCCGGCGGACAACGAGGCCGACCTGGGCCTCAGCCGGTCGCAAAAGGCGGCGATCCAGGCCGCTCTGACGCGCCAGGGTTACGACACGCGCGGCATCGACGGCGCCTTCGGCAGCGGCACCCGCAGCGCGATCGCCTCGTGGCAGGGGGCCAACGGGATGCAGGCGACAGGATACCTGACCGCGCAGCAGGCCGACAGCCTGCTGCGCTGACCCGCGGGTCACGGCGGGGCGCCCCCCGCCCCGCGCGGCGCGGGACCGCCCGGCCGCCGAAGCCGCAGTTCCGCCCGAAGGCCGCGCCCGCCCGGTCCGTCGGCCAGGAACAGGCCGCCGCCGAACAGGGCGGCGATTTCCGCCACAATGGCAAGGCCCAGGCCAAGCCCCTCGGCGTCCCGGTCGCCCCGGGCGAAGCGCGCGCCAAGCCGGGCGCGCAGGCCGGGCGGGATGCCGGGGCCGTCGTCCGTCACTGCAAGGATCGCGTGATCGGCCCGGGCGCGGACGCTGACCGTCACCACCGCGCCCCGGCCCGCATAGGCCAGCGCATTGTCGATCAGGTTGGCCAAGGCCTCGGCCAGCAGGACGGGTTCGGCCCGGACCTGCGCGGGCTCGCCGTCGAAGCCCAGGTCGATGCCCGCCTCTGCCGCGCGGGGGATCGCCTCGCCCGTGATGTCGCGGGCAAGCGCCGCCAGATCGACGGCGCTCAAGGCCCCCTGCCCCGGCGCGGCGTCGATGCGGGCCAGCAGCAGCAGTTGCGCCAGCACCCGTTCGGCATGGGCCAGCGCGGCATCGCCCTTGGCCACCGCCGACCGCGTGGCCTCCGGCGTGTCGGCCCGCCCGGCCAGCGCCATCTGCGTGCGCAGGACGGCCAGGGGCGTGCGCAACTGGTGGCTGGCGTTGCCGGTGAAGTTGCGCAGCGCCTCCAATGCGGTGGCAAGGCGGGCCATGAAGGAATTGACCGCCTCGACCAGGCCCTGGACCTCGGAAGGGACGGGTTCGCGGATCGGGGACAGGTCGTCGGGGGACCGGGCGGCGATGGCCTCGCCCAGGCGGTGCAAGGGGCGCAGGGCCAGGGGCACGGCGATCCAGACGATCAGCGCGGCGCCCCCGATCATGCCCATCAGCCGCAGCGCCGAGCGGATCAGGATCGAGCGCGCCAGGTCGCGCCGCGCCAGCGTCGATTCCGCGACCGTCACGGTGAAGGGGATCGACTCGACCCCGGTGGACACGGTGCGGGCCAGGGTGGTGATGCGGATCCGCTCGCCGGCGTGGCTGCCGTCGGCAAAGCCGCGCCCGTCTCCGTTGGTCGGCGCAGGCGTCAGGTCGGGATAGCCGGTCAGGAAGCCCAGGGGGCCGTCGACGCGATAGAACACCCGGTCCTGCGCGGTCGAGGCCAGCATTTCCAGCGCGGAATAGGGAATGTCCACCTGAAGGCCGGTGTCCTCGTCCACCGTGACCCGCTCGGCAATCGCCAGCGCCGATCCGGCCAGCACCCGGTCGGACACGCGCGTGGCGGTGGTCACGGCCTCGCGCCAGGTGTCGGCCAGGGCCAGGAGGCCGAGAACGGCGGTCGCGGCCAGCAGCCAGCCCATCAGCCGCCGGCGCAGCGATCCCATCAGGCGGACCTGTCGATGTAGTATCCGATGCCGCGCGCGGTGCGCAGATGCACGCCATGGGGCGCCAGCCTGCGGCGCAGGCGGCTGGCATATTGCTCGATGGCGTTCTCGGACAGGCTGTCGTCCAGGCTGGTCAGCGACTGCACGATGGCGTCCTTGGTGACGACCTTGCCCGCCCGCATGAACAGCAGCTCCAGCAGCGCCAGTTCGCGGGCGGGCAGGTCCAGCGCCGCGCCTCCGGCGGAAAAGCGCCGCGCCGCCAGATCCAGCGTGACATCGCCCACCGTCACGACCGCCGCGCGCAGCCCCGCCTGACGGCGCAGCAGCGAACGGACGCGGGCTTCGAACTCGCCGATGTCGAAGGGCTTGACCATGTAGTCGTCGGCGCCCAGGTCCAGGCCCCGGATCCGGTCCTCGGGCGCGCCGCGCGCGGTCAGGATCAGCACCGCCGCCTGGTTGCCCCGCGCCCGCAGCGCGCGCAGCACCGACAACCCGTCCATCTGCGGCAGGTTCAGATCCAGGATGATCAGATCGAAGCGTTCGGCGGCGGCCAGGGCCTCGGCGGAGGCGCCGTCGGCCACGCGGTCCACCGCATGGCCCGCGCCCGCCAGCAGGGTTTGCAGCGCCTCGGCCAGCTGTTCATTGTCCTCGACCAGCAGAAGCCGCATCGCCATCCCCTTTGCCGGGCCACGATAGCCGCGCGCGGGGGCGTTGTGAACCGGCGCGGGCGCTGGCATGGTTGCGGCATGATCCTGCGCGCGACACTTGCCTTGCTGCTGCTGGCGCTGCCTCTCCGGGCCGAGGTCTTCACCTATCCCGGCGGCGATCAGGTGCTGACGATCTATTCGTCGCTGGACAACCACCTGGCCGCGCCGCTGATCGCGGGTTTCCAGGCCCGGAACCCCGACGTGACCGTGCGATACGAGGAACTGCTGACGGGCGAGCTGAACGACCGCATCGTCGCGGAAACCGACGCCGGACGGACCACGGCGGATTTCGCCTTTTCCTCGGCCATGGACATGCAGGTCAAGCTGGCCAACGACGGCTATGCGCAACCCGCCGCGACCCCCGACAGCGCCGGCTGGCCCCGCTGGGCGAACTGGCGCGACACCGCCTATGCCCTGACCTTCGAGCCCGCGGTGCTGGTTTATCACCGCCCCGCCTTCCGCGACCGGCCCCCGCCGTCGTCGCGGTTCGAACTGGTGGACTGGCTGGCCCGCGGCGGCGCGGGCGTGCGGGGCCGCCTGGGCACCTACGACATCGAACGGTCCGCCGTGGGCTACCTGTTCCTGGCCCGCGACCAGGAGCATTTTCCCGACATCTGGTCGGTCATCGGCGCCATGGGGCAGGCGGACGTCCGCCAGTTCCCCACCAGCCAGCAGATCCTGGAGCGCGTCAGCGACGGTCGGCTGCTGATCGGCTACAACATCCTGGGATCCTATGCCGCCGACTGGGCCCGCGGCCATCCCGATGTGGGCCTTGTGCTGCCGCGCGACTTCACGGTGGTCGTCTCGCGCGTGGGGCTGGTGCCGCGCGCGGCGGCGCGGCCCGACCTGGGGGTCCGGTTTCTCGGCTTTTTCATGTCGCAGGGGGGCCAGACCATCCTGGCCGAAAAGCTGCGCCTGCCCGCCGTCAGCCTGGAGGTCTCGGACGAGAACAGCGCCCGGGCCATGCAGGCGGCGCTTGGCGCGCAGCTGCGCCCGGTGCCGGTCAGCCCCGGCCTTCTGGTTTACCTGGACCAGGCCAAGCGCGCCCGGCTGATCGACCGCTGGCGCCGGGCGGTCCGGGGCGACTGACGGCCGACGACCGGCGGCGGCGTTTTTTCTGGACGCCCGTGTCAGCTTGGTGACAGGTTCGTCGTGTTTGGTGGGCCGCATCCGGGCTGGAGGGTCCGGCCCGCGCGTTCTGCGCATTCGGGAGGAAAGACAAACATGAAACACACGCTTTTCGGGGCGCTGATCGCCGCCGCCCTGGCCGTTCCGGCCCATGCCGAGAACTACACCATCATCGCCCCGGCGGCCCCCGGGGGCGGTTGGGACCAGACCGCCCGCACCATGCAGGAAGCCTTGCAGGCCGAGGGCATTTCGGACACCGTGCAGGTCCAGAACGTCCCCGGCGCGGGCGGCACCGTGGGCTTGGCGCAGTTCGTGGCCTCGGCCCAGGGCCAGGCGGACCAGCTGATCGTCGGCGGCTACGTGATGGTGGGCGCGATCCTGACCAATGCCAGCCCCGTGTCGCTGGCGGACGTGACCCCCATCGCGCGCCTGACCGGCGAATACGAGGCGATCGTGGTTCCCGCGGCTTCGGACATCCAGGACATCAACGGGCTGATCGAGGCGCTGAAGGCCGATCCCGGCGCGGTCAGCTGGGCGGGCGGATCGGCGGGCGGCGCGGACCACATCGCCGTGGGCCTGATCGCCAAGGCGGCGGGCGTTGATCCCACCAGGATCAACTACATCGCCTATTCCGGCGGCGGCGAGGCGCTGGCCGCGATCCTGGGCAGCCAGGTGACGGCGGGGATTTCCTCGCTGGGCGAGTTCAAGGCCCAGGCCGACGCGGGCACGCTGCGCATCCTGGCCGTGTCCTCGGACGAACGGATCGAGGGCGTGGACGCGCCGACCCTCAAGGAAGCGGGCCTCGACGTGTCGATGCAGAACTGGCGCATGGTCGCCGCCGCGCCGGGCATCACGGACGAACAGAAGGCCGCGATCAGCGCCGACATCGAAACCATGGTCCGGTCCAAGACCTGGCAGGACGCGCTGGCCACCAAGGGATGGGCCGACACCTATCTGGCGGGCGCGGACTTCCAGGCGCAGCTGAACAAGGACATCGCCGCGACCGAGACCATCCTCAAGGACATCGGTCTGGTCAAATGAGCGGGTTTGTCCCCGGAACGCGTCGCCCCGACGGGGCGACGCTTGTTGTCGCCATGATCCTGGCCGTCATCGCCGTCGTGATCTGGTGGGACGCCGCGCACCTGCCGCAGGCGGGCGGCTATGCGGGCGTCGGCCCCGCCGACGTGCCCCGCTGGATCGCCGGGGGCCTTGCGGGACTGTCGCTGTGGTCCTTGGCCGAGGCCTTCCGGTCGGGCAAGGCCGCACGCGAGGCGCAGAACATCGGCCCGATCCTGTGGATCGTGGGCGGGCTGGCCGCGCAACTGGCGCTGCTGACCACGGCGGGCTTTTCGGTGGCCACCGGCCTTTTGTTCGCCGCGACCGCCCGGGCCTTCGGCAAGCGCAACCTGGCGCTGACGGTGCCGGTGGGGATCGCCTTCGCGCTGGCCGTTTACCTGATCTTCGCGGGGCTTCTGAAGCTCAGCCTGCCCGCTGGTCCGCTTGAAGGGCTGGTCTGGGGCCTGTTCCGGGGGAACCCTGCGTGAACACGTTCGATTTCCTGTTGCAGGGCCTGGCGGTCGCGCTGGACCCGATGATCCTGCTTTACGCGCTGATCGGCGTGACGCTGGGCACCGCCGTGGGCGTGCTGCCCGGCATCGGCCCGGCGCTGACGGTGGCGCTGCTGCTGCCCGTGACCTACGGCCTGGACCCGGCCGGATCGCTGATCATGTTCGCGGGCATCTATTACGGAGGCATGTATGGCGGATCGACCACCTCGATCCTGCTGAACACGCCGGGGGAAAGCGCGTCCATCGTGACCGCGCTGGAAGGGAACCGGATGGCCCGGCAGGGGCGCGGCGGCCCCGCGCTGGCGACCGCCGCCATCGGATCCTTCATCGCGGGGCTGGCGGCCACGGTGCTGCTGGCCTTTGTCGCGCCGACGGTGGTGAAGCTGGCGCTGGTGTTCGGTCCGCGCGACTATTTCGCGCTGATGGTGCTGGCCTTTGTCACCGTGTCCTCGGCCTTCGGGGAAAGCGCGCGCAAGGGGCTGATCTCGTTGTTCGTCGGCCTGGCGCTGGCGCTGGTGGGCATCGACCAGCTGACCGGCCAGGCGCGGCTGTCCTTTGGCGTGCCGCAACTGCTGGACGGCATCGAGGTCACAACGCTGGCCGTCGCCATGTTCGCCGTGGGCGAGGCGCTGTTCGTGGCGGGTCAGCGGAACGCCGTGGATGACGAGGTGATCGCCGTCAAAGGATCGGTCTGGATGACGGCGCGCGATTGGGCGCGGTCCTGGAGGCCCTGGCTGCGCGGCACCGCCATCGGCTTTCCCATCGGCGCCATGCCCGCGGGCGGCGCCGACATCGCCACCTTTCTGTCCTATGCGACGGAAAAGAAGATGTCGAAGCACCCCGAGGAGTTCGGCAACGGCGCCATCGAGGGCGTCGCCGGCCCCGAGGCCGCGAACAACGCGTCCGCCGCGGGCACCCTGGTGCCGCTCTTGACGCTGGGCCTGCCCACCACGGCCACGGCGGCAATCATGCTGGCGGGCTTCCAGCAGTTCGGGCTGCAACCGGGACCGCTGCTGTTCGCCACCAATCCGCAGCTGGTCTGGGGGCTGATCGCCTCGCTTCTGATCGCGAACTTCATGCTCTTGGTGCTGAACCTGCCGCTGATCGGGCTGTGGGTGAAGCTGCTGACCATCCCGCGCCCCTGGCTTTACGCGGGGATCCTGGTCTTCGCGACCCTGGGCACCATCGGGGCCAACCCTTCGCCGGTGGAGCTGTCCATGCTTCTGATCTTCGGGGTGATGGGCTACGGGATGCGGCTTTACGGCTATCCCATCGCGCCGGTGGTGGTGGGCCTGATCCTGGGGCCGATGGCCGAACAGCAGTTGCGCCGGGCCTTGTCGATCAGCCAGGGCGACCTGACCACGCTGGTGGGATCGCCCGTGTCGGCCACGCTGCTGGCGCTGTCGGCGATCGCGCTGATCGTGCCCTTGATCCTGCGGGCGCGGGGCAAGGGCGCGGTGCTGAACCAGATGGCCTCCGACGAGGATTGAGAAAAGGCCCCGCCCGCGCGGGGCCTTTTCGGGTCGCGCGACCCCGCCCCGCCCCAGCTCGCCCCCGATCCGCCGCGGCCGCGCGCAGGTGGCGGCCCCCGTTT
This sequence comes from Paracoccus angustae, assembly GCF_042648745.1. Classification (NCBI taxonomy): domain Bacteria; kingdom Pseudomonadati; phylum Pseudomonadota; class Alphaproteobacteria; order Rhodobacterales; family Paracoccaceae; genus Paracoccus; species Paracoccus angustae. Next base: position 20,017 of record NZ_JBHRXY010000021.1, read on the forward strand.
TCGGCCTGGTCGTCGCGCCCCGCCCGCCCGCGCGCGGCAGTTCCCGCGGAACCGGGAACACCTGAGGCGCGGCCGGACCGGGCCGGCCCTTCCGCCACAGCTTGAACCGCCGGTCGTCCGGATGATCATCGCCGAAGCCGCGGATCATGCGCCCGCAGGGCGCCGAAAGGGGGCGTCCTGCGCGATTTCCTTGCCATGCATCAAGCTTTTCGGCGCTCCCCGGTCTATGATGCGTCCAGTTACCTTTGGGAGCATCCGTTCATGTCACAAACCATCAGAACCACCCGGGGACGCGGGCGCCTGTATGACAGCATCCTGGACACGGTGGGCGACACGCCGACCGTCCGCATCAACAACCTCGCGCCCGAAGGCGTGACGATCTATGTCAAGGCCGAGTTCTTCAATCCCGCCGCATCCGTCAAGGACCGCCTGGCGCTGAACATCATCGAGGCGGCCGAGCGTGCGGGAACGCTCAGGCCCGGCCAGACCGTGGTCGAGGCGACCAGCGGCAACACGGGCATCGGCCTGGCGATGGTCTGCGCGCAAAAGGGCTATCCGCTGGTCGTGACCATGGCCGACAGCTTTTCCGTGGAACGGCGGCGCCTGATGCGGATGATGGGCGCCAAGGTCGTGCTGACGCCCCGCGCGCAGAAGGGCACCGGCATGTACAACAAGGCGGTGGAACTGGCGCAAAAGCACGGCTGGTTCCTGGCCCGCCAGTTCGAGACGGAAGCCAACGCCGACATCCACGAATCCACCACGGCGCGGGAAATCCTGGGCGATTTCGCGGGCGGGCGGCTGGACTACGTGGTCACCGGATACGGCACCGGGGGCACGGTCACGGGCCTGTCGCGCGTGCTGCGCCGCGAACGCCCCGAGGTGAAGATCATCCTGACCGAACCCGCCAACGCCGCCCTTGTCTCCAGCGGCGTCCCCCAGGAGCGCGGCCCCGACCACGCCCCCGCCGTCAGCCACCCCGCCTTCGAGCCCCATCCGATCCAGGGCTGGACCCCGGACTTCATCCCCTATGTCCTGCAAGAGGCGCTGGACAACGGCGGCTATGACGAGCTGATCCCCATTCCGGGGTCCGAGGGCATGGACTGGGCGCGCAAGCTGGCCGCGAAGGAAGGCATCCTGACCGGCGTGTCGGGCGGGTCCACCTTTGCCGTGGCGATGCGCATCGCGGAAAAGGCCGAACCCGGCACGATCATCCTGTCGATGATGCCCGACACGGGCGAGCGTTACCTGTCCACGCCGCTGTTCCAGAACATCCCCGAGGACATGGACGACGAGGAACGCGCCTTGTCCGAATCCACGCCCGGCTACCGGATGGGATGACGGCGGTGGAAACGCTGGACCCTCCGGACTGGGGCGAATTCGCCCGCATCGCCCATGACGCGGTGGACCGGGCCATCGCCCGCACCGCCGCCCTGCGCGACCGCCCCGTCTGGCGGCCCATGCCGCAGGCGGCGCGCGACGGGCTGCGCCAGCCGCTGCCGGTGGAACCGACGCCCCTGGACCGGGTGGTGGACCAGGCCTGGGACGGGGTGCTGGACTATTCCATGGGCAACACCCATCCCCGCTTCTGGATGTGGTACATGGGCGCCTCCAGCCTGACGGGGGCCTTGGCCGATTTCCTGGCCGCCGCCGACGGATCGAACCTGGGCGGGGGCGATCACGGGGCGGCGGAATGCGAACGTCAGGTGATCGACTGGCTGCGCCGGATCGTGGGCTTTCCCGACGGCGCCAGCGGCACGCTGACCAGCGGCGGATCGGTCGCCAACCTGATCGGGCTGACGGTGGCCAGGAACCGCATGGCGGGCGCGGACCTGCGCGAAGGGGGGCTGGCCGCCCTGCCCCGGCCCCTGCGCTTCTACGCCTCGGACCAGGTGCATGGCTGCCACCAGAAGGCGGTGGAGCTTCTGGGCCTGGGCAACCGCGCCCTGCGCCGCATCCCCACCGGTCCCGATTGCCGCATGGACATGGCGGCCCTGGCCCGCGCCGTGGACGAGGATCGGGCGGAAGGCTGGCAGCCCGCCTGCGTCATCGCCAGCGCGGGGACGGTCAACACGGGGGCCGTGGACCCCCTGCCCGCCCTGGCCGACCTGTGCCGCGACCGGGGGCTTTGGTTTCATGTCGATGGCTGCATCTGCGCGCTGGCCCGGCTGTCGCCCGCCCATGCGCATCTGCTGGACGGGATCGGGCGCGCCGACAGCCTGGCCCTGGATCCGCACAAGGGCCTGCATGTCCCCTTCGAGGCGGGCTGCGCGCTGGTGCGCGACGCGGCCGCCCATCTGGACAGCTTCGCGCTGCATTCCCCCTATCTGGACCCGGCCCTGCGCGGGATCGCGGCGGGGGGCTGGCTGCTGGATCTGGGCATCCAGACCACCCGCGGGTTCCGGGCGCTGAAGGTCTGGATGATGCTGCGCGAACACGGCGCCGCGCGGTTCGGCCGGATCATCGGGCGCAACATCGACCAGGCGCGGCGCATGGCGGCCGGGATCGACGCCCATCCCCGGCTGGTGCGGCTGTTCCCGGTCACGCTGGACATCGTGTGTTTCCGCTATGACCCCGGCGGGCTGGACCCCACGGCCCTGGCCGCGCTGAACGCAGAGATCATGATGCGCCTCCAGGAAGAGGGCGTCGCCGCCTTCTCGGACACGACGGTTCATGGCCGGCACGGCTTGCGGGCGGCGATCTGCAACCACCGCACCACGGACGAGGACATCGACGCGGCCCTTGCGGCGGTGGCGCGGACCGGCGACCAGCTTGCCGCCGGTCCGACCCATGCAGGGTCCGCATGACGGATCTGCGCGAATGCCGCGTTGCGGCATGGCGGGGAAAGGCCCATCTTCACCCTGTCAACCAAGAACAGAAAGCGAGACCCGACATGACCGCCCTCCGCAACGCCATGATCCGCATCCGCGCGTTTCTGGACGTGATGGACGCCGCGATTTCCGCCTCGGCCGCCGTGCGCTCGCACCACGCGCCCGCTGCCGCAGACCTGCGCCGCCTTGGGATCGAGCCGACCGGCGCCGCCCTGGCCGCCATGTCGCGCGCCTGATCCGCGCGGACAGCCTGCCGACCCCGGCCCGCCCCCCGGCGGGCCTTTTGCGTTTCCCGCCCCGGGCGGGCCTGAACGCGCCGCCGCCTCGGCCCCGTCCGGCGCCCGGATGGGCCATGTCCCCCGCCCGCGACGGCATGGCCTGACCCGCGCGGCCGGTCCGAACCGCGGCCCGTCGCCATGGGCGCATGGCGCGGCCCGCCGCGCGGTCCCGGAACAATTTCCCCGCCCGCTTGTTTTTCCTTCCATGCCCGGCCAGCGCAGGCCGGGCCGTCGCAGCAAGGGAGAAGACCCGTGGCGCAGACCTTGGAACACACCGAAGGGGCCGGACGGCCCTCCTTCATCGTGGCGGTGCTTGCCGACCGCGAGGCGGCCGCCGCCGCAGCCCAGGCCTTGCGAAACGCCGGCGTCGAAGACGGCAGCATCCAGGATGCAGGCGGCAGCCCGGCCCATCCCGCCCTGGCCCGCCTGCCCGAGGCCGACCGCCAGGCGGTCTCCTCCGCCGTCGCGGCACACGGGGCGGTGCTGGTCGTGGCCTGCCGGTCGCAGGCCGAACACGACCGCGCCTTGTCCGTCCTGAACCGGCAGGCCGGCGGCTCCATGCCCGCAGCCGACGCCGGCACGGCCCTGCCCGACGGCATCCGGGGAACCACGCGGGACGTGGACTTCACCGAGCCCAAGGAAGAACACGCGGGCCACGGCGACACCTTTTCCGACCGCATGCGCGACCGGTCCCTGGGGCACGGGGCGGGAACAGGCCTTTACATCGTCCACGGCGACTGACGCGCCCTTTTCGCTTCGAGGCTTTCCATGACCGACATCAGGGCGCGGGCGCGCGAGCTTGGCATCCAGCCGGATTACGAAGGCGTCGGCGGCACCCGCCACGAGGTGCCCGACGAGACGCTGGAAAAGCTTGTCGCGGCCTTCGGACCCGCCCCCGCGATGCGCCCTCGGGCGCTGGAGGCCCCCGAGGGCGTGCGCTGCCGCCTGCCCGAAGGCCCTCCGGCCTGGGGGGTGGCGGTGCAGCTTTACCAGATCCGCACGGCGCGGAACTGGGGCATCGGCGACTTCGCCGATCTGGAAACCCTGGCCGCCATCCTGGGCGCGCAGGGGGCCGCCTTTGTCGGCCTCAACCCGCTGCACGCGCTGTTTCTGGCCGACCCGGCGCGGTGCAGCCCCTTCTCGCCCTCGAACCGGCGCTTCCTGAACCCGCTCTACATCGCCGTGGACCGGATCCCCGGCTTTGCCCCCGACATGGCCGACCCCGGCGAGATCGCCCGGTTGCAGGCCACCGATCTGGTGGACTATCCCGCCGTCGCCGCCCTGAAGCTGCGCGCCCTGCGCGCGGCATGGCGGGCCGCGGGGGCGCCCGATGCCAGCGACGCCTTCCGCGGCGGGAACGGGGCCGAACTGGACCGGCACGCCCTGTTCGAAACGCTTTCGGCCCATATGGCGGCCCGGGGACACGGCGCGGGCTGGCGCAGCTGGCCCCCCGCCTGGCAGGATGCCGATGGCCCCGCTGTCACGGCCTTCGCGCGCGACCACGCGCCCGACCTGGCCTTCCACCGCTGGCTTCAGGAACAGGCGGACCTCCAGCTGGCCCGGGCGCAGGACGCCTGCCGGGACGCGGGGATGGGCATCGGCCTTTATCTCGACATCGCGGTCGGAGAGGCGGCGGACGGGTCGGGCAGCTGGGGACGGCCCGATGTGCCGGGCGGCATCCGCATCGGCGCGCCGCCCGATTACTTCAACGAAAAGGGCCAGGACTGGGGGCTTGCGCCCTTGTCGCCTGCCGCGATGGCCGCCACGCGGGCCGCGTCCTTCGAAACGCTGATCGGCGGCGTGATGCGCCGCGCGGGCGCCGTCAGGATCGACCACGCCATGGGCCTGTGGCAGCTGTTCCTGATCCCCGACGGGGCCGACGCCAGCGCCGGAGCCTATGCCCGCTATCCGCTGGACGACATGCTGCGGGCGCTGGCCGCGGCCTCGAACCGGCACGGCGCGGTTGTCATCGGAGAGGATCTGGGCAACGTGCCCCCCGGCTTCCGCGAGATGATGGAGGCGGCGGGCATCCTGTCCTATCGGATCCTGTTCTTTGAACGCGACGGAGTCGCCTTTGTCCCGCCCCAGGACTACCCGACGAACGCGCTGGCCTGCATGTCCACGCATGACCTGCCGACCTTTCAGGGATGGTGGCGCGGCGACGATGTGCGGCTGCGCCAGGAATTCGCCCTTGTCAGCGAGGACACGGGCCGCGAGCAGGCCGAAGCCCGCCCCGCCGAACGGCAGGCCCTGCTCCGCGCCCTGGGCGACGCGGGCCTGCTGCCGCGGGAACAGGACGCGCCCGGGGGCGAGGCCGCGCCGCTGGCCGTGGTGGTGGCCGCGCACCGCTATCTGGCGCGCACGCCTTGCCGCCTGATGGCCGTGCGGCTCGAGGATCTGGCGGGCGAGATCCGCCCCGTGAACCTGCCCAGCACCCAGGACGAATACCCCAACTGGCGTCCCAAGCTGGCCCTGGCCCTGGACGACGTGGTGGCAGGCGACACCTTCCGCGCCATCGTCGGGGGCATCCGGTCCGAACGGCCCGGAGGCGCGGGTTGATCCATGTTCAAGCTCTTTTTCGCGGAACAGAGGCGCCGACCGGCGGGTTCAGCGATACCGGATCCCCTGCTTGGCGGATCCCCTGCAAAGGACGATCACTCATGGCCGATCCCGCACGCGACGTCTTTCCCGACGGGTGGCGCAACGCCCATGCCAGGCAAAGGCAGGCCCACCCGATCAGGCGCCCGCGACCGAGCGGGCCCGGGCATGATCCCCGGATGTCCGTTCTGCCGGACTTCCCGGAAAAATCCGCGTCGGGGGTCAGGACCACGATGCCGTTCTTCGCCTGCGCGCCTTCCGGGTTCGCGGCCTGCGCCGCGCCGGTCACGGCGGCAGAACCGGCGGCAGAACCGGCGGGCCGGACAACCGCCATTCCGCTGCTGCGGCGGAACCCGGGCATGAAACATGCCATGGCCGCCATCGGGGCCGGCCTGCCCCCTGCCGTCCGCCAGCATGTCGCCCCGTCGGGCAGCGCCGCGCGCGCCGACTTCTGAAACAGGCCAAGGAGGGTCCGATGCCGTATTCCGAAATCCTGGCCTTGTCGCGCCAGTCCGCCGCCGGGGGGCTGTCCCCCTGGTTCGACGCCCGCCTCAAGGCGCAGATCGACGCGGGCCTTTTCCTGGAGGAAGACCGGCTGGCCCGGGTGCGTGACCGGATCGCCGGGCAGCTTGCCGATTACCGGACCCAGGCCGGGGTCGGCACCGCGGTTCTGGGCATGTCGGGGGGCGTCGATTCCGCGCTGACGGCGGCGCTGTTCAAGCGGGCGGGCTGGCGGGTGATCGGCTTCACCTTGCCGATCCGCCAGGATCCCATCGAGACCGAACGCGGGGCCGAGGCCTGCGAGGCCCTGGGCCTGGAGCATCTGCACCTGGATCTGTCCCCGGAATACGAGGCGATGGTGGCGGCCCTTGGCCGGATCGACGAGGCGATGCCCGGGTCGGACGACACCCCGGCCCGGACGCGGCGGGGCAACCTGCGCGCCCGGCTGCGGATGATCACGCTTTACGACCAGGCGCACCGCTTTGGCGGCATCGTCGCCAGCACCGACAACTTTTCCGAACTCTGCGCGGGCTTCTGGACGCTGCATGGCGACGTGGGCGATCTGGCGCCGGTGCAGGGCCTGATCAAGTCCTGGGAAATTCCCTGGCTGGCCCGGGACGTCGGCGTGCCGGAAAAGACCTGGCGGGCCAAGCCCACCGACGGGTTGGGCATCGGCGGCGGCGACGAGGCGCAGATCGGCGCGACCTATCTGGAATGGGACATCGCCGTGTTCGCCATCGCCGAGGCCTTGGGGCGCGATCCGCGACTCGCCGCCAAGGCGGTGGCCAACCCGCTGGCCGAGACGCTGGCCGAGGCGCTGGACATGGGCGGGGACGATCACGCGCGCCGGATCCTGGGCACCGTGCTGGCGCGGCTGCGCATGACCTGGCACAAGCGCGTCAATCCGATCCGCTTCGATCACCCCCTGGCGGACCGCTTTGCCCTGATCGACCGGACCGACGAGGCCCTGTTCCGGCCCTCGGTCCTGCGCCAGCAGGAATCCCATGGCGACCGGAACCTTTGACTGCGCCGTTGTCGGAGGCGGTCCGGCGGGAATGACGGCGGCGATCTATCTGGCGCGCTTCCGGCGGCGGGTGGTGCTGATCGACGGCGGGGAAAGCCGCGCCTCGCTGATCCCGCGGTCCCACAACCATCCGGGCTATCCCGACGGGATCCACGGCGACGACCTGCTGGACCGGATGCGCCAGCAGATGAACAGGTTCGGCGTGTCCGTTTTGCGCGGCAAGGCCACGGACATCGCGCGGCTTCCGAACGGCGGCTTCGCGATCGCGGCGGGGCAGGCCCTTGCGGCGGATCACGTAATCCTGGCCACCGGATCGCGCGACCGCCTGCCGCCCCTGGACGGCGCGCTGGATCATGCCCGCCGGGGCCTGTTGCGCCAATGTCCGATCTGCGACGCCTACGAGCTGACCGGCCAGCCCGTGGCCGTGATCGGCGCGGGCGACTGCGCGGCGGGCGAGGCGCTGTTTCTGCGCCATTACACGCCCGACATCGCCCTTTTGACGCTGGGCGACGAACTGACCGTCGCCGCCCCGGTCCGGGAAAAGCTGGAAAAGGCCGGCGTGCGGATCGTCACGGACCCCGCCGCCGACTGGGAGTTCGGCGAAGGGGGCGTCGGCGTCACCCTTGGCGGCGGTCCGGTCCGGTTCCGCGCGGTTTATTCCGGCCTGGGGATCGACCCGCAGAACAGCCTGGCCCGCCGCCTGGGCCTGGATCTGGCCAAGGACGGCCGCATCACCACGGACGCGCACCAGGAAACATCCGTGCCCAGGGTCTTTGCGGCGGGGGACGTGGTGACCGGGCTGAACCAGATCGCCGTCGCCATGGCCCAGGCCGAGATCGCCGCGACCCGCGTCCACAACCTGCTGCGCGTGCGCGAGGACCGCTGCCTGGCGGACAGCCTTTAGCGGCCCCGCCCGGACGGACGCCGTTTCATTTCCGCGCAAGGGCGGCCGCCTCGACCGTTTTCCCGGACATCCGCGATCGCCGACCCGCTTTCCCGCAGCACCGCGGGCGGCATCGGGCCCTTGCGGGTGAACAGGCCCCGGTCATGGATCGGCCCCGCCGCGACCATCCCGCGCGCCCGGATCACGCGGAAAGCGCGGCGCGTGATCCGAACCCGGCGGCAGGGCGGACGCATAGCGGCTGTCGGGCGGCAGGCCGAGAGCGGCGAAACCGTCCGCCAGCCGGTCCAGCGCGGCCTGGAACCCCGGCCCCGCCAGCGCGGGGCCGTGGCCCGCGATCATCGCGCGCGGGCGAAGCGCGGCCAGCCGCCGGACCGAATTCCCGGCCGCCTGCCAGTCGGTGGTGAAATAGGCGGGCGGTCCTTGCAGCCTGGGGATCTGCAAGGCGGCGCTTGCCGCGGATTCCTGCCGGGTGGCGCTGATCGCGTCGCCCGCGACCAGCCTGCCCGTGGCCTCGTGCCAGAACGAGACATGGCCCGGCGTGTGGCCGGGCGTATGGATCCAGCGCCAGCCGTCCAGACCGGGGACAAGTCCGTCGGGCGGCAGGTCCGCCAGCCGGTCCGCGATGTCGATCGGCCCGCGCGGGAACAAGGGCGAGAGTTCCGCCATCAACCCGCCGCCGACCTCGGGCGCGGGCGGGGGATAGGACCGGCTGCCGTCCAGAAAGGGCCGTTCCGCGGGATGGGCCAGAACGGGCGCGTCCCATTCGCGGGCCAGTTGTTCCAGCGCGCCCACATGGTCGAAATGGCCGTGGGTCAGCAGAATGGCGGCGGGCCGCGCCGATCCAAAGCGCGCCCGCGCCGCCGCGCGGATAAAGGACGCGGCACCGGCGATCCCCGCATCGACCAGAAACCAGGCGCGGTCCCCCGCCCCCGGCGCGCCGATAAAGGCCAGGTTCACGATGCCGCAGCGCAGGCGCATCAGGTCGGGGCCGATGGTTGCGGCGGCGACCGTGGCGCCGGGGGGCAGCGGAATGCCCTGCGGCCCCTCGGGGCTGGTCAGGGCGGCGGCGGCCAGCGAAAAGCCGCCGTATCCGGTCAGGAAAGCGCGCGGGCCGGGCCTTTCCTCGCGCAGCCCCGCCGCCAGGCAGGCGGCCCCCTGCGCGGCGTCCAGCATCCGGTGCCGGTCCAGGTCGATGCCCCTGCCCTGGCCCCGGCTGTACCGGGTGGCCAACGAATAGGCGGCCACGCCCAGACCGGCCAGCGCCAACGGGCGCGACAGGCGCGCGGGCCAGCGCAGCGCGCGCGGCAGCAGAACCAGCGTCGCCGCCGAGACCGCGTCAAGCGCCGCGTGCAGGCGGGGCGGGATCATGGGGTGTCTCCGGTGGTCGGGGTCATGGCGAGTTCCTTTCAAACCTTTGTCCAGGCGAAGCAGCCGGGGGGCGTGCCCGCGCCGCTGACCAGCAGGGCTCCGGCGAGGTAAAGCGGCCAAGGGTTGCCGTCCCCTAGCCGCGCCACCGTCACCTGCGACAGGGGATCCATCCAGACCACCTGGGCGTCGCCAAGGCCGGCGTGGGCCAGGGCGTCCTCGGGGTGGACGCCCGGGGCGAAGACGATGGTGGCGAAGGGCTGCCCTTCGGGCGGCTGCGCGGCCCAGATCCCGCCAAGCGCCGCAATCGCCCCCAGCACCGAGACAAGCACAGCGGGCGGCGGTCCGCCCCGTCCGGGGCGGCGCAGCAGCCGCCAGCCGATCAGGATCGGAACCAGCCCGAAGCCTGCCATCCAGCCCAGATCCCAGGCCAGCGGCGCCGGGCTGTCCAGCCTGATCCGGTGGATGCCCAAAAGCCAGTGCGACAGCAGCGCATCGACGACATGCCAGGCCCCGAAGCCCGCCAGCACCATCCCCAGCGTCGCGGCCGCCGCCGCGGCCTGCCCCCGCGCCCGCCACAATCCCCACAACGCCAGCGCGGCCAGCCCGTACATCAGCGCGTGGAAATACCCGTCCCACAGGATCTGCACCCGCAGGTCGACCATGCCGGGCACCAGGCTGAGCAGATGGTGCCATTGCAGGATCTGGTGCAAAAGGATGCCGTCGAAGAACCCGCCGAGCGCGAAGCCCAGAAGGCCTGACCAGCGCATCCACGCGGACCGTGCCGCAGACCGTGCCATTGTCCCCTCCCCCGGATGGAAAAGGCCCGCCGGTCTGTCCGGCGGGCCCTGGAATCAGCCGGCGATCTGTTCGGACTGCGCGCCGCTGTTCGGCTTGGCCATTCCCAGGTCCGGCTTCTGGTCGGACGGTTGCAGCTTGCCCGTGGTGAAGGTGCCCTTGCCGTCGATGGACGGCCCTTCGCCCCAGCGGCCCGGGACGGGCGCGCTGCCGTCCGCCTGAAAGCCCAGATAGGCATACGAGAACTCGGTCTTTTCCTCGGCCTGCGGATGGCTGTTGGGGATCGGAAAGGCGCCGGTCATGCCGCCCAGCTCCTCAAGCGCCGCAAGCCACTGGTTCTGGTGCATGGTGTCGCGCGCGATCAGGTATTGCAGCATGTCCTTCATGCCCGCGTCGCTTGTCATGTTGTAAAGGCGCACGGCCAGGGTCCGCCCGGTCGATTCCGCGGCGACGTTGGCGGTCATGTCGGCGGCGATGTTGCCGCTGGCATAGATGTGGGACATGTCGAAGGGCACGCCGTCGCTGTCCACCGGCATCGCCGACAGCCCCGCCGAAAGCAGGTTCTTGAGGTTCATGCCCCCCATCACGGCGGCCACGGCGCGGTCGCCCGCCGCCATTTCCTCCTTCATCGACAAGGGGGCGCCTTCCAGGTTCATGGCCACGGCGGTCGCCAGCATCTCGATATGGCCCAGCTCCTCGGCCGCGGTGTTCATCAGCAGGTCGCGGAACTTGGGGTTGCCGCGCGCGCCGCAGGCCTGGAAGAAATACTGCATTGCCACCCGGATCTCGCCCTCGACCCCGCCGATGGCTTGCTGAAGGGCACGGGCGAACAGCGGATCGGGGGACTCGACCCGGACGGGATATTGCAGCTTGTTGTCGGTGTAGAACATCGAAAAACTCCGGCTTTGGATGAAAGACCAGCCTGCGGCCGCGGGCGGTGTCGACCCGCAAGCCTCGTGCCGGCTGTCCGGCATGGGAACCATGCAGGCGCGCGATTGTTCCCCGGGCAATGTCGGGGCAACCTTTATCAACCGCGCGGCCTCCGCGGCCGCCTTCAGTTGTCGCGGCGCGGGCGGGCCTCGTCCAGGGCGTCGTCCAGGGCGGTTTTCAGCCGTTCGGCCAGCAGCTTCAGCCGGGGCGGGATCGGCTGCCTGGCGGTGTCGGCTAGAAGATCGGCGATGCCGGGGTCAAGCTCGGGCAAGGTGCCGTCGTCGTCGCTGCTGGTCATGGTTCCGGCCTTCAAGCTGCCCTTCGGGGCATGGCGGGCGCGGATGACGATGTGCTCCGCGGCCTGATCGTTTCTAGGCCAAGCTCCGCCCCCTGGAAACCACAAGATGCCGAGGCCTGTTGTTTTTTCCCGCCGGGCGGGAACAATGGCGCGGGAACCCGGTTTAGAACGCCGCCACCTGCCCGGCCACCCGCCCGGAGGATCCATGCGCAAGACCCTTGTCCCGTCGCTGCGCCGCGCTCATCGCCGCCCGGCCCGCCCGGGCATGGCACGGCCGTCGGCCTGCCGTCCCAAGAACGCCCCGGCGCAGGTCAGATCGCATGGCTGATCGGACGGGTTCCCTGGATTTCGCGCCTTCCGCCCTTGCCAGACAGGCCCCCGCGCATCCGGCGCTTGCCCTGGCCCCGTCCGGCGGCGCGCCCGCCCCGGGGATGTCCGACGACATCCTGGATTACCTGCCCGCGCTTCGGGCCTTTGCGCGGGGCTTGTGCCGGGGGGCGCAGGATCCCGACGACCTGGTGCAGGAAACCCTGCTGCGGGCCATCGAATACGCCGGCACCTACCGGCCCGGCACGAACCTGCGCGCCTGGCTGTTCACCATCATGCGCAGCCGGTTCTACAACGATTGCCGCCGCGCGGGGCGCGAAACGACCGGCCGGACTGACTGCGTGTCGGTTCTGCCGAAAAGCCAGCCCACCCAGGAATGGCACCTGCGCCGCAAGGAGCTGATGCGCGCCCTGGACCGGCTGCCCCCCCCATTACCGCGAGGCGCTGGTGCTGATCTCGGTCCTGGGGGAAAGCTATGTCGGTGCGGCGGACATCATGAATTGCGACATCGGCACGATCAAAAGCCGCGTCAGCCGCGCCCGCGGCATCCTGCGCGGGATGCTGGCCCCCGACTTCTGACGGGAAAACCGGGACGCGTCCGCCTGGAACATTCCGCCCCGTCGATTGTTGCGCGCCTGGATGTCCATCGGAGGAGACGACATGACCACCCGACGCGAAGACCAGATCCGGCAGCGGGCTCATCAGCTGTGGGAAGAACAGGGCCGCCCGGAAGGCCAGCATGAGGAACACTGGCGGCAGGCCAGTTCCGAGATCGGCGACGACGGCGACGACGGCATGGGCGGCGACACCCCCCCGTCCCCGCACCTGCAAGAGGATCCGCCCGAAGGCGACCGCGGCACCATCGAATCGGAGCTGGCCCGGCGCCAGTATGACGATCTGGAAAACGGCAAGGGCCAGGGCTGACCCGGACGGTGGCGGGGACGCGGCCGCCGCCCCCCCGCCGCCGCCCGAGCCGGTCAGCCCGCCAGCCAGCGCAGCGAACGTTCCAGCAACGCGGCCCCGTCGCGGTCGAACCAGCGGCCATGGGCAAAGATCACCCGCTCGGGACGGGTTTCGACGAGCCGCCGCCCCGCCTCGCGCGCGGGCTTTCCGCCCAGCCTGACAACGGCGCGCAGATAGGCGGGCGCGCGGCCGTCGGGCGCCAGCACGCCCGCCGCCGCCGCGAAGGGCCGCAAGACCAAGGGCAGCTTGCGCGCCTCCAGGTTCTGCACCAGATCGGCAAGGATCAGCGTCCGGCTGGCCCGGTGATGCAGCGCGACCTCGCAGAACCCGCCCGCGCCCGGCACCGCGATGGGGTCCAGATCCGGCGGCCAGCCCGGCGCGTCGCTGCTGCCCAGGTCGCGGTCCAGGCGCAGGCCGGATTTCCTGACCTGCGCGCGGTCTCGCAGGCCCGGCGCGGCCCAGGTCACGGCCTCGGGCAAGTCGCGCTGCCAGTCCTTCAGAAAGGTCCAATGCGCGACGTTGGGCGCTACCAGGTGGCGGATCGGGCCGATCTCCTCGATCCGCCGGCGCAGATCGGGCGTCAGGCGCGCGGGGGAATGGATCAGGGTGTCGCCCGTGGACAGGCGGATCACGGTTGACCGGACCGGGATCGGGATCACCCCCATGGCCTTCATCGGGCCGCTGTCCACGATCCAGACATCGGCGGCGACGGGCTTCGGCACGTCCAGCGGCGGATAGGCGGCATCGGCCATCTAGCGCCGTCCCCGCAGCGCCACGGCAAGGATCGCGACCGCCCCCAGACCAAGCGCCAGGCCCGCCGCGCCCGTCCGCTGCGCGGGCGCGCGCAGCCCGTCGTCGATGCCGCCCGCCCGGGCCGGGGGCCGGAACAGGGTGCCCGTGTCGATGGGGGCGTCGGGCGCACGGCGGAAATAGCCTTCCAGAAACAGCGCCATGGCCCGCGTCGTCAACCCGGGCGAGATCGCGTGACCCAGCCGGATCAGCGCGGTGGGGGCGCCGATCATCGTGGTGGGCTTCGGCCGCCCGGCCAGCCGCACGATGGCGCGGGCCACCCGGCGCGCGTCCAGCACCGGCGGCGGGGCCGACAGCTTTTTCCCGGTATAGTTCGCCCCGTGCGCGATGCCCGGCGTATCGACAAAGGACGGGTACACGTCGCAGACATGGATGTCCTTGTGGTGGATCAGCTCGCCCCGCAGCGCCTCGGCAAAGCCGCGCAGCCCGAACTTGCTGGCGCTATAGGCCGCCGCGAAGGGCGTCGCCGCAAAGCCGCCCAGCGAGATCATGTTGACGAAGACCCCCCGCCCCTGCTGCAAGAAGATCGGCAGAACGGCATGGGCATCGTTCATGTGCCCGATCAGGTTGGCCCGGATCACCTGCTCGTGCGCCTCGATCGGCACCTCGTGAAAGGCGCCGACCGCGCCGGTGCCGACATTGCTGACCCAGACATCAACGCCGCCGCCGAATTCCGCCGCCTGCCGGGCAACCTCGGTCATGGCCATGGCGTCCGTCACGTCGGCGGCCAGCGCCAGCGTCTCGGCCCCCAGGTCGCGGCAACCGTCCGCGACCTCCTCGATGGCGCCGAGGTCGCGCGCCACCAGAACCAGCCGCGCCCCCTGGCGGGCGAAAGCCTCGGCCGTGGCCTGCCCGATCCCGCTCGAGGCGCCGGTGACGACCACCGTCGCCCCCCGCATTCCGTCCGCAACCCTGTTCATCCGTCGATGCCCCGCCCTTGTGACCTGCTGCTGAACGGCGGGCCGGACGCAATGTTCCACCGGGCACCGCGCGACCGGCCAGAGTTCGCCAGGCTGCCTGGAACATCCTTGCGCCGGATCGGTTGTGGGCGGCCGGTCCGGCAGCGGAGCCCTCTCTCCTCCGGTCATCCCGCCGTCGGGCCGGCGCCCTCCGCTAGCCGTCGATCCCCTCGAACAGGCCCGGCGCCATGTCGCGCCAGAACTGCGCGACGCGCGTGGCGTTCAGCGGCGACATCCAGCCATGCCGCTCGAAGTCGTCGCGCAGCCGCGCGTCGGGAAGCTGGCTCATGAACAGCCGCCGGTCGGCGTCGCGCTGCGTGGGCGTGCGCGCCTTCACCGCCTCGAGGATCCGGCGCAGGCGTTCCGCCCGGGGCGAGGGCGAGGGCGGGGGCGGGGACGAGGCCGCGGACTGGGGCGCGGGCAAGGCGGGCGCGCCCCCTGCCCCCTCGCCGTCCAGCGCCGCGCTGAGATAGCCGATGCGGCTGCGCACCCCCTCCTTCGCCTCGACATAGGCGAGCTTGGCCAGAACCTGCTCCTCGCCATGGGCGGTCAGCCATTGCCGGGCCAGCCGGTCGCTGACGCCGAGCGCGCGCAGCCGGGCATAAACCGGACCGTGCCGCGCGCCCTCGCCGTTGTCGATGTCCAGGATCGCCAGTTGCGGGTTTTCCTTGATGCGAAAGCGGATGTCGGTGACGGCCCGGCCCATCTTCTTCGTGTCAGGCGTCACGATGATATTGCTGGTGCGGTTCACCTCGGCCACGGCGGGCTTGATGATCTTGGCGTTCAGGTGCTTGAAGGTCTCGTAATAGGCCGAGCCCTCCACCCCCATCAGCCGCCGGAACAGATCGAGCGGCCACCAGCCCGTCGATCCCGTTCTGACGAAGCGGTAGCAGTTTTCATACAAGGCCAGGGCGTGCCCGCTGGTGAAGCGGCGCTGGATGTTGAGGTTGATCAGCGCAAAGACCTTGGGATCGTGCAGCTTTTCGGCAAGCGCCGGGGAATAGGCGTATTCGCAGACGCCCCCCTTCAGCTTGGCATAGGACAAAAGGCTGCTGACGCCCCATTCCTGCTGGCCCTTCTCGTCCAGCATGTCCCACTCGGCCACCGTCTCGGCCAGGCCGCGCAGCGACTGCTTCAGCGTGTCCATGTCGTTCGAATTGTAGCCGATCATCAGGCACAGGGTGCGGGCGTCGATCTGGTGGCGCGCGCTGCTGGTCAGCGTGTCATAGGCGTTGAGCAGCAGCACGTTCGACAGCTTACGCTGCAACAGCGTCAGCTTGCCCGACACATGGATCGCCGCCACGTGCTTCTTGACCGCGCCCCGGCGCAGCGCGCCGGTCAGCTGGTCCCTGGGAATGTCGTCCATCGGCTCTGCCCCGTTTTTCCGCCATTATGACGCAGAAGGTACCCGGGGACAACCGCGCCCCGGGCACCAAGGCAAGGCGTTCTTTGCCCGCGCGCCATCCCGGAAACGGACACCCATGGCCCCGGGCAGCGTCCAAAGGCACCCGTTTCCGGGACGCGCCTGCCGCTTTTCCGCCTGTTCGGGCGCTTGCAAGGGCCTGATTCGGCCCTGAACGCCCGTTTCCCGCGAATCGGCGCCGCTTGTCCCGGAATCGGGTGCCACCGATCCCGTGAACGGGTGCCATCCGGCCTGTAAAAGGGCACCGAGTCGGAATTAAGTCATTGTTTTTACATTATGATTTCATCCGTAAAGATCCTTAAAGAATCAAAGATCCCCTAAAATCAGGACGCTTTTTTCAGAACATTGGGGGGATTTCGCCGCGAAACCTGCCTTGCGCGATTCCCATGAACCGGCTCATGTGCAATAGATTGCGAAAACGTCGCGTCCAAGCAGCACATCGCCGAGAGTGTAACATGTCATCAGGCAAAGATCCCCTGCCCCCCTATTTCAACATAGACCCCGCCCGTGCGGCGAAGCGGCTGTCGGACCCCATCGACACCGCCCGATTCGCCAAGGCCGCGGCCTTTGCCGCCCGGGGGCGCCAGGACCTGGCCGAACGCGGCTATGCGCCCGACGGCCAGAAACGCCTGCGCCGCTTTTCCACCTGGGAGATCTGCCGCTATCTGATCCCCGTGGCCCCGGCCCATTTCCGCCGCGTGCTGCGCAAGTTCCCCGACCTGCCCCAGGGCACGGGCGAGGGCAATTCGAAATGGTTCAGCCTGGAGGACGTGCTGCGCCTGCGCGACCATTTCGCCGCGGAAGGCGCGGCCGGGCGCGAATACCGTCCCTGGCGCCCCGAGGGGATGCCCGCCAAGACCATCGCGGTGGCGAACTTCAAGGGCGGCGTCGGCAAGACCTCGACCGCGGCGCATCTGGCCATGTCCGCGGCTCTGGACGGCTACAAGGTGCTGGTGATCGACCTCGACAGCCAGGGCAGCCTCACCTCGATCATGGGCGGGCGGGTGGCCGACGAATGGTCCACGGCCTTTCCGCTGATCGCCAAGGATTACGCCCTGGCCCTTCAGGAGGAGAACCGGGTGCGCGAGGCCGCGGGCCAGTCCCCCCTGCCCTTCGACGAGACCCTGACCGAGGCGCTAAAGGTCACGGCCCGCGACATCATCCAGCCGACCCACTGGCCCAACATCGACCTTCTGGGCGCGCAGCTCAACCTTTACTGGGCCGAATTCCAGGTGCCGGTCTGGCGCATGGGCCTGCGCGGCTGGCCCTTGTGGGACGCGCTTGGCAACGCGCTCGGCAACGACCGCATCGTCGAGGATTACGACATCATCATCCTCGATACGCCGCCCGCGCTTGGCTATCTCACGATCAACGCGCTGGCGGCGGCCGACATCCTGCTGGTGCCGCTGGGCGCGTCGTTTCTGGAATTCGACTCGACCGGGCGGTTCTTCGACATGCTCTACTCGACCTTCGCCAGCGTCGAGGAAGGCGAGAACGCCGCCCGTCGCCGGGACGGCCTGCCCGAGATGAAGTTCGAATGGGACGCGGTGCGGGCCATCATCACCCGCTTCGACGCGGCCCAGCAGACCGACTTGGCCAACGTGATCCAGGCCTATTTCGGCGATTTCATGACCACCTTCCGCCAGGAGGTGACGGCCATGGTCGGCCAGGCCGGCGAGCAGGTGAACGGCATCTACGAGGCGGATTACCGCGAATTCAACCGCGACACCTATGTCCGCGGCCGCGAGACCTTTGATCGCACCTGGGCCGAGGTGAAGGAACTGATCCTGGGCACCTGGTGGCGCGACATGCAGATGGAACAATCCGAACTGGCCGGGAAGGAGAAGGCCCATGGTTAAGCGCAGGCGGCTGGAAACCCCCAGCAACGACGACCTGACCCGGATAGAGGAACAGTTTCGCCGCGAAACCCTCGGGCGTCCGTCCCTGGGTCCGGGGATGGCGCCGATCGCGCAGGTGGCCGCCGAAAGCGCATCGCTGGCCACCACCGGCGACGGCGAGGTCCGGGCCGCGCGGCTGCGCGACCAGGCCGATGCCGAACGGCTGCGCCAGGCCGAAGGGCAGGGGCTTCTTATCGCCGAACTGCCGGTCGACCGCATCGACGAAGGGGCGATGATTCGCGACCGCATGGTGATGAACGAGGGCGAGATGCAGGAATTGCGCCTGTCCATCGCCGCCAACGGCCTGCGCCTGCCCATCGAGGTTTTCGAGCTTGGCGGCGCGGGCGGGCAGGGGCCGCGTTACGGCCTTTTGTCTGGCTACCGCCGCCTTCATGCGGTCCGCGCCCTTCGCGACCTGACGCGGGACGCGAAGTATGACCATATCCGCGCCCTGGTCCGCCCCCGAACCCAGGCCGACGCGGCCTTTGTCGCGATGGTCGAGGAAAACGAAGTCCGCGAGGAGCTCAGCCATTTCGAACGCGGCCGCATCGCGGTGATCGCCGCGAACCAGGGCGCGTTCGCCAATGTCGAGGATGCCGTGAACCGACTGTTTTCCACCGGATCCAAGGCCAAGCGGTCCAAGGTCCGGTCCTTCGCCCTGATCTTCGAGGAACTGGGCGACATGCTGCGTTTCCCCGAGGCCCTGACCGAAAAGCGCGGGCTGCGCCTGTCGGCGGCCCTGCGCAACGGGGCCGAGGCGCGGCTGCGCAAGGCCTTGTCGGGCGTTTCCCCTGACGATGCCGAGGAAGAATGGCAGTTGCTTGAGCCCCTGCTGGCGCAATTGGAGGACGCGCCGCGCAGCCCCGCCCGCGGCGGCCGGCCGCGCGGCAAGGCCATCGTCCAGCAGGGCTGGATCGACGACCTGACGATCCGAACCGCCAGCGGCATTACCATCCGTCGCGCCCGCGACGGCAATGCCCATGTCCTGCGGCTGGAAGGACGGGCGCTGGACAGCGATTTGATGGACAGCCTGATGGTCGAAATCCAGGCCCTGCTGGAGCGTTAGGTTTCGCCGCGAAACGGGTGGCGACCTTGCTTCCGAAGCGGGTGGGCTAGGGCAGGGGGCGGGTCCGTTCCTCGCCCGTGCCGCCGATTATCCCTTGCCTTTCGGCCCGTTGCAGCAGCAGCCTGACGGTCGAGGGGAACCATCTGGTGTTGCCGCGCGGCGTCCTTTCGCGCATCTGCTCCAGCCGGGCGGCGATGCCTGCCAGCGTCAGGTCGGGATCGGCATGGCGCATTCCCGCCACGATCGCCAGCAGCCGGTCGTCCGCGTCGCGGCGGGGCGCCCGTTCCAGCACCGTGGCGGGCAAGAGCCCGTCGCGGACATAGCGGCGGGCGGCGCGCTTCAGCCGCTCCACCGACCAGGGCTGGCCGGTGCGGGCCTGGACCAGCCGGGCCAGGTCGTCCCAGGGCATCGCGGGGCGGTGGCGGCGGACCATGGGCAGCCATCCCTCGGCCGAGGCCTCGAGCTTGCGAAAATAGGTTTCATCGCGTGCCACCCGCAGTTTGCGGATCGCCTCGCGGTCGCCCGCCCGCAGGGCCGGATTGCCGCCGATGCGGCCCTGCGCGCGGGCCGAACGCAGCCCGGCCCTGGTGCGCTCGCGGATCAGCGCGCGCTCGAACTCGGCCACTGCGCCCATCACCTGCAACGAGAAGCGGCCCTGCGGCGTGGCCGTGTCGATGGGGTCGCCCAGCGAGCGGAAATGCGCACCCCTGGCCTCCAGCGTCTCGATCACCTGAAGGAGGTGGGACAGAGACCGCGCCAGCCGGTCGAGCCGCACCACCACCAGCGTGTCGCCCGTCCGGACCTGGGCCAGAAGCCGCGCAAGGGCAGGGCGGCTGCGGTCGGCGCCCGAGGCATGTTCTTCGTGGATGCTGGCGCAGCCTGCCTCGCGCAGTTCCTCTAACTGCGGGTCGAGGGTCTGCTCGCCGGTGGAAACACGGGCATAACCGATCAGCGGCATGGAGGGCTCCGGGTTGGGGACGCTTCAGAGACGGATATACACAATCGAAATGCATCATAAAACGGTCGTTTGGTGACGAGTTTAATGCGAGGAATTCTTGTTTGCTGCTCTACTAGAGAGGGGCAGGGGGCTGAACATCGCCCCTGCAGTGCTTTGCAAAGATAGGAGATTCCCACGCAGGAAGGCCTATTGGGCGTCTTTTCAGACGTCTCAACGCCTTATGGCTGCCCATCATCCAGACTGCTGACAAACAAGCCCTTATCAACTGGCAATACAGTAGGTCATGAACCAGCGTGTGATCCGCAAAATAGTCTCATTTTGCGGGCAACAATCTACAAACTTCAGAAATTAAGGGGATAAATTAGGTTACTAGAAATTTGGCGGGCATCGAGATTGTAAACATGATCAGCAAGACCAGTTCAGGCCCGAGCTGGGTCCTGCGCCGCAATTTGTTCTCAGGCCGCTCGATGTCTTCGATGTCTTCGTTGATGAGCTGGGGCTCCGGCTCTCGGCGGTCCGCAGCATACGCCCCGAAATCCACGTCGCACCATGGCGCTTGGCTGGGAGAACCAACTCAACAAAAAGAACTTGCGTAACGAGAATAGTAATAAAATAACATAACGCCAATCTGAGGATATACCGATGCGCTCTCAACTGCTTGCTTCCGCGGCCATGGTCGTGGCCTTCTCTTGCAGCGCTTGCCAACGACGGCGTCGCCGATGTGGTGGCTCCGTTCGAAATCAAGGACGCCGATCCTGTTACCGGCGGCAAATTCTTCATCAAGATGGACATTGCGGAAACGCTGGTGAACGCGGATGCGGAAGGCCGCTTGACGCCGGGGCTGGCGACCGACTGGCATGTTTCCGATGATGGGCTGGAATGGCGCTTTGCCCTGCGGCAGGGGGTGACATTTCACGACGGCAGCGCCTTCACGGCTGAGGCGGCCTCCAAGGCACTGAATGTCGCGCGCGCCAAGCCGGGCCTGCTGGAAACCGCGCCGATCGGCCCCAACGGAACCGCGCGGTAGAAACAGGACCGGTAGCCGACATGGCAACTGGCCCCGCCGGCAATCCTGACCCGCAGCCAGACGGCATCCTGATCGTCGTCGATCCGCATTTCGGCAATGGTTTGGACCAGCCCGCTGGTCGCACCCTTGTGCCACAGCGTCTTGCGCGAACGGCTCCAGTAATGCGCTTGGCCAGTCTGGATGGACAGGCGCAGCGCCTCGGCATTCATGACGCCCACCCTGCGCGACGATCTGCTGGTCGAGGTGCGCCGCCTGGGCGATCTGTCCCGGATCGACAGCATCGTCATCCACACCAGCCATCACACCCACAACGTGATCGGGACCGGCGCCAACGATCCTCAGAAGATGGATCCCAAAGCCAGCCGCGAGACGCTGGACCACTCGATCATGTACATCTTTGCCGTGGCGCTGGAGGATGGCGGCTGGCACCACGAGGCCTCCTACGCTCCGGACCGCGCGGCCCGCCCTGAGACCGTGGCCTTGTGGCACAAGATCAGCACGGTCGAGGATCCGGAATGGACCCGCCGCTATCATGCCCGCGACCCAAGGGAAAAGGCCTTCGGCGGGCGCGTCGTCATCACCTTGACGGACGGCCGCGTGATCGAGGACAGCCTGGCCCTGGCCGATGCCCACCCGGACGGTGCCCGTCCCTTCGTCCGTCGGAACTATGTCGAGAAGTTCCTGACCCTGTCGGACGGGATCATCGACCCCGCCGAGCAGCAGCGGTTCCTGGCCGCAGCCGAAGCCCTGGCCGACCTGAAGGCGGGCGATCTGGCGCAACTGAACTTCGCCGTGTCCACCGACCGGCTGGGTGCCCCGCGCCCCCACGGCATCTTCGATTTTGGAGGTGAAGCATGAGCGGTTCCGTCACCCTGCCCAAGAAGTCGGTCGCCCTGTCCGGGGTGGTCGCGGGAAACACCGCGCTGTGCAGCGTCGGCCAGACCGGCAACGACCTGCATTACCGCGGCTATGACATCCTCGACCTGGCCGAGCATGCCGAATACGAGGAGGTTGCCCACCTGCTGATCCACGGCAGCCTGCCCGATGCCGCCGAACTGGCCGCCTACAAGGCCATCATCAGGCAGCGGGCGCTAAAGGGGAACTCCGCGACAGGGTTTCGGCCGCTCAAGAGGTGGCTTCACGACCAAGATCCACCTCCTCGTCAATGCTGCAGGGCTGCCCATGAGGACCGAGATCACCGCGGGGCAAACCTCTGACTATCTTGGCTTCGATCTGGTCATGGCCGAAAACCTGCCCGCCCTAAGCGTCTTGCTAGCCGACCGAGGCTATGGCGCTGACAGCATTCGAAAATCCATGGATAAACGCAACGTCTTGCCCGTCATCCCCATGCGCAAGTCACGCAAGAAGCGCGTCGGCGTCGACCGAGCCTTGTATCGTCTGCGCAACTTGGTCGAACGGTGCTTCAACAAGTTGAAGAACGCCCGCCGTGTCGCCACCCGCTACGACAAGACTGCCGAGAGCTTCCTGGCCTTCATCGACATCACGTCGATCCGTCTCTGGCTGCGTCATTTGTCAACATAACCTAGCCATGATCGACATTCATAGCCTGCTTGCCCGCCGCAAACCCGGCCATGCGCTTGAACAGCCCTTCTATACCTCGCCCGAGATGTACCAACTGGATTTGGAAACCATCTTCTATCGCGAATGGCTGTTTGCCATTCCAGCGGCGCAACTGGTCAAAGCGGGCAGCTATGCGACGCTGAAGGTCGGCGTGTTAATTTCCACCCAGAAGTGACCCAGGTTTTCCATCGAGAACTGACCCACCTTTGATTATGGTTTTTGGGTCATT
>NZ_JBHRXY010000022.1:0-39839 GCF_042648745.1 Paracoccus angustae
ACATAAGCACGTGCTTAGGCATGTGCCTAAGCCTCCATGGTTATGCCTGGTGTCCGGTCGAAAGGGGGGCCAGTTCACGCTCGGCAGCAAAGCAAAGCCCGGTGGGCTGCAGCGCAAGTCTCTGCTGAGGTTGCTCCGATATTGGTACAAGCTTGCCTGGAGGATCATGGGGGTAAAGACAGCAACCCTACCGATTGCGCCTGAAAATCAAGTGACTTGCTTTCAAGGGCAGGACGGCGTAGCCTCAAAAACATGCTGACGTTTATTTCCCAGATTAGGTTCCGGATGCTTCCCGGCTCACCTCTGACGCGCTCTCTGCCCCGGGCAGAGGCGGTTGCCAGCTGACGCTTTTTCCCCCGGGGCATATCACTCAAGACTTCAGATCAGCCTGGCGGACAATGTGCCGTGAGGAATAATCATGCCTTGCTATCTTCAGCTTCCCGAACCACTGGGCAAGGGGAAGTTGTCTGACTGCCGAGTTCCCGACGATCGTCATCATGCAGGTGATATTGCCGCCCTGCGACCGATCCGCGCCAGTCTTAGCCGCCGCGACTATTGGCAGTTGAACGAGCACAGGCGCCGCTGCGAGGATCTCGGAGGGACTATGTCCATCCGTCTGGCCTATCTGCTCCGCGCCAAGATGTGCGATGCGAAGGTAATCGACGACGGCGAACTCTATCCCGATATCGTCTCGGGCACGTCCCGCGTGACCTTCAGCCTGGATAGGCGCCGTGTCGAGACCTGCGTGCTATACCACCGGGATTATCCTGAGGACGAACGCAGCCGGCTGCATGTAGGCAGCTTCCTGGGTGCCACCCTGATCGGCATGACCGTCGGGCAGCATGCATCTCTCATCGCAGAGGAAGGCGCTATGGGAGAGCTTCAGGTGCTGAGGGTCCAGACAAACGGCGTCGCTTGCGGCATGTCCTTCGACTGACGGCCGCCTGTCCGACCATTTCATCGCTACAGTTTAAATGGAGGCTATCATGGCCCATTCCATGCACCGTGCTCGCACGGTTGTCGATGCCACCCAGGTCGAGCGGCTGGAGTCGCTTGCCGGCGCCATCATCGAGCGCCTGCCTGATGTCGGCTATCCCCTGGTCAACAAGCTGACATCGGCCATGCTGCTCTCGCCCATGCGTTTGCCCAGCAACATCGTCACGATCGGAAGTGACATTGTTTACCATGAAGACCATGCCACGCGTAATGTGCGTGTCACGCTGTCTTGGCCAGAAGAGGCCGATATCAGCCGTGGCAAAGTGTCGGTCCTGACCCCAGTGGGCACTGCGTTGCTGGGATTGTCGGCAGGTGATCACGTCAAGTGGACCAATCGGGCCGGTGATGAACGCAGTCTGACGGTTCTGGACGTGGCGCGATCGGCTGTGGGGACACCCGCAGCTTCGAGTCCAGAGAGATCAGCAGATATGTAGCCATGCCATTTCAAGGACACGATGATGCGCCGATCAATTCCTGACTATTGTCGCAACTGCGGGGCGGCTGTACCGCGCGCAGCGGCCGGACGCTGTCCGGTCTGCCGGCTTGAGTTCACACCGCTAGGTGGCACTTTCTTGTTCGAGCGAGGCATCAGCGCATCCACTGGCGACGTCCTGTTCGACGAGAACCGTGCCGGCACTCGATGCACTGGGGTTAAGTCACCATGAGAGAGGCTCGCCTGTAGAAGGCACAAGCGGGTATCGGTCTGCATCAAGGGAGCGCTCAATGCATCAATCGAAAGTCAGTTCAGCCCTGCAAGACCTGCTTGGCGCCTTGTCTCCGGGCGACCGCTTGCCGCCCGATTGCGACTTGGCACGCAGCCTCGGCTGCAGCAGGCAGACCCTGCGCGCGGGCCTCGCCGCCCTGCAGCGCGAGGACCTGATCTGGCGGCATGTCGGGCAGGGTAAATTCGTCGGACCTGCGCCGCGCGGCCTTCCGCTGAGCGGCGCAACGCTTCCCGCCGATGCCTTGCCTATCGATCTGATCCGCGCCCGTCTTCTTCTGGAACCTGCCATCGCATCAGAGGCAGCCAGACGGGCCGATGCCTCGGATATCGCAGAACTGCAAAGGTTGGTCCTAACCGGGGGGCGCGCGCAGCGGATTGCCGATTGCGAGCGGGCGGATAGCGACTTTCACCATGCGATCGCGCGCATGACGCGCAATGCTGCCGTAGTTGGGGTGATGACTTGGCTGACGGAGGCGCGCCGCCATGCCCCCTGGCAGCGCGGTTGGGACCGCAGCTATCGCCGGCTCGCGGCGGCGATGTTCCAGACCAGTCACAGCGATCAGCACCAGCGGATTGTGGACGCAATCGCAGCCGGCCACGACACCGTCGCCTTTGAGGCAATGACCCGCCATCTGGAGGAGATCGGGGCCGCGTTTCAGACAGCGCCTGTGTAACTCGATTATAAACTGCCCGAATATTCTGCATGGGCAAGTTCTGGATAACCGCGCCCGAGGCTTTACCTTACGCAAGGGTAACAGAGGGAGAAAATACCGTGCACAAGCTTGCAACATTCTGTGTCCTGCTGATGACGGGCGGTGCCGCATTCACGCTAGATAGCGATCTGGATAACGCCATGCTGTTGCCCGGCAGGATCGACGACAACGGCTTCATGGAGGCGGGCTACAACGGCCTGCTGCGCATCCAGAGAGAGTTCGGCGCCCGTGTTTCCTATATCGACGGCATCAACCCCGAGCGTGACCTTTTGGCCGAGGCCTTGCGCGAACTGACGGAACGCAAGCCCGACATGGTCATCGCCCATGGCGGCCAGAACAGCGAGGCAGCACAGATCGTCGCGGCGGAATATCCCGATATCCGCTTTGTTGTCGTGCAAGGCCATGTCACCGGGCCCGAACCTGTCCAGCTATGAAGTCCTGCAAGAGGAAAGCGCCTGGCTGGCAGGCGCCGCGGCGGGCCTGTTGACCGAAACGGACGTGGTAGGCCATATCTTGGGCATTCGGGTGCCGCCGGGGCAGGGGCGCGGGGCATTCTATCACGGGCTGATGCATACCATTCCCGAAGTGCGCTTTCTGACGATTTTTGCGGGTGACCAGGACGACAACGCCCTGTCGCAGCGCGTCGCCACTACCCAGATCGGGGAAGGTGCCGACATCATCTTCACCATGCTGAACGCCGGCCTCATTGGTGTGACCGAGGCAATGCGTGGCACGAAGACCCGCCAGATCGGCAACGTGATCGACTGGACCGCCGTCGAGCCGGGCATCTTTGTGGCCTCGGCCGTGGCCGATGCGGGCATTCCCCGAGTCGAGGCCGTGCGCGACCTTGCCGATGGCCAGTGGCAGGCCGGCACAGTCAAGGCGATCGGCCTGGAAAAACCGGCGGAGGTGTCGCTGGCCCTGTCGTCCGATGTTCCAGCGGATGTGCGGGCCGAAATCGACAGCTTGCGCAACCAGATTGTTGCGGACCGCATCACGGTCGCCACGGATTACGACGGACCCGAACTGGCTCCGTGATCACCGCGTCCGGCCCATGTTTTCCTTCAACGTCTTTCCCAAAGATCTATGTTGCTGCCCTTTTCGCTTCTTTTCGTCGGCGCGGTCCTGACGCTCAACGGCCTGTGGATGCTGAACCGCATCTCGGACAAGGAGATCGTGATCATCAACCTTGCCGTGTCCGTCACCACCGGGACCGTGGCCTTGATGGGCATGGCCGAGGCCAGCACGCCCGCTACGGTCAAGGCTGCGGCGCTGACGCTGCTGTTCACCCTCACCTACTTTTGGGTTGCGGTGAATCGACTGACGGGATCGGACGGGCGAGGGCTTGGCTGGTTCAGCCTGTTCGTGGCCGTTTCGGTCCTCCCGGAAGCCGCGGGAACGCTACGCCATGCCCCGGACGCGATGACCGTCTGGCTGGGCCTCTGCTGGGCGTGCTGGGCAGGCCTGTGGTTTTTGCATTTCCTGGTCTTGGCCATCCGGCGACCAATGGAGCGCGCAACGGCAATCGCTACCCTTTCAAGCGGTATTCTGACAGCTTGGCTGCCCGCCCTTGCAATGCTTTATGGCGGTGCACGACCGTTTTGAGTCCCATTATTGCGCATAACTATAGCATTTCATTCTTGATGTGCCTGCACTTCAGGCTATCAGTGCCCAAAAAATAAACGGAGAACAGCATTGGGACAGATCGACGATAAACTTGAGGGGATCTTCAGCGAGGTGATCCGGCGCAACACTGGCGAGGCCGAGTTTCACCAGGCCGTCCGCGAGGTTCTGGAAAGTCTGGGCCGTGTGGTCGCCAAGCATCCCGAATACCTAGACAAGGCGCTGATCGAGCGGATCTGTGAACCTGAGCGCCAGATCATCTTCCGCGTGCCATGGACGGACGACAGCAATCAGGTCCGGATCAACCGCGGCTTCCGCGTCCAATTCAACTCGGCCATGGGCCCCTACAAGGGCGGGTTGCGGTTCCACCCTTCGGTGAATGTGGGGATCATCAAGTTTCTGGGCTTCGAGCAGACCTTCAAAAACGCGCTGACTGGACTGCCCATTGGTGGCGGCAAGGGGGGATCGGACTTTGACCCGAAAGGCCGCTCGGATGCTGAAGTCATGCGCTTTTGCCAGAGCTTCATCACCGAACTGTGTCGCCATCTGGGTGAATACACTGACGTGCCCGCAGGCGATATCGGCGTGGGTGCGCGAGAGATCGGGTACATGTTCGGCCAGTACAAGCGGCTGACGAACCGCTACGAGGCCGGCGTGCTGACCGGCAAGGGCTTGTTCTATGGCGGCTCGCTGGCCCGCAAGGAAGCCACCGGCTATGGCAACACCTATTTTACCCGGTCCATGCTGCAAACCAGCGGCGATGATTTCGACGGCAAAACGGTTGTCGTGTCGGGTTCAGGCAATGTGGCGATCTATACCATCGAGAAGGTCCAGTCCTATGGCGGCAAGGTCGTCGCCTGCTCCGACAGCAGCGGCTATATCGTGGATGAGAACGGTCTTGATCTGATTTTGGTGAAGGAGATCAAGGAAGTTCGGCGCGGTCGGATTTCGGAGTACCTGCGCCTGAAAGGCGAAGGCAGCGGCGTCTATTTCGTCAAGGCAGGCGATGGCTCGATCTGGGACGTCCCGTGCCAGGTCGCCATGCCCTCGGCCACGCAGAATGAACTGACCGGCAAGGATGCCAAGCGGCTTATCGAGAACGGCCTGACGGCCGTGGGCGAGGGCGCGAACATGCCCTCCACCCCCGAGGCGATTCGCCTATTCCAGCAGGCCGGCGTCAGGTTCGGCCCTGGCAAAGCCGCCAACGCCGGCGGTGTCGCAACGTCAGCCTTGGAAATGCAGCAGAACGCATCGCGTGATCGCTGGACCTTCGAAAAAACCGAAAGCCGGCTGGCGGAAATCATGCGCGATATTCACGACAGCTGCTTTGAGACAGCCGAGGAATACGGCGTTCCAGGCGACTACGTAACAGGTGCCAACATCGCAGGCTTCATCCGCGTGGCTGAGCCAATGCTAGCCTTCGGAGTGATCTGATCGTCGGTCCACCGCGATTACAATGGAAAAGCGGCCCTTGGGCCGCTTCTTGCCTTGTCTACCAGCCGTTCAGTCCTCGAGCGGCCTGCCTGCAATGTCGCGGCCGGAGAGCATGGAGACTAACGCCACGAGGGTAGCTGTCATCAAAAACCATGCTAGTGCGGCCTTGCCGCTGTGGCCGAGATTGGACGAGTGGCACTGAAGGGCGTAGTGCCGCCAGCGACGATCTTCTTGAGGCGGCTGTTCTCGTCTTCGAGCGCCTTCAGTCGGCGCATCTCATCGGGCAGCAGCCCGCCGTATCGCTTCTTCCAGTTGAAGTAAGTGGCTTGGCTGATCCCGGCCTTCTGGCAGATCTCCGCAACCGGCGTGCCTTCCTCGCCTTGTTTCAGGATGAACGCCTTCTGCGCCTCGGTGAACTTAGATGCCTTCATCGTTCTCAGCTCCTCTCCCAGCCAAGGAAGGTTAGCCGAAAACTCCAGTTTCAAACGGTCCAGTTTTCAGGGGGCAGAGCACCTTGGACGCGAGATGTTCCTGCTCGGCGCGAATGAGAGGGCTGCCGTTTTCAACGGGCTTCGCGTGACCTGGACGAAGTTCGCCGTCTATCTCCTTTGCGGCACCTTTGCCGGCCTGGCAGGCGTTGCTGTGGTTCTGCGTCTGGGATCGGGTGGTCTGGTTCTTGGCGACAACACCCTACTGATGGCCATTGCCGCAGTGGTGTTGGGCGGCACCTCAATCACCGGCGGTGAAGGCAGCGCCGTGAAGACGGCCAGCGGCGTTGCAGTCATTGTGCTCCTGGACAAGGGGCTGAACATGCTGGGGCTGAGCTTTTACGATCAGGCTATCGTGCTTGGGATAGTTATGGTGCTGGGCAGCGCATTCAACGCGTGGCTTTACAACATCTTCGGGAACATGCGCCTTGGTCCGGCGCGCCGCATCATCAGCCCAGACCCTGGGCAAATACAGGCGCCGATCAACAAGCGCATGGCCAAAGCGGCTGGCATAGGCGGCAAAGACACCGATCTGTCAGTTTTCGATCCGTCCCGCCGTCCCCGAATACTGGCGCGCCACGCCGGCAGATGCAGTCCCCTTTTTCAGGAAGCCGGTCTTATCCACCACCAGCATCCCGTCCGGATCGCCAAGCGCCTCGATGCCGTAGCATCTCACCAGACGGCAAAGCTCATCGGCCGACCAGGATGACCGCCCCAGAAGCGATTGGATGCGGTAAGGACGCTCGAAGCCCGCCTCTTCCGCCAGCATCCAGCCGGTCTTGCGTTCGGCTCCCGACAGCACGCCGTCAATGAAGGCGTTTGCCGATTGCTGCTGCTCGCGTCGCCCAAAGGCCGGCGCGATGATCTCTCTCAACTCCTGGAGCGCGGCCTGCCAGTCGATCAGGGTTCCCGTCCAGTCCGCAACAGACATGCCAACCCACTCCCCGCCAAGCGACATAACCACACCGGATCAGGGAATGGTATAAAGCGCAGCTGTAGTATTAGCACCTGAGCCCGCCGCAATTTCTTGCGCAGGACGGCCCGCCCTGCGCCGACAGCTCCATGCACCTGTAACACATTCTTCGCAAGATCGAGCCCGACCGTGATAATCTCCGAAATGACCGCTCCCCTTTGTGGATCGTTGCAGACCCACCTTGGCACATCAGATCCCGTCGGGGGGCGGTCACATTATCAGAGCCACCTCGATCCACGGCAATAATTAAAAAAAGCGATATGAACACCCAATACTCGTCATGGAACCGTTGTGGATGCCGATGCTAGGCTGCGGGCCAAGGGACAGAGAGGAGATGGCCAGCATGAAGCAACATGGATATGAGGGCGGACGGCTCGACCTTCCGTTCGTCGGACTTTGCACGTTCGGCAAGCGCCCGGTCTGTCTCGACTGGGACAAGATCGATGCCGACGTCGCGGTACTTGGCGTCCCCTTCGACATGGGGACGCAGTATCGGTCCGGCGCTCGCTTCGGGCCGCGTGCGATCCGTGAGGCCTCCACGCTTTTCTCCTTTGGCCATGGCGGAGCCTATGATCACGAGGACGACAAGGTCTATCTTCCGCTGGATCAGGTCCGCATCGTTGATGTGGGGGACGCCGATATTGTGCATACCGACACGGCGGCGAGCCACGCGAATACCGAACAGGCCGTCCGCAAGATCCTTAAAAGGGGCGCGCTTCCGCTGGTGCTTGGGGGCGATCACGCGGTCAACATACCCTGTATCCGGGCCTTCAGCGACCACGGTCCGATCCACATAGTCCAGATCGACGCGCATCTGGATTTCGTGGATGTGCGCCACGGCGTCCGCGAGGGCCACGGCAATCCCATGCGCCGAGCGGCCGAGCAATCCCATGTCAGCGGCCTGACCCAGATCGGCATCCGCAACGTCTCGTCCACGGCGCGGGACGGATATGATGATGCCCGCCAGCGCGGCTCCACCATCCTCTCGGTGCGGCAGGCCCGCAAGGCAGGCGTCGAGGGCGTCCTTGCCCAGATCCCGGCGGGGGCGCGTTACTATGTGACGATCGACATCGACGGCTTCGATCCCTCGATCGCGCCGGGCACTGGAACGCCAAGCCACGGCGGCTTCTTGTATTACGAGGTCATGGAGATCCTTCAGGGCCTGTCGCAACGAGGCGATGTCGTCGGGGTGGATCTTGTCGAGGTTGCCCCGGCATATGACCCCTCGGGCATCACAGGAATTCTCGCAGCCCAGGTCCTGCTGAATTTCCTCGGCTATATCTTCGCTGCCCGGCAATCGCGCACAAGCTAAGGAGGCCGCCATGAACGCACTGAAAGAAGACAAGGGTCTTCGCCTCATTCCCGCCCGCCGGGGCGTCGCCGCGCGGGTCGGGAAGGGGCAGATCGTTACCGTCATCAATACGCACGGCAGCCAGGTCGTGGATACCTGGGCTTTCAACGCCGATGATATCGCCGAGTTCATGTCCATGGAACACACCCGCGGCGCGATGCTGCGGCTGAATCCCCAGGTCGGGGACAGCCTGCGCAGCAACCGGCGCCGCCCGGTGCTGACCCTGATCGAGGATACGTCGGGCGGTGTGCATGACACGCTGATCGCCGCATGCGACCAATACCGTTACGAACAGCTCGGGCATACCGGTCATCACGACAATTGCACCGACAACCTGGCAGCGGCACTTGCCGAGCTTGGGCTAACGGCGACCGAAACGCCCTCGCCCTTGAACCTGTTCATGAACATTCCCGTCCATGGCGATCAGGCTATCTCGTTCGACGCGCCGGTTTCAACACCGGGCTCGCACGTTTCGCTGCGCGCCGAAATAGACTTGGTGATCGCGTTTTCTGCCTGCCCGCAGGATCTCGTCCCGGTCAACGGTGCAGCCTGCGTTCCCACCGATGCCCATTTCCGCATTGATGATGGGCGTCCCAGCTAGCCCGCCCTCTTGCGCAGTTCCTGGATGAACATGCGCAGGGGCAGGGAGGCCTTCTTGTGGTTGGGCAGGATGATGACAAAGGTCGAGCGGAGTTGGGCTTCCGGGGCAAGTAGGGCCTTGAGCCGGTCCTTCTCTCTCAACATCGGTGTCATGTGGTCGGGCAGGTAGCCAATGAAATGGCCACTCAGGATATACATCGCCTGCGCCTCGACATTCGAGGCGTAGGCCCCAATCTTCGCATTCGGGATATGCCTTAGTTCGGATCGGTTGGCATAGGGGCGGACCACCACCGTCGCGGCTTCGACATCCGCCTTCGTCACGTCTTTCTTACTGAACAATGGATGGCGTTCGCTGCAATAGATCGAATGGATCTCGTGGTGAAACTCGGTCTGCGAATAGCCGGGAAGGACCTTCATCCGCGGAGATATGGCGCAGTCGATGCCACCCTTGGAAATCTCGGAAATAAGCTGTTCCGGGGATCCGATGGTGAGGCGAAGCTCCACCTCCTGGGCCTTTTCGGTGAACGCCCGGATCACATCGTCCATGCCGAGGGCTGAATCCGTCATGGTGGCATCGACCACGCCGATGCGCAGCAGGCCGGTGGCATGCGAGCGCAATTCGCCGATCTGCTGTTCGAACAAGGACAGCGCGGATACCAGGGCATGCGAATGCTCGTAGACCGTCTGCCCGCGGTCCGTCAGTTCGAACCCTCGCCTACCCCGCTGGCACAGAGAAAAGCCCAACCTTTGTTCCAGCGCGTTGATCTGGAAGCTGATTGTCGACTGGCTGGTCGACAGAGCAAGCTGAGCGCCGGCGAAACCGCCATGTTCGACAACCGAGCGAAACACCTTCAGAGCGCGAATGTCGGATGCAGACAAACGCAATGAACGGCCTCCTTCCCGTGCCTGCCGCCTAGATGCCACTTTCGTCAAACATCGACGGGTTCGATATATGATTACTATTTTCCGTATTTATCCGTGTGTCAATCGAGGCATAATGATCTAGATCCCGCAGTCTCCCCGGCGCCTGCGGGTGATCGCTCTTTGACGCCCGGACTAACCGGTCGCAGCACCAAAAGGGAGATACCGATGCAATCGGCAATGAAGCGCGGCACGGGGGTGCTGCTCACAGCCCTTATGTCGATGGCCAGCGTGACCGCAGCTGCGGCTGCCGACCTGCTGGAGCAGATCAAGGCGCGCGGTGAGATTATAGTCGGCACCGAGGCCCGCTATCCGCCTTTCGAATATGTCGAGAACGGCCAGATCGTCGGCTACGGCGTCGATCTCTTCGAAGAGGTGATGAAGGGCCTTCCGGGCGTGAAGGTGACCCGCCTCGATCTACCCTTCCAGGGACTGCTGCCGGGTCTTCAGGCGAACAAGTTC
This sequence comes from Paracoccus angustae, assembly GCF_042648745.1. Lineage (NCBI taxonomy): Bacteria > Pseudomonadati > Pseudomonadota > Alphaproteobacteria > Rhodobacterales > Paracoccaceae > Paracoccus > Paracoccus angustae. The sequence goes on from NZ_JBHRXY010000022.1 coordinate 10,286, forward strand.
GACGCGATTATCACCTCGGTAACCGTGAACAAGCAGCGATACGACACCTATCGGCTCTCCTTGCCGATTGCCGATGCGTCCTTCGCCTTCGTCAAGCGCAAGGGAGACGACTCGCTCAACGACCCGGCGGATCTTAGCGGCAGGGTTGTCGGCACGCAGGCTGGATCGGCGCAGCTTGCGGGGACGGAAGCGTTCTCGAAGCAGCTTGAAGAGCAGGGGAAGGAGCCGATTGCGGGCATTCAGACCTATGTCGACTTCAACGAGGCCTATGCCGACCTGGCGGCGGGGCGAACGGACGCGGTCGTGAACTCCCTCCCAAACCTGCTTTACCTGCAGACGCAGCGTGGCGACGTGTTCGAGGCCGTGACAACGACATTCGGTGCCCCGACCTACTTCAGTTGGGCATTCCGGAAGGACGAGGACAGCAAGGCGCTTGCGGATTTCATCGATGACCAGTTCCGCAAGCTGGCCGAGGACGGCACCATGGCCGAGCTGCAGCAGAAGTGGTTCGGCTTCACCATGGATCTGCCCACCGACGCGCTGCCGGTGCCCGAGCAGTGAAACCTCATACCCCCCAGCCCATGCGGCAGCCCGCCCTCGGCGTCCGGGATCGCCGGGTCACGTCGTGTAAAAGGTGACGAGCCGTTACGATGCTTGCCCTCATTCTGAACAACCTGCCCATGTTGCTCTGGGGCGCTGGGATCACGGTCCTGGTGTCGGGGGTGGCGATCATCCTGGGCATGCCGCTGGGGCTTGCGTTGTGCTTCGGGGTGACCTCCGAAAAGCGCTGGCTGCGCTGGGCCTCGCGCGTGTATCAGAGCGCCTGGCGCGGAACCCCGATCCTCGTCCAGCTGCTGATCATCTATTACCTGCTGCCGGTCATCGGCATCAACGTGCCACCGGTTCTTGCTGCGATCATCGCGCTGACGCTGAATACGACGGCATTCCAGGCGGAAATCTTCCGAGGCGGACTTCTGGCAATCCCGAAGGGGCAGATGGAGGCCGCCCGCATGGTTGGCCTCCGCAAGTGGTCGGCCCGCCGCCACATCCTTATTCCGCAGGTGTTCCGGCTGGTCATCCCCTCGCTGGTCAACGAAACGATCAGCATCTTGAAGAATTCCTCGCTGGTTTCGGTCATTGCAGTGACGGAACTAATGCGGGTAAGCCAGCAGATCGTCGCAACGACCTATCGGCCTTTCGAGATCTACATCGCGGCCGGGATCATTTACATGGTCATCAACCTGGCCCTCTCGCTCGCAGGCCGCGCGACCGAACGACGCCTGGCGCAGGGAGGCTGATACCATGAACCAGTTCCTCGGCCTCTTGACCCAATATGCGCCGCTCATGCTCTCGGGGCTGATGACGACGGCCTGGATCTGCACGCTCGCCTCCGTCCTCGGCATTGCCGTGGGCCTGCTTCTCGCCAGCCTTGCCGGCGTGCCTTTTCGTCCGCTGCAGTGGACGGTGCGCGGCTATATCGAGATCATGCGCGGCTTGCCGATCCTTATCCTGCTGTTCGTGCTATACTACGGGGGGCCGAGCATCGGGATCCGACTGGCCGCGGAAACCGTGGGCGTGCTTGGCCTCGGCTTCTACAGCGCCGCCTATTTCGCGGAGATCTTCCGTTCGGGCTTCGAATCCATTCCGGGCGGCCAGATCGAGGCCGCCCGCATGGCGGGACTGTCGAACAGACAGATCATCCGGCACATTAAGCTGCCGCAGATGCTGGTCCTGATTACGCCAGCGCTGGTCAATCAGGTCATCATCCTCGTCAAGGAATCTGCCGTCCTGTCTATCATCACGGTTGCCGAACTGACCAAGAACACCACGCAGTTCGTCAATGAAACCTACGCGATCATCGAGCCCTATCTCACTGCCGCACTGCTCTACTGGCTTCTTGTCGAGGCTGTGGCTCAGCTGGGACGATTTATCGAACGGCGGGTCCGGTTCTGAACGATGCCTCAAGGAAAGAGCAAGTGAAAACAGACGCTGCGCGATTAGCCAATCCTGTGATCAGCACCCGCGACCTGACCAAGGTATTCGGCTCGTTCACGGCGCTTTCGGGTATATCTCTGGACATCATGGAATCCGAGGTGGTGTGCATCATCGGGCCGTCCGGCTCGGGCAAGAGCACCCTGCTGCGCTGCATCAGCTTTCTGGAGGAATATACTAGCGGCGAGGTCGAGATCGAGGGCCGACTGTTGGGCTATCGCCGCACGCCCGCGGGGATGGTGCGGGAAACCGAGCGCAACATCGACGACGTCCGGCGCAACGTCGGCATGGTGTTCCAGCACTTCAACCTGTGGCCGCACATGTCCGTGCTGGACAACGTGACCCTCGGTCCGCGCCTGACTAAGCGCGTGCCAGCCGCCACCGCCGAGCAGGCGGGCCGGTGTGCGCTTGCCAAGGTAGGGCTGGAGGGCTTCGCCAACCGCTACCCGTCGCAACTCTCCGGTGGCCAGCAGCAGCGGGTGGGCATCGCGCGGGCACTGGCGATGGAGCCTCATGTCATCCTGTTCGATGAGCCCACCTCGGCCCTTGACCCCCAACTCGTGGGCGAGGTTCTCGACACGATGAAGGCGCTTGCTGGCGAAGGCATCACCATGGTCGTCGTCACTCATGAAATGGGCTTTGCCGCGCAGGTCGCGGATCGCGTGGTGTTCATGGATGGTGGCCAAGTGATCGAACAGGGGCCGCCATCGAGCCTGTTCGGCAATCCCAGAAGCGCGCGCTTGCGCGAGTTCCTAGAAACCTGGAAGTCGCGGAACATGCTTTTCCAGTCGGATGAGCCCCAAGCAGGCGCATCCTCCTCCGCAAGTCTCCCATCCGGTGAACATCAGCCATGAGCGAAGCTCTCAGCCCTGCCGGTGTGCCACGCATCTTCGGCGACGTGCCGCCCTTCATGGCCTTTCCTCATGTGCAAAATCTCGCCAGTGTCTCGGCTGACGCGGTCATCGTGGGAATGCCTTATGACGGCATCGCGACCTTCCGGGGTGGCGCGACGCGAAGGGCGCCGCAGGAAATCCGCAAGTTTTCGCTTCTTTATGGCAGCTACAGCTTCGACTGGGACTTCGACCTGCAATCCCATATCGCAGTGGTCGACAACGGTGACATAGATGTCGTCCCGGGCGACAACGAAACCAGCTATGCGCGTCTCAGGGCACGGCTAGACCAGATGCTCTCCGCCAAAGCGGTTCCTCTGACTATCGGCGGCGATCACGGCATTAGCTACCCTGCGGTCAGCGCAGTGGCGGCCGCAAGCGCTGCGTCCCTAGGGCTGATCGTCTTTGACACTCATCTCGACCTTAGCGAATCCTTCGGGGGTGATCGCCTGACGCGTGCTTCGCCACTGCTGCGGATCGCCGAACTCGACGGTGTGGACCCGCAGCGTATCGTGGTAATCGGTGCCCGTGGTCCACGCAATCTTCCCGAATGGACTCCACTTTATCGCAAGCTTGGCATCACCGTGTTTTCCATGGAGGAAGTGGAGCGTCTGGGCATCGACGCGGTCGCCGAGCGCGCAAGGCGGATTGCATGCGCCGATGGCGCAAGGCTTTACCTGAGTGTCGACATCGACGGGGTGGACCCAGCCTTTGCGCCGGGAACGAACAGCCCCGAGCCGGGGGGACTGACCTCGCGCGAGATCATCAGGGGCGTCCGCATCGCGGCCCGCGATGGTTTCGCAGGCTTCGATCTGGTCGAAGTCGCGCCTGACTTCGACAACAGCAGCGGCACCACCAGCGTCCTAGCGGGCCGCCTGCTGGCCGAGGCGCTCTTCTGCCTTGCCGCATGCAAGGGGGGGATGCAGGATGCATGGCGGCACGCGCATCGGACCGGCGACGACAGCCAACCCGCAAGCAACAATCATGAAGGTTCGAAAGATTGACGGACATGACCTACCAGCCGCTCGACTCTGGTGCCTTTCCGCGATTTGCTGGGCCGTCGACCTTCATGCGCCTGCCGCAGGCGCGCCCGGATCAGGTGGATATTGCCCTGGTCGGTATTCCCTTTGACGGAGGGACGACAAACCGGCCTGGGGCGCGTCACGGTCCACGGGAAATCCGCAACCAGTCGAGTCTGGTGCGGCGCGTCCACCACGTGACCGGCATCTCGCCATTCGACCGGGTGCGGGTGGGTGATTGTGGCGACGTGCTGGCAAGTCCCCTCGATCCGGCGAAGGCAATCGAAACCATCGCTGAATTCTTTGCAGATGTCCGCAAGGCGGGCGCAAGACCACTTGCGGTCGGCGGGGACCATCTGGTCACGCTTCCGATCCTGCGGGGCATCACGACATCACCCGTCGGAGTGATCCATTTCGATGCCCACTCGGATACTTATGACTCGTTCTTCGGCAACCGATACAATCACGGCACGCCGTTCCGCCGCGCGATCGAGGAGGGGCTGATCGACCCCAAGCGCATGATCCAGATTGGCATTCGAGGCGCGATATCGGATGCGCAGAACTACGACTTCGCGCGTGAAGCCGGGATCCGCATCGTCTTTATCGAAGAGTTCATGCAGCGCGGGGTTGGGGCCGTGATGGAGGAGGCGCGGAACATTGTCGGTTCCGGTCCGACCTATGTCTCGTTTGATATCGATGTGCTTGACCCGAGTTTCGCACCGGGCACCGGAACGCCTGAGATTGGCGGCATCTCGACGCGAGAGGCTCAGGAAATGATCCGCATGCTCGCTGGCCTTGATATCGTAGGTGCCGACCTCGTTGAGGTTTCGCCACTTCTAGATTCCTCCGGAGTCACTGCCCTCACAGGCGCGACATTGTTGTTTGAGTTGCTTTGCGCCATTACCGGCTGATAAAGCTTGGTGCGTGTCGTAGGGCGACAAGGATGCGCTCCAGAGGAGTTGCACTCGGTCGCCGCCAGTGTCAGTTGGCATAAACATCAGATTTAGACTATGACGATGGCGGCGAGCATGATGGCGTTGGGGAAGATGTCTCCGCCTATCTCGGAGCGGGCGGCAATGCCGCGCCAGTCCTTCAGGCGGACCACGGCATTCTCGATGCGATATCGCTTCCGGTAAAGGCGCACTTCGCCCGGGAAAAAGTTGCTCATGGCAGCGTGGTAGCGGCAGACGAGGTCGCGCACTGGGATGTGCTTGATCCTGCTTTCGACATGCAGCGGATCACGACATAGCGCATCCAGTCGTAGTCCATGTTGCCCCCCGCATCGGCCACGACCCCCAGCAGGTTCGATGTCATCAGCAGGAACTGGCACATCGACATCACGTCCAGCATCTGCGGATGCACGGTCACAAGGATCGCGGTCGTCGCCGACAAGGCCGACATGGTCAGGAACCCCCAACTGCGGCGGACAGTCGATCACCGCCACGTCGTAGTCGTTCTCGACCTCGGCCAGAACGTCGCCGATCCGGGTGAAGAAATGGTTGCCCGAGCGTTCGCGCAACGCCATGGGCGTGGCGTGTTCGAATTCCATCAGGTCCAGATTGCCGGGAATCAGGTCCAGATTGGTGAAATAGGTGCGCTGGATCACGTAGCGCAGCGGCACCGGGTCGTCATAGCGGATCGAATCGTAGATGGTGCCGTTATCGGGCAGGTCCAGTTCGGGCTGCACCCCATGCAGCGCGGACAGGCTGGCTTGGGGGTCCAGGCCGATGGCCAGCACGATCGCCGTCCAGCGCCAGCTTCTGCGCCAGATGGCCGGCCGTGGTGGACTTGCCCGAGCCGCCCTTGAGGTTGATCATCGTGATGACCTGCAAGTGATCCTGGCCACGCCTGCCCGGCAGATAGGTTCCCGTAGTCTTTTCTGCTTTTTCAAGTGGTTATCGAAAAAATTGAATGTCGGCGGGCGTGTAATGGCGGCGGCCCCCCGCGCGCGTCTCGGGCGAGGGGGCCTTGCCTTCCATGTCCAGCTTTCGCAGATAAGCGTCCTTGACGCCCAGCAGTTCGGCCACTTCGCCCGAAGTGAACTTGCGCAATTCCCGCTTGGCATCGGAGGGAAACAGCTGTTCGCGATGGGCATGCAGCCGTTCGGACAAGGCGGACGCGTGCGCGCCCACCAGCTTGTCGATGCGTGTCTTCGGCTGCACAATGCCCATGCCGCCATCCCTCTGCCCGGTCGGCCCAAGGTGGTTACGCTTTAAGCCGTCATATTCAGTTTTCTGCGTAAGTTATTCTTCGCTTCTGCGATTCTGGCACGGGGCTTTCTGACGGTCTGCCAGCATGGAACGGTCGGGGCAACGAAAAGGGCAGGGATCATGCACGACCCCTGCCTGCGGGGAAAGGCAGCGCGCCTTTCCGTTCCGGAGCTTGCGCCCTAGAAGGTGAAGTCGGAAAGCCCCAGTTCGGCCTTCTGAACATCCTCAAGCACCACGATCGTGCCCGGCGCGATGGTCAGCACCAGATCGGCGCCGTCCTGCCGGGCGCCGTTGATGACCTGCTGCACCTGGGCGCGGCTGAAATCGTCCAGCTCGATGCGGTCGATGCCGTTCTGGAAGTCGGTGACGCGGTCGCGGCCGTCGCCCCATTCGAATTCGAAGACATCGGCCCCAGATCCGCCCGTCAGGATGTCGTTGCCGACCCCGCCCTCCAGGTGGTCGCGCCCGGTGCCGCCCGCCAGCACGTCATTGCCCAGGCCGCCTTCAAGGTCGTCGTTGCCGCTGCCGCCCGCCAGGCGGTCGTTGCCGCGTCCGCCTTCCAGCTCATCATGACCGAAACCGCCCCAAAGCCGGTCGTGGCCATTGCCGCCCTCCAGCTCGTCATGGCCGAAACCGCCCCACAGGCGATCGTTGCCATCGCCGCCCAAGCCGAACAGCCGGTCCGCCAGGCCGGATCCGTTCAATGTGTTGATGCCGTTGGTGCCACGGAAAAAAGGCATGTCGCTTTCCTTTCTTGGTTTCAGGTGTCAGTCGTCGCGGGTTTCGCCGAGGATCGCGCCGGTTGCGGGATCGATGCGCAAATCCACGCGCCGCCCATCCGCTGCGACGGCGTCCACGTCGATCGAGGCGCGGTCCACGTCGATGTCGCTGATGCGATAGCCCTGCGCCTCGAGATCCGCGATGATCGCGGACAGGGGGCGCGCGGCGTCCTGCGCCAGGGCCGTGCCGACGGGGCCCAGGACCAGGGCCAGAACGGGGATCAGTCTTTTCATGCGTCGCTCCTTGTGCCGGGGCGGCCTTGATGCCCGCCTTGGACGAATCGCTTGTCGCATATCCCACCTGATGCGGCGCTGACCGGCCTTGTCAGGGAATTGTCAGCCGGCCCGCGCTAGAAGGGACGGCATGCGCATTCCGATCCTTGCCCTTCTGCTGCTGCTGGCGCCCGTTCCCGCCCTTCGGGCCCAGGAGCCGCCGTCGCGCGACGCCTTCGAGATCGAGGCCGACAGCGACCTGGCGCTGGCCGCGGTGGCGCGGGGCGAGATCCTGCCCTTGTCGGCGCTGATGCCGCGCCTTCTGGCCGCCTTTCCGGGCGAGGTGCTGGACATCGAGATCGACCTGGACCCCACGGGCCGCATCGAGGAATACGAGTTCGAGATGCTGACCCTGGAGGGGCGGCTGATCGAGGTGGACATGGACGCCCGCACGGGCGAGATCACCGAGGTCAGCGACGAAAGCCCCGAGGACGAGGACGATGACTAGAAGCACCCGCCGATGCGCATCCTGATCGTCGAGGACGACCCCCGCATCGCCGCCGACCTGGCCCAGACCCTGGATACGGTGGGCTTCCGCAGCGATCTTGCCGCCGACGGCGAAACCGCCTGGTTCAAGGGCGGGACCGAGGATTACGGGGCCATCGTGCTGGATCTGGGCCTGCCCCGGATGGACGGGCTGGCGGTGCTGAAACGCTGGCGGGCCGAGGGCGTGACCACCCCCGTCCTGATCCTCAGCGCGCGCGGCACCTGGATCGAGCGGGTCGAGGGCATCGACGCGGGCGCCGACGACTACCTGCCCAAGCCCTTTCGGACCGAGGAGCTGGTGGCCCGCGTCCGCGCGCTGGTGCGCCGCGCCGCGGGCCGTGCCGCGCCGGTCGAGGTTGCGGGCGCGCTGGCACTGGACCTGACGCGCCGGACCGCCACGCTGAACGGCCGTCCCGTCGCGCTGACCCCCCTGGAGTTCCGCTGCCTGGCCTATCTGGCGCTGAACCGCGACCGCCCGGTGCCCCCGCACGAGTTGCTGGAGCATCTGCACGGCGACGACGACTCGCGCGAGCAGAACGCGCTCGAGGCGCTGGTGGCGCGGCTGCGCCGCAAGCTGGGTCCGGGCGTGATCGAAACGCGGCGCGGCTTCGGCTATCTTCTGGCGGGCGCGTGAAGGCGCGGCGCGGGTCGATCCGGCTGCGGCTGCTGGTGACGGGGGCTTGCAGCGTGGCGCTGGCCCTTCTGCTGGCGGCAGGCGGCCTTGCCCTGCTGTTCGACCGGCATGTGGAACGCGTGGCGGCCAGCGAGCTGTCCGACCGGCTGGAACACCTGGCCTCGGCCGTCGAGATCGGCGCCGGGGGGGCGCTTGCCATGCCTTCGCCGCCGCGCGACCCGCTGTATCGGCGGCCCTTTTCCGGCCATTACTGGCAGATCGAGGCGCCCGCCGACCGGCTGCGGTCCCGTTCGCTGTGGGATCACGTCCTGGCCCTGCCCGCCGACACCGGCGAAGTCTGGCAGGGCGAGTTGAAAGGCCCGCTGGATCAGCCGCTGCTGGCCCTGGTCCGGCGGATCGGCGTCGCCACGCCCGGGGGCGATTTGCCGCTGCGCATCGCCGTCACCATGGACCGGGCCGACCTGGACAAGGCCCGGGCCGATTTCCTGCGCGATCTGGCCCCCTATCTGGCGCTTCTGGGCCTGGCGCTCGTGGCGACCCTGGCCGTGGCGGTCAGCGTGGCCCTGCGTCCCTTGGCCGCCATCCGGCACCGCGTGGCCGCCCTGGGCCAGAACCGCGCGCGCCGGATCGGCGCCGGGGTGCCGGCCGAGGTGCTGCCCCTGGCGCGGCAGATCGACGCTCTTCTGGAAAACCAGGAAGCCGAGGTCGAACGGGCGCGGCTGCGCGCGGGCGATCTGGCGCATGGGCTGAAGACGCCGCTTCAGGCCCTGATGGGGGAAGCGGCGCGGCTGCGGTCGCGCGGCTCGGCGGAGGCGGCGGCGGGCATCGAGGAGATCGCCCGCACGATGCACGCCCATGTGGACCGCGAACTGGCCCGGGCGCGGCTGGCCGGGGACGCGAACCGCGCCTATTGCGACGCCCTTGATGTCGCCCGCTCGGTGGCCGCCGTCCTGCGCCGCACGCCCGGGGGCGAGGCGCTGGACATCGCGGTCGAGGGGGCGGCGGGAACCCGGGTCCGCCTGGACCGGCCCGATCTGGCCGAGGCCCTGGGCGCCCTGGCCGAAAACGCCGTCCGCCATGCCCGCGCGCGCGTCCGCATCACCTGCGCCCCGGCGGGGGGGCGGGCGGTGATCCGGGTGCAAGACGACGGGCCGGGCGCCGCGCCGGGGCTGCTGGACCTGCTGCCGGGACGCGGGCTGCGCCTTGACGAACGCGACGGCGGGACCGGCCTTGGCCTGGCCATCGCCGCCGACATCGCCAGCGCGGTGGGCGGCACGCTGCGCCTGCGCAACCTCGACCCAGGGTTCGAGGCCGAACTGACCCTGCCTTGCCTGCCCTGACGGGATCGTCCCCCGCAGGGCGCGGGATGAGACGCAAGCCGCGCGGGCGCATGATCAAGCGGGATTCCGCGCCGCGCCCGGGGGCTGCAACAGATCGGGGCAAGACGATGCCGCTTCCACGCCTGGATCCCGCTTCCGCGCAGGTGGATGTCCAGCGCACGTCCTTCGGCGCCGACGCCGCGGCGCGCTTCGTGCGCGGCACCTGGGACGAGGCGACCAGCAACGGCGGCGCGCCCTTCGACGCCGTGGTCGTGGGCGCGGGAATGTGCAGGGCCTATTGCGCGGCCAAGATCGTCCGGCTGCATCCGGGCAAGCGGGTTCTGGTGCTGGATGCGGGCGACTTCCTGGTGACCGAGGATGTCCAGAACCTTGCCGACGTCGGCTCTGCCATTCCCGCGCCCATTCCCCGGGCCACCAACGGGGGCATGGCGCGCGAACTGGTCTGAGGGCTGCCCTGACAGGGCGACGCCGATTTCCCGCGCCTGGTCTATTGCCTGGGGGCAAGTCGCCGTTCTGGATCGGCTGGTGCCCGCGCCTGATCCCAAGCGACCACTGCGCCGGGGTGCCGAATGCCGCGGGCAGCTGGATCAACCTCAGCCCCTTCGAGACGGACGAGTTGGGCGTGCCGCGCGCCTATGTCCAGATCAAGCCCGGCTCGGCGGATCTTGGCGCCTGGCAGGCCACGGACCGGGCGGCGCTGGATCTGGCCCAGGCCATCGCGGGCAGCCCCGGCACCATCGAATACCTGTATGACGGCGGTTGGAACGCGGCCCTTTTCCGCTGGACCGGCCCTTCCCGGCCTGCGCCGGGGCTTCGGCGGCGCCTATCGCGAGGCGGGCACGCTGTGGATGGGCGAGGATCCGGCGTCCTCCGTGCCCGATCCCCTGGGCCGCTTTCCCCGCCTCGGCAGATGCTTCGCCTGCGACCAGTCCCTGATCCCGACGGTCGGATCGGTCAACCCGGTGCTGACGGACCGACATTGGCGCGGGGGATCGCCGAAAGGAGGTTTTCCTGGGCGCAGGGCGCTGCCATCCCCGGCCCCGAAAGACCTGTCCGTTCAGGTCGCGATGTCGGGGCGCGGCACAGGCGATGGCCATCGCCGGATCAAGGCAGCGCCATCACGCGTCCGACTTGACGATCTCGACCGAAACGCCCTCCAGCTGCGGGCTGGTGTTGTTCTTCAAGGTGTATTCGTAAGCCTCGTCATAGCTTGCAAAGACCATCGGTTCGGCGTGGGCGTCAAAGCCCTGGCCGTCACTGGTCAGCCGGAAATGCGGGTTGTCGCGCAGGCAAAGGCAATATTCGTCCATGGTCTCATCCTTGAAGGGGCCGCATCCGGCCGACTGTTGCCGAAAGATCTGGGCCGGAACAGCGCAGTTGTCCACAATTTCTGTGGATCGTTTCGGGGATGGATCGGGGAAAGGAAACCAGCCGGCCGGCAAGCACTCGCAAGCAACACACATAACGGCGCCGCCCGGCTGGTGGTTCTTTTATGTCTGCTCTTTACGCGCAGGGAAAGTTGTCTTTTCGGGCAGGCCGATTGGGTCCAGGCGCAGGGTCAGGCGGTCGTCCAGCGGGATCAGGCGCGCGATCTCGGGCACAATGGCGGCGGCGGCATGGCGGCCCAGGCCGAAGGTGAGACTGCCCGACAGGTCGCGCCCGGAATCGAAGCGGCCGGGATCGGGAAAGCCCTCGGGGTCGAACACGCCGCATGGGTGACGGCCGGCACGGTCGTGCCCGGCGGGATCGCCGCGCAGTTCCACAAGGGCGTTGCAGACCGCGTACGAGGTCGTTTCTGCCGCGCCGATCAGCAGCCCGCCGATGTTGAACAGCGCGTGGCGCAGCCCGAAGGCCAGCCCGCCGTCCAACGCCAGCCGCACCACCCGGATGGCGGGATCGCGGGCGTCGCTGCCCAGCCGGATCGCTGCGGCCCGCCGCGCGACCGGCCGCGCCGGGCAAAAGGCCATCCACGTGTTCGCGCGATCCCGCCGCGCGACGATGGCGGCCTGGCCGATACCGGGCACGACAGGGGCGAAGGGCTGGTTCCAGAAGGCGTTCTGCTTGTATCAGCAGGACCAGTCGATCGGCTTGTCCGGGTCCGATCCGGTCAGGCCGAGCCACTCTTGCACCAGCTCCACCGGAACCCGCGCGTCACAAGGCGCACCAGATCCAGCCCGCCCGGCGCGCCCTCCAGCGCATCGCAGGCGCGCGGGTCGATCCAGCCGCCCTGTCCTCCTGGGCCATGAAAAAGCCACCCTGCCTGGGCCGATACCAGGTCCACGCCGATGATCCGATGGCGGCGCAGCACGGTCATGCAATCGGCGAACCGCGTGACAAGCGTCACCTCGCCCAGGTTCCAGGCCGGCCTTTCGGCCCGCAGTTCCGCCAGAAAGGGCAGGGGTTCGGCAAAGATCAGGCGGCACGCCTCGGGTCGGCCAGGGGGGTGGCCGCAAATCCTTGGCCGGCAGTTCCATCTCGGCCAGGTTCCGGGTGCGGACCGAGCCGTCGTCATGGACCAACGGCGCCGCCGCGAAAGATCGGGGCGTCACGACGATCTTGCCGACGATGCCCAGCACCTCGCCGGAGTTGCGGCCAAGCGGGCCGTATCCCAAGCCGTCTCCGGACAGGGGCAGGGGGGGGGGTGCACCAGTCGGCCCGGGTCCGGCGGCCCTGGCTCCGATGGGCATGGGTGACGTTCAGCATCATGCCTTTCGGCGGCGTTGTTTCCGATCCGCTTGCCGCCGGGGCAATCCCGGCCAGGTCATGGGCCAGACCGATCCCGGCCCGAACCCGCATCATCCCTTTGCCGCCGGGCGTCGTTCGGAATGGCGATCCCTTCAAGGTCCTGGATGTCGCCGTTCTGTGGCTGGAGGCTCTCGAGCCGGGAACCGGGCGATCCGGACGGCTATACCCGGACGGCGACCCCGGCCGTTCCCGGCGGTGCCCGACGCACGCCCGAGCGTGGCCGGCGGGGCGGCGATGCGGTTCTAGGACCGGAGGCGCTGCGCCATCCGCCCGATCCGGTCGAACAGCGGGGCAAGGGGGCCGCGGTGATAGGTCAGCCCCTCGTAGACCGCATAGGCCCCGCGCGCCCAGCCGAGATAGATCCGGGGACGCCCGGTCAGCGCCGCCAGCCGCGCCATCCGGTGCGAGCCGCGGCTGATCGCGGCCCGGGTGCGATAAACGAGCTTGCGCCGCCAGCCGATCCCCGTCGCCCGGGGCGCCACGCGCTTGACCGGGCGGATGCCGCGTTTCGCCCAGGTCAGGCGATAGGCCAGCCCTTCGCGCCGCTGGCGGAAGCCCGCAGCCTGGGTGTCGGCCACGAAATCGGCATCGACCTGTCGCAGATCCAGCCGGCCCTGGGCCACGCCCTCGTCGATCAGGCGCTGGATCAGCGGGGCGCGGACCACCACGACGTTTGTTCCTCGTCCGTCCGACGAATAGGGTTCGACCCAGGCGTCGCCGAAGCTGACATCGGCGGTTTCCGCCACCACGTCGTCGCAAAAGTTGCAGGCGCTGTTTTGGAAATAGCCCGCGCCCCAATCGCCGTCGGCCAGGTGGAACCAGTCCTTCTGCACCGTGCCGCCGTTGTCCAGCGTCAGATGGGCGGTATACCAGTTCGCCGGGCGGCCCGCGTCCTTCAGCCGGTATTCCACGGCGCGCACGCGGTCGTGGTCCGCCCCCAACTGCCAGGCGAAACTTTCCACAAAGCGCGCGCTTTTCATGTGGCCGCAGAACAGGCCCAGCAGATGCGTGATCCGCTCGGCCAGAACGGCGTCCTGCGCGCGGGCCCCGTGCACGGCCTTGATGAAGCAGGGGATGCCCACCACGGCGTAACGCCCCGGCGTGGCGCGGACCTGATCCAGCACTTCGGCCAGGTGAACCGGGTGATAGCGCGACCGCGCGCCCGCCAAGAGTTCGTCCTGCGAGCGGCTGATGCGATAGCCGAAGAAGGGCTGGCCCGGCGCGCCGGGATGGACGTGCAACACGCCGTCGATCTCTCCGCGCCGCATCAGCTCGGCGGCGACCCAGCTGACCATGCCGCCGGAACTGCCGCGTTCGCGGAAAGGCGGCTCGGCCGCCGCGCCGACATGGCAGGACATGTGGCGGCCAAGGCGCGCGTCCCGGCGCGGCGCGTCGGGAAAGCGGGCGGCGGCGATGGCGTCCTCGTTGGCCGCTTCGGGCGAAAAGGGGCAAAGCGCGGAAAAGGCTTCGCTGCGCCGCCGCGTGGCGGGCCCCGAGGGCTTGAGCTGCCCATAGCCGTCCCATGCCATCGCGGCATCCGCGCCGGACGCGCAGGCCCCGCAGCCGATGCACAGGCCGGACCGCACGATCTCGGCGGGGCTGAGCGCGCGCGTCATGCCCGCCCCGCCAGCGCCGCGTCCAGCCAGGCGGCCGACTGCGCGCGCAGATCCGCGATCCGCGCAAGGACGCTGTCCGGGATGGGTTCGGCCAGCAGCGCGCCCACCTCGCCGGGGTCGCGGTCCTCGAAGGTCAGGCGGCGTTCCGCGCCCAGCAGCGCGGTTAGGTCGCGGACCTTGGTCCAACGGTAATCGGACGGCGCGCAGGCCAGCGGCTTGCCGTTCAGCAGCGCAAAGCAGCAGCCGTGGAAATAGGTGGTGGCAACCGCCGACGCCCCCGCCATCAGCGCCGCGAATTCCTGCGGCCCGGCTTCCAGGCGCTGCTCGTCCGCCCAATCGTTGCGATAGCCGACGCTGATCGTCCGCAAGCCCCGGTCGCGCGCGGCCTGTCGCACGCGTCCGGCGAACCATTCGGGGATGTGGTGGCCGTAGACGAGGACATAAGGGGCCTCGTCCGCCGGTTCCGCATGCGGCGGGTTCAGCAGCACCGGATCCAGCACCATGGCGGGCGCGCGTCCCGTGGCCGCCGCCACGATCCCCCGGCTGTTGTCGTCGCGGACCGAGATGGCGTCCAAGTCGCGCAGCCGGGCCGACCATTGGGGTTCCACAAAGGGCGCGGCATAGTTGCCGAAGCTGGCCGCATAGGTCACGGCGCGGGGCGCGGCCAGCCCCTCGCCCCAGAAGATCGGCTTGCCGCCGTACCAGGGGTGCGAAAGGTTCAGCACCTCGTCGCTGCCGATCACGGCCAAATCGACCGGCGGCATGGCGGCGGGATCGTCCAGGTCGAAGGGCGCGGACAAGGGCAGGGCGTCAAAGGCGGCGATGAACTTGCGCAGCTTGCGCCCGTATCGCGCCACGTCCGCCCGCGAGGACCGATCCGGCGTCAAGGGCTGAAAGGCATAGCGCCATTCGCGCGAGGTCACGTCGCGGGACTGGTGGTCCAGCAGCACGGCGTGGTGGCCGCGCGCGGCGATCGCCTGAACCAGGCAGCGGGCTTGCCAATAGCTGCCATAGTTGATGCAGCGGTGAAAGGTCAGAACTCCGACGCGCATCCTATCGCCCGTAGATCCGGTCGATGACCCGCGCGACCGTCACCAGATGCCGCGCGTCGGGGTCGAAGCGCGCGCCCCCGGCCAGCCGCGTCAGCCAGTCCGCCGCCGCGCGCCCGCCCCAGTCGTCGGGCGGCTCGGCCAAAGGTTCGGCGCGGATGTGGTGGTGGCGTTCGGCCCGCAGGTCGTAAAAGGAACCGTTCACGTTGCGCAGGGACGCGCCGCCTTCGGTGCCGAAGAACTCGGCCGCGATCACGGCCTCGCGGCCCGCCTGCAAGCCCCAGGAACAGGCCAGCCGCACCACCGTGCCGCCCGCCAGGTCCAGCGTGGCCGTGGCGTAATCCTCGACCTGCCGCGCCGGATCGGCCAACGGCGCGCCCTTGGCGTAAAGGCGGCTTTCGACGCCCGTCACGGCGGGCCAGCCCAGCGACCACAAGGCAAGGTCGATCAGGTGGACGCCCAGATCCACCACGCAACCGCCGCCCGAAAGCCGCGGGTCGTAGAACCACGGCTTGTCCGGGCCCCAGGCGTTGTGAAAGGTCACGTCCACGCCGAAGACATGGCCCAGGCTTTCCGTGTCCAGCAGCGGGCGGATCGCGGCCATTCCGGCCGTGTGGCGATAGGACAGGTCCACGCCCAGCAGGCAGTCGGCCTGGGCCGCCGCGGCGACCACCTCCGCCACCTCCGGCCCGGTGCGGCCCAGGGGTTTCTGGCAGAACACCGCCTTGCCGGCCTTCAGCGCGGCGATGGACTGTTCGGCATGCGCGGCGCTTGGCGTGGCGATCACCACCGCGTCGATGTCGCAGGCCAGCAGCGCCTCCAGCCCGGCCACCCGCCGCGCGCCGGGGGCCAGCGTCAGCGCCTCGGCGGCGCTGGCGTCGTCCGGCTCGGCCAGGGCCACGATCTCTGCCAGGCCGGTCGCGGCCAGCGCCGCCATGCGGTGCCGCCCGATCCAGCCGGCGCCCAGAAATCCGAGGCGCGGGGTCACGGTGCCACCCAGGCCTTGACAAAGGCGCCGGGCTTGTCGCGGGTCGCGGCCAGGGCCTCGCCTAGCCGGTCCAGCGGATAGGTGCCGGTCAGCAGCGGCCCCAGGTCCAGCCGCCCGGTTGCCAGCGCCTCCACCGCCGCCCGCAGGCCCGCCACGCGGACGCCGGCGTCGCGTTCATGGGCGCTGGCGATGTCGATGCCCTTCCAGTTCCACATCTGCATGTTCACCTGCCGCGGCCCGTCCTGATGATAGCCCGCGATCACCAGACGCCCGCCCTCGGCCACCAGTTCCCCGGCCAGATCCAGCGGCCATTGCTTGCCCACGCATTCGATCGCCCGATGGGCCATGCGGCCGCCGGTCAGGCGGCGCACGTCCTCGATGATGCGCCAATGGTCGTCCATGGGGATGGTTTCCGCCGCCCCCATCCGGCGGGCGAGATCCAGCGTCTCGGCCCGGCGCGACACGGCGATCACCCTTGCCCCGGCGTCGGCCGCCAGACGCGTCAGGATCGCGCCCAGGAAACCGATGCCGACGATCGCGACGGTTTGGCCCGCGCGGATGTCGGATCGGTCGAAGATGTTCATGGCGCAGGCCACGGGTTCGCCCGGAACCGGCATCCCGTCCAGGGCGGCGGGCAGCGGCACCACCATCGCGGCGGGCGCCACGTCGTATTCGGCATAGGACCGTTCGGTCAGCGCCGTCACGCGCTGGCCCACCACCAGGCCCTGGACCCCATGGCCCAGGACGGCGATGCGGCCCCAGGCCTCGTGCCCCATGCCGCCGGGCGCGCCGGGCCATGCGGACCAGGGCTGGCCTTCCCAGGGTTCGACATTGGAGGCGCAGACGCCGCAGCCTTCCAGCCGGATCAGCACCTCGCCCGGGGCGGGCGCGGGCACGGGCACTTCGGCCATGGAAAACCGCTGCGGTCCCTCAAGAACCGCCGCACGCATGGTCTGGGTCATCTGCGCTTGTCCGTCGATGGTCTGGAAAAGATGGCGTTCCCGGTCATCCCGGCAACGGTCACGGCAGCGGGACCGCGACGGCCCGGGCGTCCGCGATAAAGGCCTCGACGGCCTCGTGGGCCTCGTCGTCCGTCATCTGCTCGGGCGGGTGCTTGCAGAAATAGGCGGCGGGGGCGATCACCGGACCGGCAAGCCCGCGGTCGCGGGCAATGGCGGCGCAGCGGATCATGTCGATGGCGACGCCCGCGGAATTGGGGCTGTCCTCGACCGACAGGCGCAGCTCCAGGTTCATGGGCACGCCGCCGAACAGCTCTCCCTCCATGCGCAGAAAGCAGACCTTGTTGTCGTTCTGCCAGGCGACGTAATCGGAAGGGCCGATATGGATGTTGTCGTCCGTCATGCGTTCCGCGGCAACCGACTGCACGGCCTCGGTCTTGGAGATCTTCTTGCTTTCCAGCCGCTTGCGGTTGGCCATGTTCAGGAAGTCGGTGTTGCCGCCGGTGTTGAGCTGATAGGTCCGGCACAGCTTGACGCCGCGCTTGTGGAACAGGTCGGTCAGCACCCGGTGGACGATGGTCGCGCCAAGCTGGGCCTTGATGTCGTCGCCGATGATCGGCACGCCCGCCCTTTGGAACCGTTCGGCCCAGGCCGGATCCGAGGCGATGAAGACCGGGATGTTGTTCACAAATGCCACGCCCGCCTCCAGCGCGCATTCGGCATAGAATTCGGTCGCCTTCTGGCTGCCCACGGGCAGATAGTTCATCAGCACGTCCACACCCGCGTCGCGCAGCGCGGCCACGACATCCTCGCGCGTGGGTTCGGGTTCGTCGGCGGGCACGAAGGTGCGGGCCTCGGGGTGGTCGGCCATGTGCTCGGCCACGCCGTCCAGGATGCGGCCCATGCGGACCACGGCGCCCGTGTCGGGAACCTCGGGCGCGAACACGGCGGTGCAGTTCGGCAGGGCGAAGATCGCCTGCGCCACGTCGCGGCCCACCTTGCGGGCGTCGATGTCCCAGGCGGCGACCACCCGGATGTCGTCGGGGCGATAGCCCGCAAGGCTGTGGTGCATCAGCCCCGTGGCATCGTTGCGCCCAGTGTAATGCGTCAGTCCCTGCACCAGGGAACTGGCGCAGTTGCCGACGCCGATGATGGCGATGTTGATCGGCATGTGGGCGTCTTTCATGTCATGGCCTTCACGTCAGGGCCGGCTGAAACGCCGGCGGCGTGCCTTCAACCCGGCGGGGCGCATATCGTTCAATCATCGCGGCGCAGAAATCGGCGATTTGCTGCGGATCGTGCGGCGGGCTGGTGTGATGCGCGCCGGGGCCGAGATGTTCGGGCGTGAAGCAGAAGGTGACGGTGGTGTCGAAATCGGCCAGCGCCTCCATCTGCCGGTCGAACCAGCCAAGCGCGTCTGGCCGGAAGCTGTCGGCCCAGGACAGGCCCGTGCGCAGGTGACGCACGCCAAGCCGCTTCATCCAGGCCACCGCGTCGTCCAGGCGCGGATCCTGGTAATGGAACCATTGCATCAGCCCCATGTCGGCTGCGTGGGGGGCATAGGCCTCGAGCCCCGGCTTGGGCGTGCCGTCGGCGCGGATCAGGCCCATGTAGAAGTGGCGGTAATAGGAGCTGCCCTCGGCCTCGCGGTGCCGGGTCGTGGCGCCCCATTCCTGCGGCAGGTCGAACAGCGAATACCAGAAGATGCGCGGCACGCGGCCGACCAGCAGCTTGGCGGTCGTCTCGACGCCGAAGACCTGGACTTCTTCCGCGCCGAAGGATCCGACGCCGACCTCGGTCACCCAGACGGGCTTGTCCGTCACGGCCTCGATCTCGGCCACCTTGGCGGGCCATTCGTGGATCTGCCACAGGTTCCAGTCCAGCGGAAAGCCGTGAACGGCCACCACGTCCACATGATCCAGCGCGCCGTGACCCCCCATCCGCTGAAGCCACAGGGGGTCGATGGGCGACATGCCGCCCAGCACCCGCGTGACCGCGGGGTTCGCCGCCTGGATCGCCTGGCCCGCCAGCGTGACGCATCGGGCAAAGCGCGACCAGTCCGGGTCCAGTTCGGGATCCCAATGGGACTTGTTGTTCGGCTCGTTCCAGATCATCGCGGCCTCGATCATCGCGCGGCGTCTCCTTGGCTGGGATAGACCGCGTGCGGTCCGTATTTGGCGAAAGGCACCTCGGCGGTGCGGCACAGATAAACCTCGTCGGCGGGGCCGGACTCCACCGCGAAGCCCGAGGCGCGCAGCATCGCCTCGACCCCCGCGCGGTTCGGAACCCACCAGTTCGTCCAGTCATGGGCCCATTCATGCTCGACAAAGGCCATGCGGGGCCAGTCGGGCCGCTGGAAATGGGCGTCCTCGGAAAAGTCGTAGTCAGGGGCCTGGACGGCCACGCTGTCGGGACCGCGCGTGAGCGTCTGGAACAGCATCAGATCGTCCGCCACGTGTTCGCGGATCAGATCCAGCGCCAGCAGCGGATGGCGCAGGTGGTAGAGAACGCCCATGAAGATCACCAGATCGAAGCGTTCGCCCAGGGCGCCCACGTCATAAACGCCGGTCTGGCGGAACTCGACCCCGCTCATGTCCAGAACCTCGGCGGCAAAGCGGGCCTGCGCCAGATAGCGGGCGTCGGTGTCGATCCCCAGGACGCGGGCGGCCCCCCTCCGGCGCATCTCGAAGCTGTAGAAGCCCGCGTTGCAGCCGATGTCCAGCACGGACTTGCCGGTCAGGTCTTCGGGCACCAGATGCGCAAAGCGGGCGAACTTGTCGGCGGGATAATCCCCAAGGAAATGCCCGGGCGCCGTCGCAACGCCGCAAAGGTCGAGGTTCTGGAACCATGGGCCAAGCCCTTCGGCCTTTTGGGCGATCTGCGCTGCGTTCATCGTCCGTTCCGTTATTCCCTGCCATTCATGGTTAGGACATGCATCCTGCCTTGTCCATGCGCCATGACCCAACTGATGGATGCGGGCGCGATCTCGAACCGCAGGATGTTGTCGAGGGACAGGCCCAGGGCATGGGCCAGCACCCCCCGGATCACGTCGCAATGGCTGACGCAAAGGACCGGACCGCCCCCCTGCGCGGCCAGACGGTCCAGATGCGCCGCGGCCCGCGCCGCGGCGGCCTCCATCGTTTCGCCCCCCGGGGTGGGGGCGGCGCCGCGCGCGGCGTTCCAGTGCCGCCACGCGGGATCGCCGTCCAGGTCGGCGAAGCGGGAACCGGACCAGGCGCCGAAGTCGATCTCGTCCAGGGCCTCGGCCACAACCGGGGCCGGTCCCAGGATCTGGCCCAGGATGGCCGCCGTTTCCGCCGTGCGGCGGCGGGGGCTGGCGGCGATGGCTTCGACCCCCCGCCCGGCCAGGCGCCTCGCCAGGGCCGCGGTTTCCTCCCGCCCGGCCTCGTTCAGCGCGATGTCGCGCGTCCGCCCGCTCAGCCAGGTGCCCAGATCGTCATGCGCGCCGTGGCGGACCAGACCGATCAGCACGCCCATGCGCCATTCCGGACTGGCTGCGGCCGTGTCAAGCAGCAAAGATGATGAAGAAGATGGAACAAAACCTGCATGGGCGCTTTTACATCACAACACTGATACCGTTGCAATTTCTCAAACAGAGAACGGGGGACATCTTGGAAAAGGTTCTGATCACCGGAGGCGCGGGCTTTATCGGCCGCTTTGTCACCGACGAACTGCTGCGGCGCGGACATGGGGTCCGCGTGCTGGACGCGCTGATCCCGCAGGTCCATGGCGAGGGCGCGGGCCGCCCCGACGCGCTGAACGGGGAAGCCGAGTTCATCCACGGCGACGTGCGCGACGCCGATGCCGTGGCCCGCGCGTTGAAGGGCGTGGACAGCGTGATCCATCTGGCCGCCGAGGTCGGCGTGGGCCAGTCCATGTACGAGGTGGAACGCTATACCTCGACCAACGACGTGGGCACCGCCGTTCTGTTCGAGAAACTGATCGACAACCCCGTGCGCCGGGTCGTCACCGCGTCGTCGATGTCCATCTATGGCGAGGGGCTGTATCGCGACGCCGACGGCCAGACGGTCGAGAACGCCGAGCGCGTGGGCATCCGCGACGGTCTGAAGCAATGGGATCCGGTCGATGCCCAGGGCCGCCCGCTGACCCCGGTCGCCACGCCGGAATGGAAGCGCCCGAACCTCGCCTCGATCTATGCGCTGAACAAGTTCGTGCAGGAACGCACCACCCATATCATGACCGCGCCCTACGGGATCGAAGGCGTGTGCCTGCGCCTGTTCAACGTCTTCGGCCCCGGCCAGGCGCTGTCGAATCCCTATACGGGCGTTCTGGCGATCTTCGCCTCGCGCTATCTGAACGGCCAGGCGCCGATGATCTTCGAGGACGGAGAGCAGCGCCGCGATTTCGTTCACGTCTCGGACGTGGCCCGCGCCTTCGCCGAGGCGCTGTCGCTGCCGCAGGCGGCGGGCGGCACCTTCAACATCGGCTCGGGCCACGACCGGTCCGTGACCGAGGTGGCGCAGGAACTGGGCCGCGCCATGGGCCGCAACGCGCTGGAGCCGCAGATCGTCGGCAAGGCCCGCATCGGCGACATCCGCCACTGCTTCTGCGACACGGCGCTGGCCGCCGAGACGCTGGGCTTCACCGCGCGGACCGATTTCCGAGAAGGGCTGGCGGAACTGGCCGAATGGGTCGCCAGCCAGACCGCCGTGGACCGCGTGGAACAGGCGCGGGCGGAACTGGACAAGCGCGGGCTGGTGGCATGACGGGGCGCACCTCACCCGCCGGCGACCCGCGCCCGGTGCTGGTCACGGGCGGCGCGGGTTTTATCGGCTCGAACCTGGCCGACCGGCTGGCGGGGGACGGCCACCGGGTCATCGTTTATGACGCCCTGAGCCGCCCCGGCGTGGAACGCAACCTCGCCTGGCTGCAAGCCCGCCATGGCGAGCGGATCGAACACGTCCATGCCGACATCCGCGACAGCGCCCGCATGGCGCAGGCCGCGCGGCAGGCGAAGGCGGTCTTTCACCTGGCGGCCCAGGTCGCCGTGACCACCAGCATGGTCGAGCCGGTCGAGGACATGACCGTCAACCTCATCGGCACGATGAACCTGCTGGAGGCGCTGCGCGCCAAGAACGACGGCACGCCGCTGGTCTTCGCGTCCACCAACAAGGTTTACGGCGACCTGGCCGACCTGGACTTCGCCCTGGAGGCCGAGGCTTACCGCCCCACCGACGCGCAGGTCCGCGCCCACGGCATCGGCGAAACCCGTCCGCTGGATTTCCACACCCCTTACGGCTGTTCCAAGGGCGCGGCGGACCAGTATGTGCTGGACTACGCCCGCAGCTTCGGCGTGCCCACCTGCGTCCTGCGGATGTCCTGCATCTACGGCCAGCGCCAGATGGGAACCGAGGATCAGGGTTGGGTGGCCCATTTCCTGATCCGCGCGCTGAAGGGCCAGGGGATCACGCTTTACGGCGACGGCTGCCAGGTCCGCGACATCCTGGACGTGTCGAACGCGGTCGAGGCCTATCTGGCCGCCTGGGCGCGAATCGACGAGGTGTCGGGCCGGGTGTTCAACCTGGGCGGGGGGCCGCGCAACGCGGTCAGCCTGCGGCAGCTTCTGGACTTCGTGGGCCGGATCCTCGACCGTCCGGTGGAGATCGCCTATTCCGACTGGCGCGCGGGCGACCAGCGGTATTTCGTGGCCGACACGCGCGCGGCCGAGCAGGCGCTGGATCTCTCGCCCAAGGTGGACTGGCAGAGCGGCGTGACCCGGCTGGCGCAATGGCTGGCGGCCGAGGGCGGGATCAACCTGCCCATCGGCCAACCCCTGGCGAAATCCGCATGACGCGGGTGCTGATGACCGCCGACGCGGTGGGCGGCGTCTGGCAGTATGCGCTGGACCTTGCCGCCGCGCTGGATGCCGAGGTGGTGCTGGCCGTGCTTGGCCCCGCGCCCGACCCCGATCAGCGCGCGGCGGCTGCTGCGGCGGGCGTGACGCTGGTGGAAACCGGCCTGCCGCTGGATTGGCTTTGCGACGGCCCCGCGCCGGTGCTGGCGGCGTCCGAGGCGGTGGCAGGGCTGGCGCGCGAAACGGGCGCGGATCTGGTGCATCTGAACGCGCCCGCGCTGGCGGTGGCGCGCTTCGGCCGGCCGGTCGTGGCGGTGAACCACGGCTGCCTGGGAACCTGGTGGGACGCGGCGCGCGGCGGGGCGGTGGATCCCGGGCTGGCCTGGCTGCCCGATCTGGTGGGCCAGGGCCTGCGCGCGGCGGATCGGACGGTGGCGCCGACCCGCGCCTATGCCGAGGCGACGGCCCGCCGCTATGGCCTGGCCGTCCCGCCCCTGGCGGTCCACAACGGCCGCAAGCCGATGCTTCTGCCGGACGCGCGGCCGTTCCATGGCGCGCTGACGGTCGGGCGGCTGTGGGACGAAGCCAAGGACACCGCCACGCTGGACGCCGCCGCCGCCCGCCTGGACGCGCCCTTTGTCGCCATCGGCGCCACCCGCGCGCCCCACGGCGCGACCGTCGCGCCCGCGCATCTGCAAGCCACCGGCCCCCTGCCGGCCGAGATCATCGGACAGTGGCTGGCCCGCCGCCCCGTCTTTGTCAGCGCCGCCCGCTTCGAACCCTTCGGCCTGGCCGTGCTGGAGGCCGCGCAGGCGGGCTGCCCGCTGGTGCTGTCGGACATCCCCACCTTCCGCGAGCTGTGGGACGGCGCCGCCACCTTTGTCGCCCCCGGCGATGCGGCGGGCTTTGCCGAAGCCATCGGCGCCGCCCTGGCCGACCCCGCGCAAGGCGCGTCCGCCCGACGGCGCGCCGCTCTCTATACCCCCGCCGCGATGGCCGCCCGGATGGGCGCCATCTACCGCGACGCGCTTTCGATACGGACCCAAGCCGCATGAAGATCGTTTATTTCACCCACTCGCTGCAAAGCTGCTGGAACCACGGCAACGCCCATTTCCTGCGCGGCGTGCTGCGGGAACTGGCGGCCGGGGGCCACGCCGTCCGCGCCCTGGAACCGCAGGGCGCCTGGAGCCTGGAAAACCTGCTGCGCGACGCCGGCGAGGCTGGGTTGGAGCCGTTCCGCAGGAACTATCCCGACCTGTCGGTCGAAACCTATGATCCCGCCGCCGACCCGGCGGATCTGGCGGGCGACGCCGATCTGGTAATCGTGCACGAATGGAACGATCCCGCGCTGGCCGCGGCCCTGGGCCGGACGCGCAGGGGCGGCGGGCGCTTCCGGCTGCTGTTCCACGACACCCATCACCGCGCCGTCAGCGACCCCGACGCGATCCGCGCCTTCGACCTGTCAGGCTTCGACGGCGTGCTGGCCTTCGGCGAGACGCTGAGCGCGGTTTATCGCCGCTGGGGTTGGGGCGACCGGGTCTGGACCTGGCACGAGGCCGCCGACACCCGCCTTTTCCGCCCGCCCGTCGACGAAGCCGACCGCAACGGCCTTGTGTGGATCGGCAATTGGGGCGACGGCGAACGGACCGGGGAATTGGAAACCTTTCTGTTCCGCCCCGCCCGGGACGCGGGGCTGCCGCTCGACATCTACGGCGTGCGCTACCCGGCCGAGGCGCTGGCGGCGCTGGACCGCTATGGCGTGCGCTATCACGGCTGGGCGCCGAACGCCGCCGCGCCGGGCATCTTCGCCCGCCACATGGCGACCGTCCACGTGCCGCGCCGCTTCTACACCACGATGCTGCCGGGCATTCCCACCATCCGCGTCTTCGAGGCGCTGGCCTGCGGCATCCCGCTGGTCTCGGCCCCCTGGGAGGACAGCGAAAACCTGTTCCGTCCTGGCCGGGACTTCCTGTTCGCGCGCGACGGCGCGGAAATGACCGCCCGTCTGCGCGACCTGTCGAACGATTCCGCCCTTCGCGCCTCGCTGGTCGCGCACGGGCTGGAAACGGTCCGCGCCCGTCACACCTGCGCCCATCGCGCGCAGGAACTGCTGTCCATCGCCGCATCGCTCGGCCTCAATCAAGGAGCCTCCGCGGCATGAAGATCGCATTCTACGGATCCAGCCTGCTGTCGTCCTACTGGAACGGGGCCGCCACCTATTACCGGGGCATCCTGGGGGAACTGGCCAAGCGCGGCCACGACATCACCTTCTACGAACCCGACGCCTTCGACCGGCAGAAGCACCGCGACATCGACCCGCCCGACTGGTGCCGCTCGGTCGTCTATCCCGCCACCGCCGACGCCATGCGCGGCGTCCTGGCCGAGGCGGCTGACGCGGACATCGTGGTCAAGGCCAACGGCGTCGGCGTTTTCGACCGCGAGCTGCTGGAAGGCGTGGTGGCGCAGGCCAAGCCCGGCGCGCTGAAGATCTTCTGGGACGTGGACGCGGCGGCGACCCTGGACGAGATGCGCGCGGACCCCGGCCATCCCGTCCGGCAGGCGCTGCCGGGATTGGACATGGTGCTGACCTACGGCGGCGGGCCGCCGGTGGTGGACGCTTATCGCGGCTTCGGCGCGAAGCTGTGCGAGCCGGTCTACAACGCGCTGGACCCTTCGACCCATCACCCCGCGCCTGCCGATCCGAAGTTCGCGTCCGATCTGGCCTTTCTGGGCAACCGCCTGCCCGACCGCGAGGCGCGGGTCGAGGAGTTCTTCCTGAAGCCCGCGGCCATGCTGGCAGATCGCGGCTTCCTGATCGGCGGCAACGGCTGGGACAGCAAGCCCATGCCGGGCAATGTCCGCCACCTGGGCCATGTCTATACCCATGAACACAACGCCTTCAACTGCACGCCGCTGGCCGTCCTGAACGTCGCCCGCGACAGCATGGCCAACGTGGGCTTTTCCCCCGCCACCCGCGTCTTCGAAGCGGCTGGCGCGGCCGCCTGCCTGATCACCGACGCCTGGGAAGGGATCGAGCAATTCCTGACCCCCGACCGCGAGGTTCTGGTGGCCCGCGACGGCCAGGACGTGGCCGACCATCTGGCGGCACTGACGCCGGAACGGGCCAGGGACATCGGGCAGGCCGCGCTGGCGCGGGTCAAGGCCGAACACACCTATGCCCTGCGCGGCGCGCAGGTGGACGCGCTGCTGCGCGCGCAGGCCAAGGGGATGGCGGCATGAAGCTGGTCGTTCTGGGGCTGTCGCTGTCGTCGTCCTGGGGCAACGGCCACGCCACCACCTTCCGCGCGCTGCTGAAATCCTTCGCCCGGCGCGGGCATGACATCCTGTTCCTGGAACGCGACGTGTCCTGGTATGCCAGCCAGCGCGACCTGTCGGACCCCGGCTGGTGCCGGTTGGCGTTCTATGCCGATCTTGCGGCGCTGGACCACTGGCGGAACGAGATCGCGCAAGCGGATGCGGTGATCGTCGGCAGCTATGTCCCCGAAGGGGTGGAGGTTGCCCGCCGCGTCCAGTCCTGGGCGCGAGGCGTGACGGGTTTCTACGACATCGACACGCCGGTGACGCTGGCAAAGCTGGAGCGGGGCGATTTCGAATACCTGTCGCCCGCCGTGATCCCCGGCTTCGACCTGTATCTGTCCTTCACCGGCGGTCCGACGCTGCGCCATATCGAGAGCCATTACGGATCGCCCATGGCGCGGGCGCTGTATTGTTCCGTCGATCTGGACCTTTACGGCCCGCGCGATGTCCCGGCGCGGTGGGATCTGTCCTATCTGGGCACCTACAGCGACGACCGCCAGCCGACGCTGGAACGGCTGCTGCTGGAACCCGCCCGGAGCCGCCCCGACCTGCGCTTTGTCGTGGCCGGGCCGCAGTATCCGGCGGGCATCGACTGGCCCGCGAACGTGGAACGGATCGAGCATTGCCCGCCCGCCGACCACGCCGCCTTCTATTCCGCCAGCCGCTTCACCCTGAACGTGACGCGCGCCGACATGATCCGGGCGGGCTTCTCGCCCTCGGTCCGCCTGTTCGAGGCGGGGGCCTGCGCCACGCCCATCATCTCGGACAGGTGGGACGGGATCGAGACGCTGTTCCGGCCCGGCGAGGAGATCGTCCTGGCCGACAGCGCCGCCGAGGTGCTGGCCGCGCTGGACGGCGACGCCGCGCAGATCGGCCGGGCGGCCCGGGCGCGGATCGACGCCGCGCATTCGTCCGACCACCGCGCGGCCGAGCTGGAAGCCCATCTGGCCGAGGCGGCGACGCGCAAGGCCGCAACCCGATCAATCGCGACAGCTGAAGGATGACAGCATGAGGAATCAGACCGACCTGGATCGCCGCGCCGGCTCGACCGTCCGGCCGCTGGCGCTGAACGTCGTCGCGGGCGGCGCGGGCTTCATCGGATCGCATCTGTGCCGCGCGCTGCTGGACCGGGGGGAATCGGTCCTCTGCCTGGACAACCTGCAAACGGCGCGGCCCTCGAACCTGCGGGCGCTGGAAGGCCAGCCCCGCTTCCGCTTCCTGCGCCACGACATCAGCCATCCCCTGCCGCCCGAACTGCTGCGCCTGGCCCCGCGCATCACACGGGTCTGGAACCTCGCTTGCCCGGCCTCGCCGCCGCTTTACCAGCGCGACCCGGAACACACGATGCTGACCAACGTGCTGGGCACCAACCACCTGCTGCGGCTGGCGGAAACGGCCAAGGCGCGGTTCCTGCTGACCTCGACCAGCGAGGTGTACGGCGATCCCGAGATCCACCCCCAGGCCGAGGATTACCGCGGGCATGTCAGCTGCACCGGCCCCCGTGCCTGCTACGACGAAGGCAAGCGCGCCGCAGAAACGCTGGCCTTCGATTACGCCCGCGCGGGCCGGGCCGCCGTGCGCGTGGCGCGCATCTTCAACACCTATGGCCCCAACATGGACCCCAACGACGGGCGGGTGGTGTCGAACCTGATCTGCCAGGCGCTGCGCGGGGACGAGCTGACCGTTTATGGCGACGGCAGCCAGACCCGTTCCTTCTGCTATGTCTCGGACATGGTGGCGGGGCTGATGGCGCTGATGGAAGCCGACATCGAGGGAACCCAGCCGGTGAATCTGGGAAACCCCGCCGAGATGACGGTGAACGAACTGCTGGGCCACGTCGTCGCCCTGACCGGCACCCGCGCGCCCGTCGTGCACCGCCCGCTGCCGACGGACGATCCGCGCCGCCGCCGCCCCGACATCAGCCGCGCCCGCGCCCTGCTGGACTGGGCGCCGCAGGTTCCGCTGGCCCAGGGGCTGGAGGCGACCTGCGCCTGGTTCGCGGCGGAACTGGCCGCCGAACCCGCCGCCGCCGGAGCGGCCGGCTAGGCGCCATGACCGATCCCTGGACCGGCGCCATGCGGCGCGGCGACTTTCCCATGGCCTGGGCCATCGCGGAACAGGCGATGGCGGGGCGCGACCCGGCCACGCGCGACGATCCCCGGCTGCCCTATCACCTGCGTTGGGTATGGGACGGCCGGCCCTTGGCGGACCGGGACGTGCTGGTGCGTTGCTATCATGGGCTTGGCGACACGCTGATGTTCTCGCGCTTCCTGCCGCTGCTGGCGGACCGCGCGGCGTGCGTCACGGTCGAGATGCAGCCGCATCTTCTTCCGCTGTTCCGGCGCTTTCCCGGCATCCACCGGCTGGTTCCCTTTGATCCTGCCCATCCCCTGCCGCCGCACGACTGCGACATCGAGATCATGGAGCTGCCGCTAGCCCTGCGCGCCGCCCCCGGGGACGCGCCGATGCCCGCGCTGGACATCGCGCCCGCGCCCCTTCCGCCCGGCACGGTGGCGCTGTGCTGGGGCGCGGGCGACTGGGATGCGGACCGGTCCGTCCCCGAGGCGATGTTCGCCCCCTTCTGCCACGGCCCCGCGCTGTCGCTGATGCCGGGGCCGACCGCGCTGCCGGTGCTGAACCCCGAAGGCTGCCCGCTGGACATCCTGCGCACCGCCCGGCTTGCCGCGGGATCGGCGCTGGTCGTCACGGTGGACACCATGATCGCCCATCTGGCGGGGGTGCTGGGCCGTCCGGTCTGGCTGTTGGCCAAGCACGACCCCGACTGGCGCTGGCCGGTCGAGGGCACCCGGACGCCCTGGTATCCCGCCATGCGCGTCTGGCGCCAGCCCGCGCCCGGCGATTGGGCGGGCGTCATCGACCGGGCCGCCGCCGCGCTGCCCCGGTTGCAGCCTGCCGAAGGGGAGTGAGCCATGACCGGGAACTTCCGCGCCGCGCCCCTCGCCCCCGTGTCCTGGGGAGAGCTTCTGGACAAGATCACCATTCTGGAGATCAAGGCCGACCGGATCGCCGATCCCGCCGCCCGCGCCAATGTGGGGCGCGAGCTTGCGCTGCTGCGCGAGGTCGCCGGGCCCGTCCTGCCGCAACCCGGCCTTGCGCCGCTGATGGACGGCCTGCGCCGCGTGAACCTGGCGCTGTGGGACATCGAAGACGACATCCGCGCCTGCGAGGCCGCCGCCCGCTTCGACGCGCAATTCGTCGCCCTGGCCCGATCTGTTTATCTGACGAACGACGAACGGGCCGCGTTGAAGCGCCGGATCAACGCCCTGCTGCGCTCGGACCTGGTCGAAGAAAAGTGCCACGCCCCGGCAGGCCGCGCGGACCGGACCCGCTGAGCGCGCGCCCTGCGCTTGCCGGAAGCCGCCCGTTCACGGTTGCCGTTGGGTCACTTTGCGGTTAGGT
>NZ_JBHRXY010000023.1:0-39427 GCF_042648745.1 Paracoccus angustae
GTCCTTGCCAACGCCCTGATCCGGGACGACCGAAAATGGGCACAAACCGCCCCTTGACCAAGACGGATATCTTCTGAACACCGACATCGTGATCGCGCGGCTCGACAACGGCGTCGTGGCCCTGAACAACCGCTGCCCGCACCGCTCGGCGCAGCTGCATCTGGGGTGGAACCGCGGCGACTGCGTGCAGTGCCCGTATCACGGCTGGAAATGGGGCGAGAACGGCAAGTGCATGGGCATCCCGGCGGCGCCCGACGGTCCGATCCCGCCGAACGCCAAGGCCACCTCCTATGACTGCGAGGAAAGATACGGCCTGATCTGGGTGCGGCTCGACGGCGCGGCGGACACCGAGATCCCCGGCCACATCGTTTACGACGATCCCACCTTCAAGTCGGTGCACGGCCCGTCCTACGACTGGAAGACCCATGCCGCGCGCCGGGTCGAGAACTATACCGACCTTGCGCATTTCCCCTTTGTTCACCCCGAAACCCTGGGTCGCGCAGGAGAGGTCACCTTTCTGACGCCGAACATCGACTTCCGCCAGGAAGGCCGGATGCGGTTCCGCTATGACCCGCCCAAGGGCGCGCGCCGGGCGATGGACGCCAAGGGCGGCCTTTCGGCGCTGGCCTTCACCGACTACACGATCCGGCTGCCCTTCGGCGTGACGCTGGATCTGAACCTCGAGGACGGCACCCGCACCGTGATGTGGATGTGGGCGACGCCGCTGGACGACATCCATTGCCGCAGCTTCTGGTTCGCCTGCCGGAACTCGGACCAGGACGGCCCCGACCAGCCGCACATGGACCAGCAGATGGTCATCCTCGAGGAGGATGTCGACATCGTCGAAAGCCAGGATCCGGAGCAGATCCCCCATCCGCGCGACGAGATCGCGGTGGGCCCCGACAAGGTGTCCCTGACCTACCGCCGCCTGCTTTACGAGCTTTGCAAGGCAAAGGCCGATGGCCCCGGGGCGCTCAAGACCTATCTCAACAAAGAACGCGAAAACATCTGAGCCATGGAACAGCACCTGCACGGCGACTGGCCCACCGGCCGGTGGGACCTCGAGTGCGTCGACATCGAACCCGAGACGCACGACGTCAAGACATTCCATTTCCGCGTCCGCGGGCGCGAAGGCGGCGCCGATCCGTTGTGCCTGCACAGGCCGGGCCAGTTCGTGACCCTGCGGCTGCGCCACGGCGACAAGCTGGTGCCGCGGTCCTACACGGTGTCCTCGTCGCCGTCGCGGCCCATGCTGATGACGCTGACGATCAAGCGCGATCCGAACGGGCTGGTTTCGCGCTTCATGCACGACCGGCTCAGGGTCGGGGACGTGCTGCCCATCAGCGGCCCGAGCGGCTCGTTCGACCTCGTTTCGGTCAAGCCGCGCAAAAGCGTGGTGATGCTGTCGGGCGGATCGGGCGTCACGCCGCTGATGTCGATGCTGCGCTACATCCACGACACCCGGGCGGGCGACTTCGACGTCACCTTTCTGCACTCGGCCCGCAGCCCCGAGGACCTGATCTTCCGCCACGAGCTGGAGCTGATCGCCGCGCGCAGCAACGCAAAGCTCGGGTTCGTCTGCCAGAACGGCGCGGAAGCCGGGATGGACGAGGGCCTGCTGACGCGCGAGCTGCTCGAACGGCACGCCCCCGGCATCCTCGCCTCGACCGTTCTCACCTGCGGACCGGCGCCCTACATGGCGGCGGTCAAGGCGATCCTGGGCGAGATGGGCTTCGACATGTCCCATTACCATGAGGAAAGCTTCGGCGATCCCGCGGAGCGGATCAATCCCGAGGGCGCCTCGCCCGAAAGCCTGACCCCCGACTTCGTGAAGCCGGACAAAGGCGAAGCCCCCGCGCCCGTCCCGGAGGATGTCCCCGCCGAGGCCGCCGCCCCCGGCGGCGCAAGCGAGATCCACTTCACCCTGACCGGCAAGACCGTCGCCTACGAGCCCGGCCAGACGATCCTCGACGTGGCGTCGAGCGCGGGCATCGCCATTCCCACCAACTGCCAGATGGGGCTTTGCGGCACCTGCAAGCAGAAATGCCTCGATGGCGTCGTGAACATGGACGACACCGAGGGGCTGGAACCCGGCGAGGAGGAGCTCGGCTTCGTCCTGACCTGCTGCGGCAGGCCCGTCGGCCCGGTCAGCATCGAACTCTAGGAACAGCATGGCAGACTTTCCCTTTTCGCTCGGATGCAACGGCCGCGGGCTGATGCACACCAGCGTGCTTCCCCTCGACGACCAGTTCCGGCTGCTGCGCGACAGCGGCGTGTTCGACCACTTCGACCGGATCCCTCAGCCCGGCCAGGAGCGCGAATATGTCGAGGCCTCGAACCGGTTCGGCGTGCCGCTGACCACGGGCCTTTGGACCTACCGGGTCGGCAAGGACGAGGCCCTCGTGCGCCACAACCTCGAATGGGCGGCGAAGGCGGGGGCCAGGTGCCACAACCTGATGATCTCGACCCACCATGCCGACGGCCATGTCGTCACCGACGACGAGGTGGTGGAGTTCTATCTCCGCGCCTACGAGACCGGCGAAAGCCTCGGCATCACGATCTCGGCCGAGGTCCACATCTACATGTTCACCGAGGACTTCCGGCGCATCACCCCGGTCGCCGAGAAGGTGCGGGCGCGCGGCGTGCCGTTCAACTTCGTTCTCGACCACAGCCACGTCCTGCTGAAGATCGAAAGCCCCGAGGAACAGGATGCCAGCGGCATCCGCGAGGATGTCGAGGCCGGCAGGCTGATCCTCGATCCCTATGATCGGGGCAACGTCATCGACGAATGGATCGGGCAGGACATGGTTGTCTGGCTACAGGTCCGGCCGGTCTCGCCCAACGGCCCCAAGAACACCGCGATGCTGGGGCCGGGCGGGCGGTGGGGCCGCGCGTGCCAGTATCCGTTCGTCCGCCCGGCGGCCGGCGAATGGAACCATTTCTGGCACGCCTACCGCGTGGAGCCCTGCAAGCACGTGGTGCGCAGGATGTTCGAACACCACAAGGCGACGCCGTCCAGCCCGCTGCGCTGGCTGACGACCGACATGATCGACATGCCCGACTATGGCGGCGGCGTCGGCTATTCGCTGTTCGATCAGAATGTCGCCATCGCCGAATGGCTGCGCAACCTGTGGAACGATGTCGGCGCATCCGACACCGGCCCGGCGCCGGGGCGCGAGCGCATCGGCGGGCGCCGGACCGCGCCATGAGGTCCGGGCGATCAGCCCCGGCCTTTCCTGCCTCCCGTTCGCATCCACGCTGACAACACTGGGACAACACTGGGAAAGGAACCCCGCATGGAGCCCGCTGCGCATCCCGTCGACGAAATGCTGCCCGCCCCGAGACTGTTCACCCTTGGCTTGCAGCACGTGCTGGTGATGTACGCCGGCGCCGTCGCCATTCCCCTTATCGTCGGGCGGGCGCTGCAACTGCCGCCGGAAGACGTGGCGTTCCTGATCTCGGCCGATCTGTTCGTCTGCGGCATCGTCTCGATCCTTCAGTCGACGGGCCTTACCCCGTGGCTCGGCATCAGGATGCCGGTGATGATGGGCGTGACCTTTGCGGCGGTCGGGCCAATGGTCTCGATCGCGGCCAGCACCCCCGGGCCCGACGGCGCGCGCGCCATCTTCGGCGCGATCATCGGCGCCGGCGTCGCCGCGATCCTGCTGGCGCCGGTGATGAGCCGCCTGCTGCGGTTCTTTCCGCCGGTGGTCACGGGCACGGTCATCCTGATCATCGGCGTGACGCTGATGCGGGTCGGCATCAACTGGGTTTTCGGCAATCCGTTCGGTCCGACCGCGCCCAGGATCGTCGATCCGGCGGGTCTCGCCTGGCTCGAGGAGATGAAGGAGGCGGCCGCGGCCGGCGTCGTCGCCGCCCCGCCCGCCGGCATCGGCCTGGCCCCCAGCATCGACAACCCGCTTTATGCGCCTGTTTCCAACATCGTCCTGTCGCTGATCGTTCTGGCAATCGTGGTCGGCGTCGCGCGCTTTGCCAGGGGATTTCTGTCCAACATCGCGGTGCTTGTCGGCATCATCGCCGGCGCGCTCATCGCCGCGGGGCTTGGGCTGATGCACTTCGACAAGGTTGCCGCCGCCGGCTGGTTCAGGCTGATCCCGCCGCTGCATTTCGGGGCGCCGACCTTTGACCCGATCCTGATCCTGACCATGACCCTTGTGATGATCGTGGTGATGATCGAATCGACCGGCATGTTCCTGGCGCTGAGCGACATCACCGGAAAGAAGATCAACCAGGGTGAACTCTCGGCCGGGCTGCGCATGGACGGGGTGGGCACCATCCTGGGCGGGCTCTTCAACACCTTTCCCTACACGTCGTATTCACAGAACGTCGGGCTTGTCGGCGTGACCGGCGTCCGCTCGCGTTGGGTCACCGTCGCCGCGGGCGCCATCATGATCGTGCTCGGCCTTATCCCGAAGATGGGCGCGGTCGTGGAGGCGCTGCCGACGGTCGTGCTGGGCGGCGCGGGGATCGTGATGTTCGGCATGGTCGCGGCCACCGGCATCCGCATCCTGTCCGTTGTGGACTTCAAGACCAACCGCAACAACCTTTTCGTTGTGGCCATCGCGCTTGGCCTGGGGATGATCCCGCTGGTGGCGCCCAGCTTCCACATCTGGCTTCCCCATGCGATCGCGCCCCTGATCGACAGCGGGATCCTGCTCGGCGCCCTTGCCGCGGTGATTCTGAACGTCCTTTTCAACGGTGCCGGCGGGAAAACCGAAGACCTGCGCGAAGCCGCCATGCTGGGCGGCGACCACTAGAAGGCGCCACCGGCATGGCCGGATCGGGCCATGCCGGATCAGCAGGTTTCCGGCCCGGCCGGCGCGTCCTCGGGCGGCAGGCCGGCGATCCCGGCGACAAGTTCCCTCAGCCACCTGTGGCCGGCATCGTTGCGCATCCGCGGATGCCAGCTGAGATACACGTCCAGCCGCGAGGTCGCGAAGGGCAGCGGCGCGTGGCGGATGCCGCCCCCGTCGATCTCGGCCACAACGGCAGGAACCACCGCAACGATGTCCGTGCGGCGGACGACGTGCGGCGCGAGAAGGAAGTTCGGGACCGAGCCGGCGATCCGGCGCTTGCGGCCGATTTTGGCGAGGGCCTCGTCGATGTCGCCCAGCACGCCGCCGCCCTTCAGCGCGACAACGAGATGGCGGAGCGCGCAAAAGGCGTCAACGGTCGCCGGGGGTCCGGGCATCGGGTGCCCTTCCCGCCAGATGACGCGATAGGCCTCGCTGCGGATCCGGCGGGCAGGGAAGTCGGGCGGCGCGTTTCCGAGGCTCGAGATCGCCATGTCCACCTCGCCGCGCTTCATCGCCCCGGCGACGGCATCGATGGCGAGCGGAACGGCCTCGAGGGTCATGCCGGGCGCCTTTTCGGCCAGCACGGCGTAAAGGCGCGGCAGAACGAAGACCTGCGCGAGATCCGTCGCGGCGAGGCGCAGGGTGCGCGTGTCGCTTGCAGGATCGAAGCCCGCATGCCGGGAGACCAGGGACCGGAGATCGGCAAGGATCGCGTGCAGCGGCTCGCGGAGTTCCTCGGCGCGCGGGGTGAGAACCATGCCGTGCGCGTTCCCGACCAGAAGCGGATCGCCGAAAAGGTCGCGCAGCCGCGCAAGCTGCGCCGAAAGCGCCGGCTGGCTGATCCCGAGCCGCCGCGCCGCCGCGGTGACGCTCTGCTCCTCGAGAAGGGCGTCGAGCGAGGCCAGCAGCGGAAGATCGGCGCGACGTAAATCCATGCCGCTTATGATGGCCATACGATCAATCGATTTTCAACATGATCGTTCGCCCCCTATCTTTCCAGGCAACAGGAAACACATGCCGAGGAGGGCTTTCCATGAACCGCATCTTCGCCGCCGCTGTTGCCGCCGCTGTCGCCGTTGCCGCGCCGCTGTCGGCCGGCGCCGACATGATCGCGCTGTCCGCGCCGCTCGCAAGCGCGTCGCTGCACAAGGGCGGCATCGACATGAACGTCTACTACACCGCCCAAGACGACAACGGCTTCGAGGTGGTCGCGACCTATGCGCCCGCCGCCACGCCCGCCGAGGCGGCGCGTTTGCGGATGCGGCTGGCGGACGGCGACGCCGTTCACTTCGCACTGCCCGGTCACGAGGCAACGATCTATACGTTCGAGCGGAGCGGTGCGACTGTCGCCGTCAGCGCCGAGCAGGCAGACGCTCCGGAGCGGATAGGTTCATGATGGCGACACCCGTCGCCAAGGACATGCCCTTTCTCATATCCGCTTTTCACGATGTTCTTGCGGATCTCCCCGGGGCTTTCAAATCTCGGCTTTACGATGGAAAGAGCCCATCCTCTCGGTAGCGAGCAGGTCCATGAGGGAAAGGAAGTCGAGAGCACCGCGAGGCAAGGCCCGAGTCGGCATTGTCTGCGCCGATCGCATCATGCCATCGCGGATCATGTCCTGGAACATGTTTTCAAACGACCGTTTCTTTTAGCCTTGTTCATATGTATGGATGCGCCGAAGGCAGCGCAGACCAGAGCGCCATGGCCTCCGACCGGCGATGCGCGCGTCTCCGATCGAGCAGATCCTTGACCTGAGGCTTGCGGAACTGCGGGGGCAGGCCGCGCCATCCTCGACAAGGAGGATGCCTTCAGGACGCTGCAAGGGCCGCCGATCTGGAACGATCCGCCTTTGCGCAGGGGGCGGCGTTCGGCGGCGGGTTCCTGGACCCGAAAGGCAGATGCGCCCGAAGCCGTTTGCCGCCGTCGCGGCGCCAGCCGCCATGGCGGGGATCACGCGAGCGCCCGCCCGAGGCCGCGACATGTGGTCCGTGCCATGCCGCCGCCGCGCGCCGCCCGAAGGGCACGCTGCCCGCGGATGCCCCCGAAACATCGGACAGCAAAGCTCCGTCCTTCACACGCCATGAATTTTCCAGCCTTCCCGGATATTCTTGCACCTCGCAAGAAGGGGCTGAAACCGGCATGCCCGGAAGGATTGGCCCGGAAGGATTGGCCCGGAAGGATTGGCCGTTTTTCTGTCATGATCCGGGATGAGCCGCGATCGGCTGCCGGCACAGAACGGCCTCGAAATCCCGGCTCGGGAAACAATCAGAAAATGAATCCCAATCAAAACAGAGGAATATGCCATTCATGAAACCGAAGCCGGAACGCCGGCTATTGACTTTGGAAGGACTTTAACCTTCGCTGAAAGGTGGGGCTTGTCACAGGATAAAACCGGTATGTCTGGTAACCAGTATTCACAGTTGAATGATAACATCTTTAACGCGAATATCGCCGTGGAGGACGATTACGGAGATTGGATCGACGACACCTCTCCGCGTCCCGGCAACCTGGGCGTCGGCGTCCCTGTTTCCGGAAATGTCGAGGTCGGCCAGGATGTCGATGCCTTCGCCATCTTTCTTGTGGCAGATCAATCCTATACGTTCGATCTTCAAGGGCTGCCAAGCGGAAACGGGACGCTCGAGGATCCCACTCTCCAAATCCGGGACAGCGCGGCCAATTTCCTTGCCGCCAGCTTTGATGACGTTGGGCTTGAATCCCGGATCATCTTCACCCCTTCCAGGTCGGGCACTTATTTCCTGCTGGCGGAAGCTTTCAGCAATCTGGTGGGAACATACAGGATCACGGCCACACTGAATGCAACCGCCGGAAATGACGTTCTGACAGGAACCCGTTTCGCCGACAGGATCGCCGGCCTTGCCGGCAACGACGCGCTGAACGGCGGCGCGGGCAACGACACGCTTTCCGGTGATGCCGGCAATGACACGCTTTCCGGCGGCGTCGGTGCGGACAGGCTTTTCGGCGGCGCCGGCGCGGACCGTCTTGTCGGAGGCATCGGCAACGACACCCATGTCATCGACAGGCTCGACACGGTTGTCGAGGCCGCCGGCGGGGGCATCGACACCGTCACAGCCGCCCTCAGCTACACTCTTGGCGCGAACCTCGAAAACCTTGTTCTTACCAGGGCTTCGGCGGTCAACGGCACCGGCAACGCCTTGAACAACCGCCTGACCGGCAATGCCGCCGCCAATGTCCTTTCGGGCGGGGCGGGCAATGACACGCTTTCGGGCGGTGCCGGCAACGACACGCTTTCGGGCGGAACCGGCGCGGACCGGCTTGTCGGGGGCCTTGGCAACGACACCTATGTCATCGACAGGCTCGACACGGTTGTCGAGGCCGCTGGCGGGGGCGTCGACACGGTTCGGGCCGCCCTCGGCTACACTCTTGGCGCGAACCTCGAGAACCTGGTTCTGGGCGGAGGCTCGGCGGTCAACGGCACCGGCAACGCCTTGAACAACCGCCTGACCGGGAACGCCGCCGCCAATGTCCTTTCGGGGGACGCGGGCAACGACACGCTTTCGGGCGGTGCCGGCGCGGACCGGCTTGTCGGGGGTCTCGGCAACGACACCCATGTCATCGACAGGCTCGACACGGTTGTCGAGGCCGCCGGCGGGGGCATCGACACCGTCACAGCCGCCCTCAGCTACACTCTTGGCGCGAACCTGGAAAACCTTCTCCTTGCCGGAAGCTCGGCGATCAGCGGCACCGGCAATGCCTTGAACAACCGCCTGACCGGGAACGCCGCCGCCAATGTCCTTTCGGGCGGTGCCGGCAACGACACGCTTTCGGGCGGGTCCGGCGCGGACCGGCTTGTCGGGGGTCTCGGCAACGACACCTATGTCATCGACAGGCTCGACACGATCATCGAGGCCGCCGGCGGGGGCGTCGACACGGTTCGGGCCGCCCTCGGCTACAGCCTTGGCGCGAACCTCGAGAACCTGGTTCTGGGCGGAGGCTCGGCGATCGACGGCACCGGCAACGCCTTGAACAACCGCCTGACCGGGAACGCCGCCGCCAATGTCCTCACGGGCGGCGCGGGCAACGACACGCTTTCCGGGGGGACCGGCGCGGACCGGCTTCTCGGAAGCAATGGAAACGACCTTCTGTCAGGTGGCAACGACGCCGACATTCTGGCGGGCGGCAGGGGCAGGGACATTCTGGATGGCGGCCTGGACGATGATAGGGATGTCTTCGTCTTCGCCTCGATCCTTGACAGCCGGGCCGGCGGAAACCGCGACATCGTGAACAACTTCGTGTCAGGCCTGGACGATCTGGATCTGCGCCGCATCGACGCGGTTGCCTCGGCATCCGGCGGCAACGACGCTTTCGAGTGGTCGGGCAACACGGCGGCAGACCACTCGGTCTGGTGGACGGCCGTTTCCGACGGCGTCCTGCTCAGGGGCGATGTGTCCGGCGACAGCCGGGCCGACTTCGAGATCCTGCTGTCCGACCTGCGCAGCCTCGGAGCGGATGACGTGCTTCTGTAGCAGCCTGGCCAGCGCCTGCCCCGTCCGGAAGCCCGGGCAGGCCCTGTTCCTGCCTTGAAAGAAAACGGAGGAGAGCCGAAGGCCCTCCTCTTTTCATTCTGGGATCGCGGCCGGGAAAGGCCCGTTCAGCCCGCGGCGGCCGAGACGAGCCTGCGCTTCCGGTTCCCCTGGCTTGCCGCGCGGTTCCCGGCCCAATGCGCCCGGACATGGGCGGCAAAGCCGTCAAGCGCGGCCTCGCTGACCAGATCTCCGTACCATTGCGGCGGCGCCGGCTCGAAGCCGTGCGTTTCGGCCAGGCCGGCAAGCAGGTCGGCCCCGGCCAGCGACAACGAGGAGCCGATGCTGAAGTCCTCTTGCTCGCCGGACAGCGCCAACAGCATCGTTTCACTGAGGCAGCCCCAGGCGATGTTGCTGGGCAGCGTCTGGAACGGCCCCAGATCCAGCGCGGACGGGGGGCTGACAAGGCCGCCGTCGAAGACCAGGACGCCGGTTTCCGAAAGATCGGCACTGGCGACATTGGGCGGACGGGCCACGTCGCAGACCAGGGTGCCCGGCCGCAGCTGCGTGGGATCGACCAGCACGGTATCCGAACTGGTGGCAACCAGCACGATGTCCGCCCGGGCCAGGGCCGGATCCAGGTCGGTTGTCCAGGACAGGCCCTGATCCTCCACCCCGTCGCGGACGGCCTGCGCCAGGCGCCCCGGCACCACCGCGGCGGGAATTTCGGCCAGCGACAGGCGGATCTCGTCGGCCACCTTGGCCAGAAGCCGCGGAGCGAAGGGGTTCTTGGCATTGCCCACCAGCGTCATGCTTCCGGCGCGGCGCGCCAGCAGCATCGCGCCAAGCCGGCCGATGGCGCCCGAGGCGCCCACAACCGCCACATGGGCCTTGTCCAGCGGAACGCCCGTGCGTTCGCACAGCCGCGTGATCGCCTTGACCGCCGAAACGGTGGTCAGGGTGTTGCCGCTGGTGACGGGCACGCCGCGCCCCGTCACCGTCTCGCCGCCGCGGGTCACGATCGAGGTGAAGGCGCCAAGCCCGACGCGGCAGGCGCCCTGCGCGCCGGCCAGATCGACCGCCTCGGCGATCATCCCGCGCGCCTCGGCGCGGCCCTTGCCGCGCATGTCGCCGGGCAGCATGGGCACGGACAAAAGCCAGCCCGACGCGACCTGGCCCGTCTTCGACACCACGGGCGGGATCTGGCGCACGAAACCCGGTCCCAGGCGTTTGACCCAGGCCTTCCAGTCCTCCAGCTCCGTGTCGCTGAACTGGCGCAGCGAGGGATCGGAGCGGAAGATGTCCTCGTCCTCGGTGTAATGGATGACAAAGCCGAACCGGCCCGGGACCGGCCGCGTCCCCGGCAGGGGCGCGGGTTCTGCGGCCGGGGTTTCGGACGCCAGGGCCTCGGATCGGGGCTCGCCGGTCTCGACGCCGTGCCGGCGGGTCACCAGATGGCGCACCAAGGCGTAATAGTCGCTGCGATGGAGGATGTCGCACACCGCCGCCAAGGCCTCGACGGCGCGGTCCAGCCCGGCGCGGTCCAGGATCAGGGGCGGTTGCAGGCGCAGCACCCGGCTGTCGTTGAACAAGGGCGCGGTCAGCACCTTCTGGACATTGACCAGATACGAGGCGATCAGCGCCGTCACCCCGCCGTTCAGGCCGGCATGGGCGATGATGGCGGAATCGCCGCGGTCTTCCAGCGGGTGGAATTCCAGACCCAGCATGTAGCCGCGCCCGCGAACCTCGCGGATGACGTAGGGATAGGCGCGCCCGAGCGCCTCCAGGCGGGCGCGGATGTAATTGCCGTTTTCGGCTACCTGCCGGATCAGCGCCGCGTCGTTCTCCAGCAGCTGGTCCAGGGTGGCGCAGGCCACGGTGGCGGCCAGGGCGTTGTTGGCGAAGGTCGAGCTGTGCAGGCGCCCGAACCGGTCGTCCCAGGCCGAGGGCCGGACGATGCAGGCCCCGATCGGCATCAGCCCGCCGCCGAGCGCCTTGGACAAGAGCAGCATGTCGGGCACCTCGGAAAAGCCCGAGCAGGCGAACAGCTGGCCCGTGCGCCCCATCCCCGTCTGGATCTCGTCCAGGATGCTCAGCACCCCATGCTTGCGGCACAGCGCGATGGCGGCCTCGACATAGCCGTCGGGGGGGCAGACGACGCCGCCCTCGCCCTGGATCGGTTCAAGGATAAAGGCCGCGATCCCGTCGGTCCCGGCCTCGAGCCGCGCCTCGAGGGCGGCGAGATCGCCAAAGGGCAGATAGTCGAAATCGGGGGCCGGGGCATTGAAGCCCTGCTGGTAAAGCGGCTTGCCCGTCGCCGACAGCGCCCCCAGCGTCTTGCCGTGAAAGCCGTTGCGGGTGGACAGGATGCCCGGGCGCCCGGTGCGGATGCGGGCCAGCTTGATCGCCGCCTCGACGGTTTCGGCGCCGCTGTTGGTCAGCGTGGTGATCGACAGGTCGCCCGGCGCGACGGCGGCCAGGCGGCAGGCCAGACGCTCGGCCTCGGGAGAGCGCAGCGGCTGGACCATCGCGGGAAGCTGGGATTCCTGGGCCGCCCGAAGCGCCGCCCATCCCCGCTCGGGGTTGTGGCCAAAGGGCAGAGCCCCGTATTGGGACAGGAAATCCAGATATTCGTCGCCGTTCTCGTCGAAAAGACGCGCTCCGCTTCCCCGAAGCATGGCCACGTCAAGGGCGAATGTCTCAAGCAGCTGGGCGCGGGTCGGATTCAGCAGGGACATCAAGGCTCCATTCAGGGTTGAACAAGGGACCGTGGCAAAAGGGCAAAAACATTCTTATGAACGAAAGCCGAAACATATCGCTTCCCCGCCATACAAAGTGTAAGAATTGGCAAGGAATCCACAGGGCCGCATATTATCATCAGAGGAGATCGCCTGGCTCACGCAGCGATGCAAAAGATAGCCAAACCCGGTCTGACTTTCCGTGCATAGATTGCGCAGTTTCCCCCAAGAGGAAACCTTTTGATCTTGCAACAGAAAGTTCAGGCAAGATGTTGCTGGAACATGGCAGGACAACAAGCAACTTTTCGCGCCCCTGGCCGGATGATGGATGCATACCGACTGCAAGAAGATGATCCTGCCTTGACTTTTACGTAAGACGCCGTCGTTCGGGAACATCCGTCTATCCAGAGCATTAGATCAAAAGACTGCCGCGTGCCTGATGCGCCCTTGCATGGGATCGGGGCTATTGAACGAACAGCTTATGGAGCGTCAATGACCTACCCCATTGCCGATGCCACCAAGGCCACCATTCATCCGCTCAAGGTTCTGGACCTGCCCGAGGCAGGATATATCCTTGACCTCACAGAAAAATTTTCCCGCTCCTTCGGCTGGCGATTTGACCCGGAAAGCCTGCACGCCCTTGTGCAACTGGCCCGGCGGCACTTTCCCGGGCTGGAGATCCGTTCCTGCGAATCCTTGATTCGGCGGCTTCAGCTGGCCGGGGATCTGGTTCAGGGCGCGCGGGGGCTGGAACTGACGCCCTCGGGCAAGGCGCGGTGCCGGTCCACCTTTCGGGCCTTGTTGAGCGCGCCCGAATGGCGTCACGCCGTGGATCAGGTTTGCGAAGATCTTTCGGTCTTTTCCGAAACGGAAGGAATTTCCCTGATGGGGGATCCCCTGCCCCCTGTCGAACGCTGGTCGGCAATGGCTCCTGCATTTTAGATTCGGAACGTTTTGCTGCTGGTGAAGTTTTACACGCCCTGGTTGTTACTCTGCAAGACATTTCAATCGAAATGCCGTATCCTGAACAGGATCGGAGAAAAGGGGCAAATCCTGCAACCATTCTTTGTCGCAACAAAAGCGCAGACATATTAACGGCTTCCTCTTTAATGCTGGCGGCTGCCGGCAAGCAGAATCGGGTCGGCCGGAAAGGGCTTGAAGGGCGGATCGGTGCGCATCCGAAGCTTTCGCGGCGGTCGAGCGTTTTTTTTTTGCTGTTCCCTTTGGCTCCTGTTTAGCTCCTTTCCTGCCGCCATCACACTCCATAAAGGTTAAGATTTTCATAAGATTATCGGAAACGGTCCGGCAAGTTTCGCCCCCGGGGAGGCCCCGGGGGGGCGGACCGGCCCGACAAAACCCCCCCGTTTTCCCGAAAGTCCTCAAGAACAGGCTGGAACTTCACTGTTAATTGAGTATTAATAACTTGGGCATTGTAAGGCTGGCCTAAGTTTTTAGGGGGTAACGAATGATGAGAAAGATTCTTGGCGCTGCGGCTTCGGCAGCAGTTCTTTGCACCGGAGCGCAAGCCTTTGCGGCGACGCTGGTCATCGACGACTTCAGCGTCGATCAGCGCGTTCAAGACACGCCGGCGTTCGAGCCCAACGCTTCCGAGGTCGGAGGCGGCATGCTGGGCGGTTTCCGTGACCTTTCCGTCACGAACACCGCGGCGGATGGCAGCAACCTGGCGGCGACGGAACTCAATGTGACGGGCGGGAACCTGAAATTCTCGAACGTCGCGGGTGCGCGGGGCGAAGGGACGCTGACCTATGACGGCGGCGACGGCGATCCGAACAACGTCGACACGGACGGCCTTGGCGGCGTCAACCTGCTGATCGGCACGGATCCCTACTTCTTCTTCGCATCCTCGCCTTCCGTTCCGTTCGACAACGTGGCCTTGTTCCGCGCCACCGTGTGGGACGTCGACGGCAACACGGCGACTTACGAAGAACTGCTCGATGCCGACTATGATCCCCAGCTGTCCTTCAGCGAATTCGCCGGGGTCGATTTCAGCCGCATCGGGGCGTTGCAGTTCTTCATCAGCTCGACCGGCACCAACGACTCGGTCGATGGCGCCGTCACCCAGATCGAGGTCCGGGCCGGCGATATCGCCCCGATCCCGCTTCCCGCATCGGGCCTTCTGCTGCTGGGCGGCATGGGCGGCCTGAGCTTCCTGCGCCGGCGCAAGAAAGCCTGATCCGGCACAGAGCATCCAGTTGGACAACGCCGGCCTCATCGGGCCGGCGTTTTTCATGCCGCGCGGGCGGCAGGCCAGCCTGTCGCGGGAACATGACGGTTTCCGGTCAGAACCCTTTCCTGCGGAACGGCGTTCCCCTCTGCTCTTGCCTGCTGAATGAGGGATCATGACCATTTTCCAGCCCGGCCGGAACTGCTGGCGCGTCGAAACGGCGGACCGGCTGTCCGTGATCATCGATGGCCAGGCCTATTTCAGGGCCCTGCGCGAGGCACTGCTGCAAGCCGAACGGCTGGTGATGATGATCGGCTGGGATTTCGATTTCGAGATCGAGATGCTGCCGGGGGAAAGCGACGCGGACGGTCTGGCGCCGGACGGGTTTCTGAACCGGATCGGACCCTTTCTGGACGCCATCGTCGACCGGCGCCCCGGCCTCGACATCTATCTGCTGAAATGGAGCGGCGGCGCCCTGATCGCGCCGGGCGGCGTCCTGCCCGCCCTGGCCGTCAAGCTGATGTCGCCCGACCAGATCCACCTGGCCTTCGACGGCCGCCACCCGATCGGCGCCTGCCATCACCAGAAGATCGTCGTCATCGACGACAGCCTGGCCTTTTGCGGCGGCATCGACGTGACCGACGGCCGCTGGGACAACCGCGAGCACAAGGACGAAAACCCCCTGCGCTGCCTGAAGAACGGAGATTGCGCGCAGCCGTGGCATGACGCCTCGACCGTGATGGGGGGACCGGCCGCGGCGGCGCTGTCGGAACTGGCCCGCGCCCGCTGGGCACGCGCCCATGACGCCGAGCTGGACGAGGATTTCGATCCCGGCCGCAACCTGTGGCCGGACAGCATCCGGCCCGCCTTTCGCGACATCCCCGTGGCCATCGCCCGCACCGCACCGCCCGAGGCGGGCCGCAGGAGCGTCCACGAGATCGAGGACCTGTATCTGGACGCCATCGCGGCCGCGCGCGATTGCATCTATATCGAATCGCAGTATTTCTGCGCCGACAGCATCACCCGCGCCATCCGCCGGCGTTTGGCCGAACCGCATGGCCCCCAGGTGGTGGTGATCAATCCCCATGCCGCGCAAAACCATCTCGAGGATCAGGCGATGCACGTCACGCGCAGCCGCATGGTCCGCCAACTGCGCCTGCACGATCGCCACGACAGGTTCCG
Organism: Paracoccus angustae; assembly: GCF_042648745.1. Lineage (NCBI taxonomy): Bacteria > Pseudomonadati > Pseudomonadota > Alphaproteobacteria > Rhodobacterales > Paracoccaceae > Paracoccus > Paracoccus angustae. Next base: position 15,425 of record NZ_JBHRXY010000023.1, read on the forward strand.
CATCCTGTATCCGGTCACCGAAAACGGCCAGCCGGTTTATGTCCATGCCAAGATCATGATCGTGGACGATGTCCTGCTGCGCATCGGATCCAGCAACATCGACCGCCGCTCGATGGGGTTCGACACGGAATGCGATGTGGCCATCGGGGCCCCGGATGACGAAACGCGCGCGGTGATCCGCAGCTTCCGCGACGAGCTGCTGGCCGAGCATCTGGGCCTTCCGACCGCCCGGGTCGCCGAGGAAATCGAACGCAGGGGCAGCGTGGTCGCAGCCCTGGAGGCGCTGTGCCGCCCGGAAGGACGCAGCCTGCGTCCCCTGCCCCCGCGCCGGGAAACCTGGCTGGGCAGCGCCCTGGCCAGGACGCGCTTTTTCGATCCCCGTTATCGCCGCAGCGCGCAGGCGCGCCTGGGCATCACCTCGCGCCACCTGCTGATCGGCACGGCGGTTCTGGCAGCGGGGGCATGGCTTTGGGGAAGCCGGCGGCAGAGAGGCTGACGGGCAGCGTCCCGGGACCCGCGCATTCGCGGAATTGGACCCCGGATGTCAGCTTTCGGTCGATGATCGGCTGAAATCGTCCGACCGGCCAAGGACGTCCTTGCGTTTCCCGGATGCGGTTGTCCTGACCGGCCGATTTTCTTGCAGATTGCCCGGCCCGGCCGGCAGGGCGCCTGTCCGGGCAGGCATGGCCTTCCGTGCCGCTCATCGGATTTCTTCAATGTTTTCCTGACAGAGAGCCTGTCTTTTCCGATCTTCCATGGACCCTGGACCATGGCGCTTCCCGCACCGGGATCGCCGGACAAAGCTCTTGCCCGGCTTGGACCGATCCTGTGCCTCCCTCCGGGATCGGGTGATGCCGGCAAGGGCGGGAATTTGCCGACCTTGTTTTTTCATCTACCTTTGCGTGTGGCTCCTTCTTAAACAGCGCCAGTCGTTATGAAGTGCACCGTTCAGTTTGCTTTAGAACTTGCGCCAAGGAACCAATGGAATGCCGCTGCGTGATCTGCCTGTTGCCCTGCCCGGATCTGTCGGATCCAACGGATCGGACCTTCAGGCCGAAGACATCGGGGCCTTGGAGGCCTTGCAGGCCGTCAGCCCGGTCGTCGTGAGCCCAAAGCCGGTCGCGACGGGATCTGAGCCCCAGGCGGAACCGCCTGCCGCCTCGGCCTTTCCTCCGGAACCGATCCACAGCCTGACCGCCGAGGCGGGACGCGTCCTGACCATCGAGGCCAAGGCCACGGGCGAGATCGCCAGCATCCAGATCCTGTCCCAGTCAAGCCACGGCCATGTCGGCGTCAACCCCGACAACAGCCTGTCCCTGGTTCTGAGCGAGGATCCCCATGACACGGCCGACATCTCGTTCCGCTATCGGATTGTCTACGAGAACGGCGGAACCCAGGATGTCCAGGCCCAGGTGGACGTGACCGCCGGGCAGGCCCCGGAAGGCTGGGGTTCGGGCGATTTCTACATGCTGGAAACGGATGCGGATGGCCGTGTCGTGGTCGAGCATGGCGAGAACCACCGCAAGATCCATGTGACCGAAGGGGCGCATGGCCTGACCCGCGCCGGGATCGCCGAGGCCGAGGGCATCGCGGAAAGCCAGGTCACGGCGGAATGGCTGAAGGGCCATCCCGAATACGGCGCCACACCCGACAAGGCCCTGGCCACGGATCTGGGAATGGAACTGTGGTATGCCACCACCGGACGCGAGGTCGGGCCGAATTCGAACTGGCTGTTGTTCGAGCGGGGTTATGAATACGAGGGGGTCGGACGGGTCGTCGACCGCGGCGCCGCGGGGGAAAGCGCGCTGAACCCGATGTATGTCGGCGCCTATGGCGAAGGGAACGATCCCCTGGTGGACAGCAAGATCGATGTCTTCCAGGATCCTGTCAGCCATGTCGTCATCCAGGGGATCGACAGCACGAATTTCCGGGCGCTGCTGGGTGAAAACCTGCTGCTCGACGATGTCGGCATTACCCGCGACGGACTGGTCGCGGAAAACGTCCGCAACTTCACGCTGATGAACTCGGATATTGTCGATGTCGCCCGCGCCGCGCCGCTGAATTCGGGCGCGGCCTGGGATGCAGGCGCCAACAAGGTTTCCGGCGTCTATGTTTCGAACATCGACGGCGCGCTGATCCAGAACAACCTTTTCGACCGCAATGGCTGGGCCGAAGGCTATGATCCCGCCCTGTCCGCCTCGGATCCCATGCCGCCCAGCAAGTTCAATCACAACCTGTATGTCCAGAGCGGCAACATCGACGTGACGATCCGCGACAACGTCCTGATGCGCGGCTCCTCGTTCGGGGCCCAGGTCCGGCCCGGCGGCGTGCTTGAGGACAACACCTTTCTTGACAACAATGCCGCGGTGAACTTTTTCGGCCTGACGAACCATACCCTGGCCCTGAACAACGTCGTCACGTCTGCCGGGCACCGGCAGCTTGCAATGCCGGATGGCGCCTTGTCGATGGGCATCGACAACTATGGCAAGCAGGATTCCCTGATCGGGAACATCATCGCCCATCTGTCCGATCCGAACAATCCTGCCGAACAGGCCGCAAAGACGATCGTGCATCCCGCCCTGGCGGACACCGAAACCTATGTCGACGACACCATCATCTATAACTGGGGGGCCAGGGGAAAGTCGCCTTACGACCAGAACCTTGACGGGCTTTCCCTTCCCCTTCTCAACCAGACCACCATCCAGAACTTCACCGCCCAGCTTCTGGGCAGGGAAAGGGCCACGATTTCCGACCTGGCCGACTATTTGCGCGCGCAGCCCGATGGCAGGCCGGAGGGCACGGTCGATGCCGATGTGGTCAACGCCTTTTTCCGCGAAGGCTTCGGCCTGGACACCACCCTGCGCGCGGGCGCCGAGGTGCTGCGATTTGCCCCCGACCACCGGGCCGAAGGCCTTCGCTGGGACAACCGGCTGAACTGGTCGACCGGCGATCTGCCGGGCACGCAGAATGGCGACAGCGTGGACCTGGGCGGAAACCGCGTCCTGTTCGGATCCGAGACCGTGACGGTCGACGATTTCATCTTCGGCGATTTCGGCCAGTTGAAGGCAACCTCGGGACGGTTGGAGATCGGGGGCGATGTCTCGACCGCCAGGACCGGCAACCTGCTGCACGTCGACAATGCCGGACAGGTCTGGGTCGATGGCTATGGCGGCAGCGGCCTTCTGGACATCGTTCTGACAGGCGGGCGGTTCGCCAACACCGGAGCTTTCGCGGGCGAAACCCGGATCAGCGTGTCTGAGGACGCGCAGCTTCTGCTGGCCACGGCGGATGCCCGTTTCGACCTGGCCGGCGGCAGCAGCCTGACGATCACCGGCGGCAGGGCCAAGGTCGGCTTCGATGGCGGCGACGGCACGGCGGCGACGCTTCGGATGCATGATGCCGCCACCCTGTCCTTTGTCGCGGACGCGACCGGATTGGGGAAGATCGCCGAGTTTCGCTCGGGCGCCTTTGCGACGCCGGATGTGATGTCGGGGCTGCGCCTTGACGGGGATCTTTCGGTCGATCTTTCCGCCCTGGGCACGAAGACCGGGGGAGCCTGGACGCTGATCGACGCGGACCAGATGATCGGTTCCTTTGACGGCATCAGCATCGCCGGCCTGGGCACCGACCGCGATGCCCTGATCCGCTATGATTATGCCCGGGACGAGGTCGTGTTGCTGGTCAGCGAGGCTGGCCTGGGCAGCGGACAGATCCAGTCCGCCCCGGTGGGCGATGCCGATTTCGCCGGCCATGTCCAGGATGCCGGGCTGGAGGCCTTGTGGACCGATCTTCATGCGGCCATGCCGCAGGTGACTGACGATCCGATCTGAAATGTTTCGCACGCGAAACATTTCGCATGCGAAACTTCAGTCGCGTTCGCCAAGCCATTCGGCCAGATCGCGCAGGAAATCTTCGGTGACGCCCTGGCCGGTCAAGACGACACGGCCAAGGCGCGCCTTCATCACGACGCCTGCCCCGAAGGTTTCCCGAAGATCCTTGGTCTCCGTAACCGGCCTTGCGTCAGCCTCCGGGCGCAGCGCCGCCTCCAGGATCGTCCGTTCTGCTGATGCGCTGCCCGGCGCCGCGCTTTTCAGGCGGGCCTTCACCCGGCCGGCCATGTCAGGATCGGCCTCCATGGCCTTGACCAGGGCCAGACCCAGCTTTTCAGGAATTGCCTCGGGAAAGCGCAGCACATCGCCCAAGGCCTCGTGCAGCGCCACAAAGGACAGGATCTTGGACCGCTTGGGGGCAGGGGCATGCTGGAACAACATCCTGACCGCCGCCGCCGGACTGTCGAAGACGCCGATGCGGGCGGCTTCGTGGGCCAGCCGGCCACGTTCATAGAAGGACAGGTCGGCGCGGATCTCGTTTTCCTCGACCATGGCCAGATAGGCTTCGGGCGCGGCGTCGAAAGGGCGCAGCAGGGCCTTGACGGTGGCAAAGCGCGTCTCGCCGGTTTCCCGGAACAGCGCTGTCAGGGCGGCCAGGCGGCGGGCCCCGGACACCAGCCCATAGCGCCCCTCGGCCAGGGCCACGACCTCGATGGGCATCTGCTGATCCCGGTCGCGGATGCTGGCCTTCAGCGAAGCCATGTCATCGGGATCCATGTGCATGCGGTCGCGCTGAAGATGCGTGGCCTCGACCGAGGCCAGGGGCAGGTCCAGCACCATCCGGCCGCTGTCGCGGGCCTGACGCAGCTCGGCCGCCAGATCCTCCAATGCCGCTTGCGCGGCGGCCTCGGCGGCGATGCGGGCCACAGGGGGAACGGGGGCAGGGGTTGCCTCCGCGTCGCCCACCATGCCAAAGGCGGTCAGCCGCTTGCGCTTGGCCATCATCATTCCTTTCCAGAATTTCGCATGCGAAACTTCATGCCTTTTGCCCGGCCCGTTCCTCGCGCCGCCAGATGCCCAAAAGCAGCGATTTGAATGCGGCATAGGTGCGGTCAAAGGTCTCGCGGCCGCGGGCATAGGTTTCGCGGTTGAAATCGCGGTAATCGGCCTCGTAGATGCCATGGACCTGTTCGCCCGCCTGGCCGATCAACGCGGTGAAGTCCTGGCGGTGCGGCGACAGGCTGGGGCCCAGATAGGACTGGATCAGCCCGGCCAGTTCGGCCTGCTGGCTGGCATCGTATCGCGTCATCACTGCCCGCACGGCATCCCATTGGAAATGCAACTCCTCGCGGCCCAGGGCGCGGGCGGCGATGTTCTCGCTGTCCTCGATGCTGGCAAAGGTCGAATGCAGCATGTCGAAGAAGCGCCCGGTCGAGTCGAATTCCAGAAAGGACGCCCCGAAGGGCACCAGCAGGATGTCGGCCGCGGCCAGCCCGTTGATGGTCAGGTAGCCAAGCGCGGGGGGAGTATCCAGGAAGACCAGATCATAGCGGTCGAGAATGCCGTCCGCCGCCAGCGTCTCGGTCAGGGCGTCCCACAGCTTCCAGCCGCGCGAGGCCATGCGCCAAACGGGGATCTGGAACTCGGCCCAATACAGGTTCAGTTGCGCCCCGATCAGATCGATATTGGGCCAATGGGTCGGGCGGATCAGGTCGCCTGCCTTGATCTTCAGCGCGTCCGACAGACTGTCGTCGAGCGCCACCGGCGGATCGCCCCGGTCGATGCGGCGCTGGTTGTCGGACCGCAGCGTTTCGCCGTAATGGCGCGCCAGCAGCGGAAAAACGGTCTGCCATTCGTCTTCGACCTGCGCCCCGAAGATCGAACTGAGCGAACCCTGGCTGTCCAGGTCGATCATCAGCACCTTGTAGCCGTCGAGCGCCGCCGACATCGCCAGATGGGCGCAGGTCGAGGTCTTGCCGACGCCCCCCTTGAAATTCGCCACCGCCACGATCTTGGCGGGCAGGCCCTTGGGGCGATAGGGCAGGTATTCCTTGGCCTTCGATCCTTCGGCGCCGAAATGGGCGCGCAGGCGCTGCACCTCCTCCAGGGTGAACCACTTGGCGCCGCCCTCGGTTTCGGACCGGCCTTGCGGCAGGTCGGGGTTCTGGCGCAGGACGCGGCGGAAATGCTGGGGCGCCACCGGGATCAGGTACCGGGTGATTTCCCATGTGGAAAAGAGCCGCAGCCGCCGTTCGCCACTGTTCTCGAGCCCTCGTCCGATCAGATCCTGACGTCCCCGGCGATAGTTCGCGGCGATCCCCGCCAGCCCCTCGGTGCCCGTCGGTTCTTCCAGCATGGTCAGGGCGCGGTCGGGCGAGAGATTGAAATAAGGGGGGATGTCCTGCCCGTTTGCCACTTCTCTGCCCTCATGTACCGCTTTTCCTGCATCCTATCCATAAATGCGGCACATGCGAGAATTTTCGCAACATACCGATCTTTCCCCAAGCATTTTCCCAGCCGGAACGGCCTGTCTGTTGCAGTTTCGCCAGCCTCTTCTTGTTATAATCCAGTTAGTATTCAGTTACGGACAAGGGCAAGACGCCGAATGATCGGCTATCTTATTGGCCAATAAAAGTTTTTCCGGGTTCGGCGGCAGTTTCGGTGAATCCGATACCACGTTTTTCCGAATCCGAAGCCACGTTTGGGCGATTCCGATCCCCCGAAACCCGTTGCTTCCCATCGGGGCCCCGCTGGACGGTCCGCTTGTGGATAAGTAGGATCGCGTCAATGAAACGACGAATCCCGGCGCGGCGGACCTAGGAACCGCAACGGGGATCGCGCAAGCGGCAACAGCAGCCCGCAAGCCGGAAAGCCGTCCGGGGGAGGGGACAGGAAGGGACAGGATGGTTCCAGCATCTCCCGCGGGGGCGGCGGCCGAAACGCGTCTCATGCAGGATTTCTTCGTCTGCGATTTTTTCGCCGCGGTGCCCAAGCATGACCTCGCCTCGATGGAACATCCGATCTTTTCGCTGTCCACGCGGCCCGACCGGCGGGTGGTCAGCTACGACCACAACGGCGCCACCCTGACCGTCACGCCCAGCGTCAAGGGTCGGGCCACCATCTTCGACGCCGACATCCTGATCTTCTGCATCAGCCAGCTGATGGCCGCGCTGAACACGGGCCGGGCCGTGTCGCGCAGGCTGACCCTGACCGCGCGCGACCTGTTGCAGGCCACCAACCGCGAAACCTCGGGCGATGGCTACAAGCGGCTGCGCGAGGCCTTCGAACGCCTGGCCGGCACCCGCATCACCACCAACATCGTCACCGGCCCTCACGAAATCACCCATGGCTTCGGCCTTATCGAAAGCTGGGAGATCGTGCGCAAGACCCGCGGCGGCCGGATGGTCGCCGTCGCCATCACCTTGTCGGACTGGCTGTTCAATGCCGTTCTGTCGCGATCCGTCCTGACGCTGAGCCGGGATTATTTTCGCATGCGAAAGCCGCTCGAGCGGCGGATCTACGAGCTTGCCCGCAAGCATTGCGGGCGGCAGTCGGAATGGACCGTCTCGATCGCCGTGCTGGCCAAGAAGACCGGCTCGGCCAGCCCGCTTCGCGTCTTCCGCGCCATGCTGCGAGAGATGATCCGGGAAAACCGCCTGCCCGATTACCTTCTGTCCGAGGAAGGGGGCGACATCCTGCGCGTGACCCCGCGCGCGGCGCCGCTGGAGCCGGGCGAAGGGCCGCATCTGCGTCCCGAAACGCTGGACCAGGCCCGCGCCCTTGTTCCCGGGGCCGATGTCCATGCGTTGCAGGCGGAATGGCGCAGCTGGTGGGCCGCGACGGGCCGGCCGCGGCTGCGCAGCGCCGACCGCGCCTTTCTGGGATGGGTCAGAACAAGGGCGCCGTTGTGATGGAGTGCGTCCTGGCACGCTGGCATCCGGGAATCGGCGATCCGACCTGGCAGGGATGGGCGACCGTGCTGGTCTATCTGGGCACGGCCATCCTGGCCTTTCATGCCAGCCGCACGGGTTTTCCCGCCGCCACGCGCGGCCGGGAGCGGGCCTTCTGGATCCTGACCCTGCTGCTTCTGGCAGGCCTTGCCGTCAACAAGCAGCTCGACCTGCAATCGGCGCTGACGGCGGCGGGACGCTGCATGGCCAAGGTCCAGGGCTGGTATGGCCAGCGGCGCCTGGTGCAGATGGGCTTTCTGCTGGGGCTGGCGGGGCTGGCTGTAATCTTTCTGGCAATCCTGCTGCGGCTGCTCAGGGGCAGCTGGTCGCGCAGCGCTCTGCCCGTTCTGGGGCTGGTCTTCGTTTGCACCTTCGTGCTGATGCGGGCCGTCGGGTTTCACCATGCCGACAGGCTGCTGGGAATGCCCGTTTGGGGTTTGCGGACCAACACCGCCCTGGAATGGGCCGGCCCGGGTCTGATTTCCCTGGGCGCCCTGCGGGTTCTGCGATTATGGAGGCCATGACCCGTTTGCCCCTTGTTTACCCTTGTCCGATAGGCTGCCGCCATGTCTTCCCGCATCGCCGTTATCATCGTCAATTACGGCACCGCCGGTCTGGCCATCGCCGCGGTGGACAGTGTCCTGTCGCGCGACCATGACGGCCACCCGGTCGAGGTGCATCTTCTGGACAACGCCTCGCCCGGCGGGGATGCCGCCGTTCTGGCAAGGGCCCACAGCGCGCGGAACTGGGGGAACCGGGTCCGGCTTTGGCCCGAAACCCGCAACCACGGCTTCGGGCGCGGCAACAATGTCGTCCTGCGCGCCCTGGCGGCTCGGCCGCAGCCGCCCGACTACGTCTTTCTTCTGAACCCCGATGCGCAGTTGCAGAACGAAGCCCTGGCCATTCTGGCGGACCGCCTGGACCGGACCCCGCAAGCCGCGGCGGCCGGGGCGGGAATCGCCCTGCCTTCGGGCATTCCCGTCACGGCCGCCTTCCGTTTCCCCTCGGCCCGCAGCGAATTCGCCCAGGCCGTGAATTTCGGTCCCCTCAGTCGGCTTTTCCGCGACAGGCTGGTGCCCCTGCCCGCGGACCAGCCCGAAGGCCCCGTGGACTGGGTTTCAGGCGCGGCAGTGATGATGCGCCTGTCCGTGCTTCGCGACCTGGGAGGGTTCGATCCCGATTTCTTCCTGTACTACGAGGAGGTCGAACTGATGTTTCGCATGCGAAAGTCCGGGCATCAGATCCTTTATGTCCCTGCGGCCCGTGTCCGGCACGTGGAAGGGGCTGCCACCGATGTCAAAAGCGGCGCGCCTGTCCGCAAGCGCAGACCGGCCTACTGGTACGATTCCTGGCGGCAGTATCATCTCAAGACGCAGGGCCGCGCGGGCGCCCTTGCCGCGGGACTGGCCTGGCTTGCGGGGGCGGGGCTCAATGCGCCGCTGGCGCTGCTGAGAAGGCAGGAAAGGCGAAGTCCGAAACGGTTTTTCAGCGACTTTACCCGGCTGGTGATATGGCCGCTGCTGTTCGGATCCCGGCAAGGGCGGCGCACAGGGCGGGTCCGGGATGGGGAACCGGGTTGAAAGCCGCATCGGACACGGTTGCATGGCCTGCGCCGGAACGCTTATCAGGATCCGGCGCAGGCCAGCCGCATCCGACAATTCGAGATTTCAGAAAAATGCGTTTCACTTTTGCCTTGCCGGAGCTTTCCGGTCTGTCTGGCGGGTTGCGCGTGGCTGCGCAATATACCCGGCATCTTCTTGAGCAGGGTCACCAGGTCAGCTTCGCGGTGCGCAGACCCGGCCACGAGCCCGGCCCGAAGCGGCGTCTTCTCAATCTGGCGGGACTTGGCCGCCCGACCTTGCCGCTGGAGCCGGCGCGCGGACATTTCGAAGGACTCGATGTTCCCGTTTACCACCTGGACGAGGCAAGGCCCGTCCGCGCCGCAAGCCTGCCCGATGCGGATGCCATCATTTCGACCCTGTGGACAACGGCGGAATGGGCCAGCCGCCTGCCCGCGTCGAAGGGCCGCCACATCCATTTCATTCAGGGATACGAGGACTTCAATCCCAGGTTCAGCAAGCGGGTCAGGGCGGTCTATCGCCAGCGCAACGACAAGATCGTTGTGGCATCCTGGCTGAGAAACAGGCTGCTGGAGGAGTTCGGCCAAGACAGCACGGTTGTCATGAACGGCGTGGACACGGCCAAGTTCACGGCGCCCGAACGGCCGCGCAACGAACCGCCCCGGATCGGCTTCATGTACGCCTCGCTTCCCGACAAGAACAGCGCCATGGCGGTCGAGGTTGCAAGACGCATCCATGCCCTCCGCCCCGCCACCGGCTTTCTGTCTTTCGGCACCGGCGCGGTCCCGGACGACTTCCCGGATTTCATCGCCTATGAACGCCTCCCCGACCAGACCCGGATCCCGGAAATCTACCGGTCCTGCGACCTGTGGCTGTTCGTGACGCGCAGCGAGGGATTCGGCCTGCCGATCCTGGAGGCCATGGCCAGCCGGACGCCCGTCATCGCCACCCCGGCCGGGGCGGCGCCCGACCTGATCGACGGCCGGAACGGCGTCCTGTCCTCGCTGGATGCGGGAGAGTTCACGAAATCCGTCCTGGATTTCCTGGACCGCTCGCCAGAGGAATGGCAGGCTGCCTCCCGGGCGGCCTTTCGGACGGCGCAAAGCCGGGAACTGGCGCAGGCGGCGCAGGATTTCGAACGGGCCGTCCTGAATTGCCTGCATCGGAACCGCGCGCCGGTTCCCGCTGCCGGTCAGATGCGGTCCAGAATGGCGCGCTGATAGCCGGGATACCATCCGTCCAGATCCGCGACCGGGATGGCCCAGACCTCGCGCCAGCAGCGCATGGCCGTCAGCACGCCCTTGGCCTGCGGAAAATCCCAGCGGCGCGACAAGGCATCCTTGATGGTCTCGCCCAGCAGGCGGCGCCACAGCATCCACCGATAGGTCGCCAGCCATGCCTCCGGCCGACGGGCGTTGCGCTTGATGAAGACCAGCATGTTCAGCAGCTGGAAGGTCGTCGCCGTTCTGCGCTTGACGCGGCCGCCCGCGACCTCGAAATGATGAAGCCTGGCGCCGTCGGCGCGCAGCAGGAGGCCATGCCGGCCATAGCGGTACGAGGCATCCAGATCCTCCAGCGCCGCGTAATAGCGCAGCGACCGGTCCAGGGGCTCGGCCAGGGCGATGCGCCGCCGCACGCTGAGACCGTGGCCCGACATGAAGGTCATGGGCGAAACGGCCAGGCCCGCGAACTCCGCCGGAACCTCCAGGCCCCGTTCTCCGTCGTATTTCAGAAACAGCGCGTGCATGTCCTGGAACAGGATCCGGCGGCTGATCCAGCGGCCCAGCCGATAGCGCATGATCCGGTCGCGCAGGCCCCTGATCCTGTCCTGGGTGTCGTCCTTGTGCGCCAGCCCGGCCGAGGCTTCGGCATGGGCATCGAACATCACCGGCACGTTCACGCCATTGACGCCCGCCAGCACCCCCCTGGCATCGGCGGCATAGACCGCCAGGATCCGTTCCGCGTAGTCGGGGTAAAGAAAGCTGTCGTCGTCGATCATCACCACGATGTCGCCGATCGCCTGTTCCACCCCCTGGTTGCGCTGCGTGGCGGAAGACGGCGTTTCCGCTTGCAGGTAATCCAGCCGGATGGCGGGATGACGCGCGGCGATCGCCCGGACCGCATCCCGCGTATCCTGCCAGTCCCGCGAGGAATCCACGATCACGACCTGAACCGGCGGGACGGTCTGCCCCAAGGCCGGCGGCAGCACGCGCAGCAGCACCTCGCGGCGGTTATAGGTCGGAATCACAAGAGACCAGGTCAGCATGGGGCGGGACAGTCCTGACAGGATGCGGAACACGGCGTTTCCCGGACTATGGCCGGGCCGCAGGGGATGCGCCAGCATCCATGGAAACCGGCCTGCGGGGGTTTCCGGCCGCGGCGCAAGGCCGGGCAGCGGCCCGCGGACCCGGAAATTCCTGCCGCGCGGCCATGGCCTTGCCGGGCCTTTTGCGTTTAGATGCCGCCAGACGGTTTCAAGAGTGCATCCTGTCCCATGCCGATCCCCCGCGTTGCCTATCTGGCCGGCTCCTATCCGACCGTCTCGCATACCTTCATCCTGAGAGAGGTGGCGGCGCTGAGGGCGCAGGGGCTGGAGATCCTGACCTGTTCGGTCCGCCGCCCCGGCCCGGACCAGCTTCGCGGCCCGGCCGAGCGGGCCGAGGCGGCCCGGACCTTCAACCTGCTGGAGGCGGCCAAAAATCCGCGCCGCCTGATCGGCGCCCAGATCGCGGCGCTGAGAAACCCCCGCCTTTACGCGCGCACCCTGCGCAAGGCTTGGTCGATGCGCGGGCCGGGGCTGCGGGCGGCGGCCTATCAGATCTTCTATTTCCTCGAGGCGACGGTGCTGGCCCGGCACCTGGCCGGGCAAGGCGTCACGCATCTGCACAGCCATTTCGCCCAGGCCAGCGGCACGGTGGCGATGCTGGCCGCGCGCCTGGCGGGCATTCCCTTCAGCTTCACCCTGCACGGCCCCGCCGATTTCACCGACCCCAAGCTGTGGCGGCTGGACGCCAAGATCCATGACGCGGTTTTCGTGTCCTGCATCTCGCATTTCTGCCGGTCGCAGGCCATGCTGGTCAGCCCGGTCGAGGACTGGGCCAGGCTGCACGTCGTCCATTGCGGGGTGGAACCCGCCCGCTATGACGCGCCCCCGGCGTCAGGCCAGGACCTGCTGTTCGTCGGCCGCATGACGGCGGCCAAGGGCGTGCCGCTGCTGATCGAGGCGATGCCGCACATCCGGGCGGCCCATCCCGGCGCGCATCTGGTGCTGATCGGCGACGGGCCGGACCGGGCCGCGCTGCAAGACCGGGTGCGCCGCCTGGGCCTGGAGGACGCGGTCCGCTTCACCGGCTATCAAAGCCAGGACGAGGTGGCCTGTGCCTTGGCCCGCGCGGCGGTGTTCGTGCTGCCGTCCTTCGCCGAAGGCGTGCCCGTGGTGCTGATGGAGGCCATGGCCGCGCGCCGCCCCGTGGTCGCCACCCGCATCGCGGGCATCCCCGAACTGGTCGATGACGGGGTTTCGGGCCGGATCGTGCCGCCGGGGGACGCGACGGCCCTGGCGGCGGCGGTTTGCGACATCCTGTCGGCGCCGGACCGGGCGGCAAGGATGGGCGAGGCCGGGCGGCACAAGGTCGAGGCCGAATTCGACATCGCCCGCGAGGCGGAAAAGCTGGGCGCGCTGTTCCGGCAGCAAGGAGACGCCGCATGAGCCTGCCCGACCGGATCGCCGTTCTGATCCCCGAATTCCCGGGCCAGACCCATTCCTTCTTCTGGCGGGAAATCGAGGCCCTGGCGGCCAGCCACGGGATCGGCGCGCAGATCGTCTCGACCCGGCTGGCGCCGAAGCCCGTTTGGCATGACTGGGTCGGGCAGGCCGCGGCGATCCAGCTTTACCCGGTTCCCCGGGCGGATCTGGCGCGGCTGGCGCCGGATCTGCTGGCGGCCCTGCCGCGCCTGGCCGCCGATCCCGACATCCGCCGGATCCTGCGCCAGCCCCGGGCCTGGGCCTTTGTGCTGATGGCGCTGCGGCTGGCGCGGATCTGCAAGGCGCGGGGGCTGACGCATCTGCATGTCCATTCCTGCGCGAATTTCGCCCTGATCGCCGCCCTGTGCCACCGGATCAGCGCCATTCCCTATAGCCTGGTCCTGCACGGGCCATTGTCCGATTACGGCCCGGACCAGCCCTTCAAGTGGAAGGGCGCCAGCTTCGTCTTCGTTATCACCGAAACGCTGCGGGCCGAGGTCGCGGGCGTCATGCCCGACATGATGGCCAAGGTCTCGGTCGTGCCGATGGGGGTCGATACCGACCTGTTCGGCCCCCCCGCCGCGCCGCGCCCGGACGCGCCCGATCCCTTCGGCTGGTTCTGCTGCGCCCGGCTGAACCGGGTCAAGGGCCACGACACGCTGATCGAGGCGGCAGGCCTTCTGCGCGCGCGCCGTCCCGGCCTGCGCTTCCGCATCCGCATCGCGGGCGAGGACGAGCAGGCCGGCACCGGCTATCACCGCGACCTGGACGCGATGATCGCGGCCGCCGGGCTTGGCGAGGCGGTCGCCCTTCTGGGATCGGTCACGCAGGACACCGTGCGCAACGAGCTGCAAGCCGCCGACGGCTTTGTGCTGGCCAGCCGCCACGAGCCCCTGGGCGTCGCCTATATGGAGGCCATGGCCTGCGAACTGCCGGTGATCGGCACCGATGCCGGCGGGGTCGGAGAGCTGATCACCCAAGGGCAGGACGGGCTTCTGGTGCCGCCCGGCGATGCGGAGGCGCTGGCCGGGGCCATGGCCAGGGTGATGGAGAACGGGGAACTGCGCCAGTCGTTGGGCAAGGCGGCGCGCCGGCGGATCCTTGCGGATTTCAGTTCCCGCCGCAGCGCGGATGCGCTGGCCGCGGCCCTGGCCGGAGGAAAGCCATGACGATCCGTCCCCGCGTCCTTGTCATCGCCGAGGCCGCCAATCCCGAATGGGTGTCGGTTCCCCTGGTCGGCTGGTCGCTGGCCCACGCCCTGCGCCAGGTGGCCGATGTCCATGTCGTGACGCAGATCCGCAACCGCGAGGCGATCGGGCGCGCCGGGCTGGTCGAGGGCCGGGACTTCACCGCCATCGACAGCGAGGCCCTTGCCCGCCCGATGCACCGGCTGGCCGGGATCCTGCGGATGGGCAAGGGCAAGGGCTGGACCATGTCCACGGCCATCAACGCCGTGACCTATCCTTACTTCGAGCGGCTGGTCTGGCAGCGTTTCGGAAGCCGGATCCGGGCCGGGGATTACGACCTGGTTCATCGGGTGACGCCCTTGTCGCCCACCATCGCCTCGCCCATGGCCGCCAAGGTGGCGGCGGCCGGGGTGCCCTTTGTGCTGGGCCCGCTGAACGGCGGCGTGCCCTGGCCCCCGGGCTTCGATGCCGAACGGCGGCGGGAACGCGAATGGCTGTCCTATGTGCGCGGCGCCTACAAGCTGAACCCGCTGCGCGGGCGCAGCCTGGCCGCCGCCTCGGCCATCCTGGCCGGATCGCGTCACACCGAAAGCGAAATTCCTGCCCGCCATCGGCCCAGAACCATCTGGCTGCCCGAGAACGCCATCGACCCGGCCCGCTTCAACCTGACGGCCCCCCAGGATCTGTCCGGGCCGCTGCGCGCCTGCTTTATCGGCCGTCTGGTGCCCTACAAGGGGCCGGACATGCTGTTGCAGGCGATAGCGGCCCCGGCCCAGGCCGGGCGGCTGGTGCTGGACGTGATCGGCGACGGGCCGATGATGGAGGGGCTGCGGGCGCAGGCCCGCGACCTGGGAATCGACGGAGCGGTGACCTTTCACGGCAACCTGGCCCATGAATCGGTTCAGGAAGTCCTGGCGCGGGCCAATCTGCTGACCTTTCCGTCCATTCGCGAATTCGGCGGCGGCGTGGTGCTGGAGGCGATGGCGCTTGGCGTGGTGCCCCTGGTGGTCGATTACGCCGGACCGGGCGAGCTGGTCACAAAGCACACCGGCTTCAAGATCCCGCTTGGATCGCGCGGCGAGATCGTCGCCGGGCTGCGGGACGCCCTGGAAAGGGTGCTGGCCGACCCTTCGGTCCTGCCGCCGCTGGCCCGGGCCGCGCGGGAAAGGGTGTTGCAGGATTTCACCTGGGCCGCCAAGGCCCGGCAGATCGCCCGGGTTTACGACTGGATCCTGCAAGGGCAGCCCGGGCCGGCGCCGGTTCTGCTGCCCGAGGCCGACGGCTGACGGCTTGCCCGCGGCAGCCGGGGGACTTCACGTCCCCCGGACCCCCTGCGGGATATTTATCGCGAAGATGAAGGGACCGGGTCAGTCTTCCGGCATGAACTTCGGCAAGGGCGCGATGACCTGCCGGGTCATGTCCAGCAGCCGCGCCTCGGCCGAGGCCTCGGATTCGTCGGGGGCCATGGCGGTCGTCAGGCGCACGATGCCGCCATCGGTCTGGCCCGACCGGATGCCGTCGGCCAGCAGATAGAACTTGGCGGCGACATCCCAGGCCACGCGGCGTTCGCCCTGCTGGAACCAGTAATAAACCATCATCCGCGCCTCGCCCTTCTGGATGATCGCCCGGTTCAGCAGGAACGCGCCGTCCACGCCCAGGCGGGGGGCGATGTCCACCCGCTCCAGCCGGGCGATTTCCCATCCCGAGGAGGGCAGGCAGATTTCCGGGGAATGGACCCCGCCCTTCGACTGGTCGTGATAAAAGGCCATGAACAGCCCCACCGTGGGCGTGGCGGCGTCGCGCATCATGGTCACCTGCCGGTAATCGTCCGCGCCGAGCGCCTTGGCGATCTCGGGGGTCAGCCGCTCCTCGGGGCCGCGCTGCTGCCAGTCGCCCAGGCGGGTGGGGAACAGGGCAAAGGCGCTGCGGGCGACGGGCTGGCCGCGATCCTGCGGCACCATCTGCCAGGCGGCAAGCGCCGCCAGCCCCAGAAACGCCGCCGCCACCAGGGCCGCCGAGGGCGCAATGTGCCGGATCCGCCCCGCCTGGGCCAGCAGCCCCGTCGTTTCCAGGTCCAGCGCATCGCCCAGGGTCGGGCGGCCGGGATGGAACAGCAGCATCACCCGGGCCAGCGCGAACAGCAGCACGATGCAGATGATGAAGATCACCCAGCCTTCGAAGAAATGGGTGAATCCCTCCAGCCACTCGATCCCGTAGACATTGGCGATGATCCCGGCCGCGGCGATGCGGACCGAGTTCATCAGAACGGTGATCGGCACCGCCGCCAGCAGCAG
Source organism: Paracoccus angustae (assembly GCF_042648745.1). Taxonomy (NCBI): domain Bacteria; kingdom Pseudomonadati; phylum Pseudomonadota; class Alphaproteobacteria; order Rhodobacterales; family Paracoccaceae; genus Paracoccus; species Paracoccus angustae. The sequence continues at coordinate 32,011 of NZ_JBHRXY010000023.1, forward strand.
CACCGCCTTGTGCCATTTCGGCCCCTGGTAAAGCACCGCGAAGATGTAGGAAAAGGACATGATCGGGAACAGGTAGCGCAGGCCGGAACAGGCCTCGGCCACATGCAGGCGCATCACCCCCAGGTCGATGATGTTGCCTTCCAGGAAAACCGGCACCGACAGCAGCTTCAGGATGCCCACCCCGATTTCCGAGGACACCATCTGGAGCCAGATCGACACCTTGTAATACAGCGTTGCGGGCAGCGGCAGCATGTAGACCAGGTGCAGCACCGCGGGCCAGAAATGCCGGCCCCGCGACCATCCCATGGTCACAAGGATGATCCCCGCCACCCAGATGATCGTGGCATAGGCCACGATGTCGTCGACCTGCGCCAGCTTGCCCAGGGCGCCGCAGGCGAAGGCCAGGGCCAGAACCGCGACGCCTGGCCAGCGGTCCCGCACCGGGCCGTCCGGGGCCGGGTATTGCTTCAGCTCGCGCAGGAACATCAGCGCCGAAAGAACCGGGATCAGCGGGCCATGGCTGTATTCCGGCGTCTGCCAGGCCAGCAGCAGCGCGTCCAGCCCGTCGATGAAGAACCAGCCCGCGGCAAGAGTCGCCAGGGCGAGCAGGAAGACCCCGGCCGCATTGAACGAGGTCCGGTCCTTGAGGGATACGATGTCTTCGCTGGAGGCCATGAGCTGAAAATACCTATGCAACCGCTGAAAAGGAAATGGCAGTTTCCCTTATAGCGCGACCTTACCGCGCGGGGATAACAGTTTCATGTTGTCCATGCAGACAAGTCGGTCAAATCTTCGCGGCCTTTTCAGGAACCTGCAAAAACGGCGTGCAGCACAAAGCCCGCCCTGGCCGGGCGGGCTTCGCGGTTTCCGGCAGTCCGGATCAGGCGGCGGGCTTGCGGCGGCGCAGCGCGGCCAGGCCGCCGAGGCCCGCCAGCATCAGGACGCCGGCTGCGGGCAGCGGAACGGGCGAAACCTTGATCGCGCTCAGGTCGAAGCCGTCATGGCTGGTGGTCGCCGGGAAAACGGTCCGCGACACGTCGACCAGCTTGATGTATTCGAAAGCCGTCGAGGCCACGACATTGTTTCCGCCAACGAAGTTGGTGATCGTGCCCAGAAAGGTCTCGACCCCGTCCAGGACCGAATAAACCTTGGCGGCCTCGTCATGGCCGGCCTTGCGGTTGAACGTGATCTCGAAGGCCTGCACGTTCTGCGGGTTGGTGAACAGCGGCAGCGCGAAGCCCACCGTGATGTCGCCGCCGAAGCCGAGCGCGTAGAACGTGCTGTCGTCCGTATCCACGGCATTGTTCACGTTCTGGCGGTCATTGGCCGCGCAGGCGCGTGCCGAGCCGGTGCAAAGGCCGGCGTTCACGTCGATCACGCTGTTGGCGTAATAGGTCGCGGCATGGGCGCCGGCGGTGGAAGCGGCCAGAACAAGGCCGGCCAGGAGGGTCTTCAAAACGGTCATCGTACACCTTTTCACTCGTTATCGGCACAGGATCGGCACCGGCCGACGTTCCCGCGGATTTTTATCATCTTCCGGCAAGGACGGACAAGCCTCGGAAATGGTTAACAGTCCATGGGGAAGAATTATTCAAGCCTGTTGTATGGAAACCGATGCCTGGCCTGCATCACGGGTTGCGGGATTTCGCGCAGCGCAATCTGGGGCTGAGATTTTGCCGCCCGGACGGGATCTCCGTCCCGTTCCGGGCGGTGTTGCCGGACCCGGCAAGGGTCCGCCCGCTTGTGATTCGGCCGCAGGACAGGCAGAACCCGCCTGTCGATCCCCGAAGGAAAGGTCTGCCCGTGTCTTCCCCGATCCCGCGAAGGGCCGATGATCGCGCCTATCTTCTGGTTTCTCCCTGCCGGAACGAGGCCGGTCACATGCGCCGCACGCTGGACAGCGTCATCGCCCAAAGCGCGCCGCCGGCGAAATGGATCATCGTCGACGACGGCTCGACCGACGACACCCCGGCGATCCTGGCCGAATACGCGGCGCGCCATTCCTTTATCCAGGTCGTGACAAAGCCCGACCGCGGCCACCGCGCCGTGGGCCCCGGCGTGATCGAGGCCTTTTATCACGGGCTGGACCAGACGGATGCCGGGGCCTGGCCCTATCTGTGCAAGCTCGATCTCGACCTGGATCTGCCGCCCCGCTATTTCGAGATCCTGATGGCGCGGATGGAGGAAAACCCCCGCATCGGCACCTGTTCGGGCAAGCCCTGGTTCCGCACCGCCACGGGCCGCTGGATTTCCGAGAAATGCGGCGACGAGATGTCGGTCGGCATGACCAAGTTCTATCGCCGGGAATGCTTCGCACAGATCGGCGGCTTCGTGCGCGAGGTGATGTGGGACGCCATCGACTGCCACAAGGCCCGCCAGCTTGGCTGGATCGCGGTCAGCTGGAACGACGACGACCTGCGCTTCGAACATCTGCGCCCGATGGGCTCGTCGCAGAAAAGCGTCTTCACCGGGCGCAGGCGGCACGGCTTCGGACAGTATTACATGGGCTCGGATCCCCTGTACTTCATCGCCACCGGGATTTACCGCATGGCCCATCCCCCCTACGTGCTGGGCGGGCTTGCCACGATCCAGGGGTTTCTGGCCGCCTGGCTGCGCGGCGAAAGCCGGCACGGGGACGCCGAGCTGCGCCGCTTCATCCGCGCCTATCAGCGCCGCGCGCTGACCGTGGGCAAGGCCCGCGCCGTGGCCGAGATCGAGGCCGAACGGGCGGGCGCCTGGCAGCCCCCGGCTTCCCCGGCCTGAGGCGTCAGGCCCGTCCCAGATCGGCGTCGATCCGGCGCTGGACAAGGGCAAGCCTGTCGCGGATCCGCTCGATCCTGTCCGCCACTACGCCGTCGCGGCTCAGGTGGGGGGCGCTGCTGCTGGCCCGCCTCAGGTCGCGGCCGATCGCAAGCTCCAGCACCGGGGCAAGGGTCTTGGCCAGGCCCTTCACGCGCCGGCGCCCTTTCTCGCCCAGATCCGCCGGATCCGGGGTCGCGGCGCGGGCGGAACCGGGCTGGCCGCCGGCGCCGCCCGGGTCCGGCCCCGCGGCCCTGGCCGGACGCAGCCTGGCCCGGGCATCGCGCAGCAGGAACCACAGCTTCCGGGGCAGAACCAGGGCGTCCTGGATCCGCATCGGCACCTCGACGCTCTCGGCCCAGTCGTGCCATTTGAATTCGTTGAACTCATTGGAAATCCTGATCGGAACCCAGGGAACCCGGAAGGCATCGGCAAAGATCGCGGCATGCATGGATTCCGCCACCACGAGACCGGCGCAGGCGATGTCGGCAATAACCGCATGAGCCTCGCCCCCGGGCAGCACGACGCGCAGGCCGGCCTGGCGGCCGATCCGGTCCCAGTCCAGATCCAGCCGCGCGGTCGATCGGTGCGGGATGAAAATCGTCCCGCCCGTCCCGCGCGGCAGGCCGGAAAACCGCGGCATCGTTGTTGCCATGCAGGCGGGATCGGTGATCGCCAGGCCCCGTTCCGCGCCGATCAGGGCGGCGGTCCGCGGCCCCCGCACCCAGGAAATGTCGACCTTGCCGCGGTCGATGCCGTGGGCTGTGCCATAGCCCGCGCCGCTGCCGCAAACCAGGACGCGGCCATGGGCGTCCAGGATCTTTCTGCCCAGGATGGTCCCGATGCCGAACAGCGTCACGTCCGGCTGGGCGTCGCGCCAGCCCGAAAGCAGGCCGTCCCAGAACCATTCGTTCATGTCGTCGCCGAAATTTCCCGCCGACGACACCGAATAATAAAGCTTCATCGCGCCCCCTGGAATGACCGGGCCTTGACGGCTTCTGAACGGACCGTTTCGGTTTCTTCGTGCCCATGGTGGGGGATTCGTGCAACGAAGAAGTGGCGTCGCGCGGAAAACCGGAAGGGTCGGCCGCTGCGGGGTCGGGAAAAAAGGCCTATCGGCACCGCTGATTCCCGCGGGCAGGGGGCCCGGGTGCGGCCCCAAGGCCCCGGAAAAGCCTGGGCAAAGTCCCGGCGCGGTCCCGGAAACGGCAAAACGCAAGCCGGAAACGGGCGTTGCCGATGCAACGGCCGGTCGGTCCACCAAGCCTTAACCCTTCTTTAACACACTTCCAGGCGCCGTTATTCAACCGCGCCGTTCCGACCCGTGTCTCGGGCGGTCGGCCTCCAGGAGGCCTTCATGAACGATCCTTTCCGCAACCAGGTGCCCGGCCTTGAAAGCCCGGCTGCCCGGCTGGCCGGCGTCACGCCCAGCGACACGGCCGATCTGGCCTTTCCGACCCGCGCCATCGCCGTCGGAACCGAGGGTTTCGTCCAGCTGATCACGATCGCCGGGGACACGGGCCGCGTTTTTGTCCTGCCCGGCGCCCCCTTTCCGATCCGCGCGCGCCGCATCCTGTCCACCGGCACCTCGGCCACCGATATCGTCGCGCTCGCATGATGCTGAAGATCGGCGTGGGCTATGCCCCGCGCGCCCCGCGTGCGCTGCAAGCGCAGCCCGTGCAGGGGCTTCTGGTCGCCGTCGCTTCGGACAACGCGTCGGTGCCGGTCAACCCGGTCGCCCTGACCGTCGAGGTCGCGGCCCCTTCCCCCCATGCCGGCAGCTATCTGCTGGCCCTGGCCGACCTGGCCCGCGGACCCGTCTGCCTGGCGGCGCCGGCCATCCGGGACGGAGATGACGGGCTGGCCGCCGAACCGGGCCTTTGGGCCTGCGACGCGGCGCGCGGCCCGGTTGTCGTGACCCGGCAGTGGCTGGCAAACGGCACGGTCATCGCGGATGCCGCGGGACTTTCCTTTGCGCCGGCCGCCAGCCACGCCGGACAGGATATCGTTCATGCCGAAACCGCCGCCCAGGGCGAGATCCGCGCCACCAGCCTGTCGAAGGCCCTGGCCTTGCCGATCGTGGCCACGCCCGAACCCGCCAGGCTGAGCGTGGCGGGCGATGCGACGCTGGGGCTGGTCGTCGATCCCGCCGGCACCGCCGGGATCGAGATCATCGAGCCGCAGATCTATGCCGGCAGCTACACGATCCAGGCCGCGGAGCTGAAAAAGGGACCCTTGTGGCTTGTGCCCGCCCGGATCGGCGGAACCGCGCAGGTCGGCGCCTCGCTGGGCGTGGTTTCCCGCGGCCTTCCCGTCGGCGACGGCGATGCGGCCCCCATGTCCCGTCAAGGCCAGTGGCAGCGCGACGGCGCCCCCATCCCGGACGCGACGGGGGAAACCTACCAGATCCAGGCCGCCGATGCGGGCCGCAGGATCGGCTTTCTGGAAACCGCGACGGACAGCCACGGCGCGCGCCGGCAGATGTCGAACGAGATTGCGATTGGAGGCACGTCGTGAAGATCGATTTCAATTTCGCGCCCGACACCCGGGTGACGCTGGCCGCGAACGGCCAGACCGAGAGTGTCGATCTGTGGTCGCGCGCCCACAAGCTGCTGCAAGGCCATGCCGGGCGCATCAACGTCTATGACCAGGCGCTGTCCGCGCCCTCGTCGGGCAGCGCGGTCGCGCGCGGTGACGGCAAGACGACGCTGAACCTGCTGGACGTCAGGGACGCGGGCGATGTCGCCCTTTCCATGCAGGCGGACCGCAAGGCGGTGGTTCGCGCCCAAAGGCAGCAAAAGCGCGGCCATCCGTCCGGCGAGGGCTACTGGCTGCCGGTGGACGGCAGCAACCGCTTTGTCTGCGAGCCGGGCCAGCGGCACCGCAAGATCTATGTCTCGCTGTCGTCCAGCGCCCTGACCAGGGCCACGATCGCCGCCCATGCCACGGCGGCCGGCACCGCCACGACCGAGGCGCAGGTGACGGGCGCCTGGCTGCTGGCCCGCCCGCAATACGGCGGCACGCCCCAGATGGCGATCCATCAGGATGTCCTGGCCCTCTACAGGGCTGCGGTTGTCGCCGACAACCAGCCTTGCCGGTCGGATCATTATTTTCTGGAGCGCGGCCACGACTACAGCGGCTTTGACTGGGGCGGGCTGATGGGCGAGGACGAGCTGCACCCGATGGTGATCGCGGCCTGGGGCGCGGGCGCGGCCCCGGTGGTCCGGCTGGCCAACAACTTCCTGGCAAGCCCTTACTGCGTTTTCCGGGACGTGCAGACCAACCGCGAAAAGCTGCGCCAGTGGTACACCTTCTGCCATGCCTACGATCACGTGGACATCGGCCTGGCCATGGAGCTGTCGAACAACTGGCTGGTCACGGTGCGCGAAACGACCATCCTCCGGGCCTGGTACGACGCGCCCCTGTCCGTCTCGTCGGACGGCAAATGGGTGGCCAACGGCAACCACCTGCCCGGCATCTATGCCGGCACCGAGGGCATCGTGATCGACAGCTGCCTGATCGACCATGCCGGATGGGCCGACGGCTACGACCACAACGGCTCGGCGACCATGCCCCAGCCGGTGACGATGTTTTCCCACGCCATCTATCTCAGCGAGGGCAGCCTCGACGTCACCATCCGCGACAACCTGCTGTCGCGGGCCTCGTCCTGCGGGGTGCAGCTGCGCGCAGGCGTGCATCTGGAGGGCAACCTGTTCGTCGACAATAACCTGCAAGCCGCCGTCAACAGCTTCGCAGGAACCGCGCAATTCAACAACATGCTCGACAACGTGGCCTTCTCAGCAGGTTACAAGAGAGTCGCATATTCCGAAGGGGCGGTGGACTGGGGCTACGACGTGAACGGCCCCTTGTCGGCGATGAAGGGCAACGTCATCGCCCACCGCGCCAATCCCGACGACCCCGCCGAGGTGGCCGCAAAGCCGGGCACCAACTGGCTCTACGGCGTCTCGACCTCGGCCAAGCTGGCCGACGACACGCAGTCGTGGAAATGGTCGTCGCAGAACCGGGGCGTCGAGGGCATTCCGGCCGCCACCCTGGACCAGACCACCATCCAGCGGTTTGCCGGAACGCTGGCGGGCCAGGCCTCGCGCACGATCGCCGAGTTCGTGGCCGACACCGCGGCGGCGCCGAGCATCGGCGATGTCGTGCGCCAGGGGGTGCGCTGGACCAAGAGCCGCTTCGGCCGCCCGGTCCCGGCCCGCACCACCCCCGCCGATCTGGTGTTTCTGCCCGACCCCGACCTTGACGGCTTCCGCTGGGACAACCGCTACAACTGGTCCACGGGCGACCTGCCGGGCGCCCATGCGGCGGACACCGTGGACCTGGCCGGGAACTTCGTGCGCTTCGGCCTTGCGAACGCCGGCATCGCCGCCCTGAAAAGCGGCGGCGGCACCCTGGACGTGGCTTCGGGCAGGCTGACGGCCGGCGCGCTGACCGATGCCCTGGAGGCGCGGATCCGACAAGCCGGGCAGCTTTGGATCGGCGGCGCGGCCCACCCCCTGGCCGTCAGGGCCACGGCGGGTCGGCTGGCGCTGACCGGCAAGGCCGCCGCCCTGGATCTGCATGCCGGCGGCCAGGCCCAGGTGCTGCTGGGCCCCGA
>NZ_JBHRXY010000024.1:0-39055 GCF_042648745.1 Paracoccus angustae
CTGCTTCGACGGACAGGTGGCAGAGACCACCCAAGCCAGGAATGCGCAAAATCAATGGGTCAGAGACGGCGCATACGGTGATCCTCCGGCACGTCCAGGCGCACACCTTGCTACACCGTGCCGGTGAGAACAGGAGAACCAGGGTGGCCCGCATCTGTTTTTTCGGATGCGGCGGGTGGTGTGAGAGCAGGCTGCTGCGCGTGCATCCAGTCGGCGGCCTGCTGGGCCTTGGCCGCAGCGGTGAACAGGGCGCGGGGGTCGTTCTTCAAGACGCGCAACCACGACGCAAGGTAGGCGGCATGGTCGGGACGCGGATGGTGGGCAATGCCGAGATCGGCAAGCACAAGGCCACTGAGGATCTCCACGCAGCATTCTTCCGCCGCGTAAGCAACTGAGCCGAACCGGCCCGACAGATCGCGGTCAAGCCTGTGCTTTGCCCCGGAGGCGTGACCGTGCTCATGCAGCCAGACACCGTAGAACGACGGGGCGTCCCGGAACGACCCGAAGTCCGGCATGACCACCGTATCCGACGAGGGACGATAAAAGGCGTCCGGCCCTCCGAACACGGTTGTGATCCCCAGGTTGGCGACAAAGGCCTCCGCCTGCGCCAAACGCTCGTTCTCCGACAGCAGGTGTGTGGGAGAACGCTCGTACCCGTCCACCTGGTCGACATTGAACACGGAAAAGGCGCGGGCAAACATCCGCACGCGGCCGATGTCGTCCTTGTCGGTATCCCCGGCCTCGTCAGACGAGGACACCTGCTTCCACAAGACGATGGTGGTCGAGCGCTCGCCCTTGCGTACCTGCGCCCCGGCCTCTTGCCACTGCCGATAGGTACCCCAAAGGCCATCGTTATACCCGAAGGCCATGGCTGCGGCCCATAGCGCCACGGTGTTAATGCCCCGGTAACGCCTGCCAGATGCCACGTTGGTCGGCCGGGCGGCACAACTTCCGTTGTGAAACCACGGTGCATGCCACTCCCCTGCCCCGTGTTCGATTGCCGCAATGATGGCGGCTGTGACGCGCGCGTAGGTGTCGGCCCGCGAACCGGCAGCATCGCCAACGCGTGCAGAATGCGTCAGCCGGTCGGCACCCTTGTTGTGTCTGGGCATCGCAATATCCTCCGCGACGGGGCGCCGGAGGCCTTTCCTCCGGTCTTCATCCCGTCACGCAGTGACCAGCCAAGCTTTGCCTCTCGAAACTCGAGGGATCCCTTGCGGTCGTCCACGAGCGCCGAAGCAAACGTCACGGTTAAAGCCTGATCTGCAGCCCACCACGCGCAGTGGTTCATTCATGATTGGAAAACAGAAGTCCCTTCAACCACACCCTACCGGCATAAAGGGCGGAAAGCCGCCGGTGGCGGTGCGGTACTACATCCCGCATCTCCTCAGAAAGCAGTCACTCGGTAGCCATTTCAGCGATAGCGTTTGGGCCGGTGCCTTACTGCATTTGAATCCGTGTTAGACGATCGAGACTACCCTCATCCCGCTGATTTTTATTCCTGGAGGGTTTCTCTGACCTACTACATCAAGGTCACAGCGGATTTTTATCCTCCTGATATCGCGCCGCGAAAGAAAGTGCATTGATGTCGAGAGCAACGCTCTCGACATAGTCGCGAGCGAGGAAGTCGTCGTAGGTTCCAAGTTGCAGGGACGGCTCGTCAAGCTCAAAACGACCTTGCCACGATAGCTTTGATAGAATTGCCTCAAATGCCGAAGCAATTTCCGCAATCTGAGCTTTTCTTTGATCTTCAGGTTTAAGAATTAGGAGAAACCTGACGCGAACATTTTCCGTGTCCCATGCGGCCGAGGGGCGGACCCGAAGCTCGGCAACTGACCGAGCGATACGGCCCATTTCAGCTTTCTCCTTGCCATATCCGTCCTTAAGCTTCTTTAGGAGAGGAGAAATCGATCTGTTGAAGTCGTCAGGAAAAGCGAAGCGGCCAAAGCAACGCTCGAGCGAACGGGCAAACTCCACTGCCTTGTATGGATCGGTGAAGCCCTGATTTCGTTGCCATGAGGCCAACAGGTCCTTGCTGATGGTCAAGGAGCGGGCAATCTCAGCGACAAGGCCTTCTGGTGCATTTTCGACTAGGGCTAAGCGCGGAACCGCTCCACGTCCGATCTCTGAGACACGACCCGAATCTACCTTCACCAACGGGCATACCACTACCCAAGGATTTCTAGCTGGATCGCTGACAATGTCGCACGTCTGAGAGACGACGACGAAGCCTGATGGGTCTTCCTCATCGAAATATGCCTCCAATCCCGTACCTTCTGGATTGCCTGACAGATCTCCATATATGAATGGCCCTGCGCCTAGGGCAAAGTCGCCCTGACGCCACACGTGTAGAGAGCTTTGTTGCTCAGGAGGTTCGCTCTCGGCCAAACTTGCGCCTCATCAACCTTTCCGACGCGCATTAGCGGGCCGGGCACGCGTTGGACGAACACTGGACTCGAAGTCAGCGACCGGTTCGCCTTGCCACTTCGATAGCCGTTCGCCCAAATCCTCTGGTCCCCAAGCCGCCACGGTGGACGGTAGCAACGGGGGAGCCACAGCGGCTCGTCCCTGACCGTGCCCGATCACCTGTCTAACGCAAGCGAACTCGCCGGCTTTGACTACATCAAGAAGGGGCTGTCCGTTGACAGATTCATTAAGTAGCAAGGCTCGGTTCGCTTCGGCACTACCCCGGTCGATGAACCGGAGCACAGAAATGACCTCCCCAACCCGCTTAAGGTTCTTCTCATCCATGGGTTTTCCAGCAGCCCAATTGTGCAGGGTCTTTGCGCTCACCCCGATCATTTCAGCAAGATGATGCCAAGTGAGGCCGGACAATTGACGCAGTTCGCGGACTAGTTCTATCTGCCGCGGCAGCAAAGCCTCATGGCGGTGAACATTCGCCAGAACGTCGAAGTTCGCGCTAGAGCCTTGCGCAAAAAGGTCCCCAAAATGCCTCGTGAGTTTTCCCACATTGAGAACATATCTGCGGTCGCTGCGCCTAGGGATCGAATGCTCAGAGTAGCTGCCGCTAAATGGAAAGATAGCCAGTGAAGCATCTTCCTCGGCAGCCCGTACCCAAGGATTGTCGTGATGTCCTGGTGGAGGCATGACTGTCAGCGCAAGTGCCGTTGCTAAGGTCTGCATCATTTGCTCCCTTCCTTGAAGCGCTCCAAAAACTGCGCCTTCACACTCCAACGGAAAAACGCATAGGCTCGATCAGCCATGGTGTTCATCTTCTCAATCAGGGGGATAGAGGTAAATCCATCTTCCGGCAGCCCTGAAGTTGTAAAAGAATCGATGTCGAGAAACCAACTTTGCACACCATTAGGCGGCGCTATATCCGGGTCATGGGTTGCACCCGCTGGCAGAAGCCCCCAACGTGCCAAAAGCAATCCTTCGGCAGTCTGGCATTGCGCTTGCGAGACAGCCATCTGAACGCCGTTTCGCAGCGTAGCAGAAGAAAGCCCCAGAAGCTCTGCCTCGACCAAGTTACCAAGATCATCAACGTCTTCTTGGCTATCGATCCTGTTTACGTAACGAAAACCAACACGGGTCGCTAGCGAAGGCTGGATGGTAGCTGCGAGGGAGTCGATGAGAAATTGAAATTGGCCCAAGAATTCTTCGCGCGACGTGTAACGCATCGTCTCGAGTGTCAAAGCAGACGGCGCGAGAGATAGTCGCCACTCACGACGAGGATCGAACATCCGCCAGATCACTTCCTCAGTCAGAGTGCTTGCAACTCCCCCCCCCTCAAGGCTGACATCGATCGCCTGCGCAACATCGCGCTCGATCACCGGGAACTGCCGACGAACAGCGTTCTGGAAGTCCCCGATAAACTGCTCCTTGCTGATATTTACGATCCGTGCAAACTGGACCTGACCCAAGACACGCACCAGGGGTGCAGTACCAAGTTGAGCCCGCTCGGGAGGTTTCCCGAAGAGCGGGTCCGCAATCCTGTCAGCCATGATCCCCCCTGTCTCGTGTTGCATACAACGCTACATCATGTGAACTAGAGTGTGAAGTAGGGGATTTAAAGATAGCTTTACTAAGAAACCCCTAAACATGCGTGCGTTGCTGTCCGCTCGTTCTGTCAAAGGCGAAACTGTGACGAGCAAACGTGCATGCCTCGCAGCCAGCTTCGCTGCAGTAAGAACGAAAGGCCGGATTAAAGAACGCGGTTTAGCAGCATCCGCCAGAGGTGAGCGGCAGCAAAGGGCCGGGTTCCACGCGATCTGCACGTGTGATAGCGGCTGAGCTGATCTCACCTGAGTCCTGCTACACCTCTTCTGCGCCGCGACGGAGAGCCACGTCTTGGTTGAGCCCGAACGTGGCATTGATTTTCTTGGCTTCTCGGACTATCTATCAAACGTCTCTGCTGGCAACAGGTTAGACAGATGCTTCCTGTCCTGTCGAAGGTTATGGCTACTGTGAACGCGCCCTATAGCGTGGCGGTAACGCCTGCCCAGCTCGCAGTCCGCATTGCCGATCCCGAAAGTGCTGTCGTCTGCGACCATGCGACCTTTGCATTTCTCTCGGAAGTATCTCTGAACCTGCAGCATGCCTTCATCGATGCAATGGCCGTCGACCCGGAAAAGGTTGCCTTGGTGGCCAGGAAGTTTTCTGACCTTGCCGGTTACAGGCTTCCGCTCGCATCCTGATGAATACCCCCAACCCGAGCCGATGGCCCGAGCTTTTCGACCAGGGAATGGCAATCATCGATCAAGCGAATGCAAATGGCATTGCCATGAACGACTGGACATTCGGTGGTGGCACTGCCCTCATGCTGCAGATCGGGCACCGTGATAGTCACGACATTGATCTGTTTGTCAGTGATGCCCAATATCTGCCCTTTTTGAATCCAGAAACCCAAGGATTCAAGCTTAGCCTCGTTCCGAGCGGCTACGAGACAGATGGCACTAGGGCCCTCAAGATCGTCTTTGATGGCGTCGGAGAGGTCGATTTCATCTGCTGTCCTACGGTCACAGACCACCCCTTTGAACAGGCAATTGTCAATGGCAGGGAGGTCAATCGCGAGACACCGGCGGAAATACTCGGGAAGAAGATCGTCTATAGGGGTGCAACACTGCAACCCCGTGATATGTTCGATATTGCCGCCACCGCTGTTGTGCTTGGCGAGCATGCTCTCGTTGCCTCACTAAAGCCTTTGGCGGAGGCAAGTGGCGTGGCTTTGAAGGTGGCTCGCGGAATGAATCCCGGACTGGCTCGAACGGTGATGAGCCGACTGATGGCACGTCCAGACTACCAGGATCTTTACCTGACTGCGCAAGACGTTGCTTGCAGGGTGCTGCAGCGGGTGGCTGGCGAGACAAGGTGACGACGGGGCGCTTCGTTGCGCCGCTCAGACAGAAAGAGCACAACAGCGGGACCACATGGGTCGCGGGATTTCAGCCGGCGCAAGGAGGTCTTCGATCGGTCATGTCAGCCAATCAATGGTGCGAAGAGATCCTGCAGCGTAGCCTCGTCCAGGATCGGCAAGCTGCTGTCGGTGTTCTCGTCAAACAGGGCGTCGGCCAGGGCCTGCTTTCTCGCCTGGAGGTCCAGGATCTTTTCCTCGACCGTTCCCACGGCGACGAGGCGATGGACGAAGACCGGCTTTGTCTGGCCGATCCGATGGGCGCGATCCATGGCTTGACGCTCGACCGCCGGGTTCCACCAAGGATCGAACAGGATCACCGTATCCGCCTCGGTCAGTGTCAGCCCCACGCCTCCGGCCTTGAGGCTGAGCAGGAAGACCGGGGCGTCCCCGCGGGCGAAGGCGTCGAGAACGGCGGCGCGGTCGCGTGTCTCGCCTGTCAGGCTGAGGCTTGCAATTCCGACTGCGCTCAGATCAGCCTCAATCAAGCGCAGCATCTCTACGAATTGCGAAAAGACCAGGACTCGGCGGCCCTCGGCCACGAGCTCGGCCAGCAATTCGCGCAAGCGGTCGCGCTTGGCACTGTCGGTGACCGAACGCGCGGCTCCGGTCTTGACCAGAGTGGGATCGCAGCACACCTGCCGCAGCTTGAGAAGCGCATCAAGCACCGTGATCCGCGCGCCGGCAAGGCCTCGGCTGCCGATTGCTTCGCGTACACGCTGGTCCATGGCGCTGCGCACCGCCTCGTAGAGCCCCTGCTGGGCCTTGGGCAGGCTCACCCGCTCGAGGATTTCGGTACGCGGCGGCAGTTCCGCGGCCACCTCCTCCTTGGTGCGGCGCAAAAGAAAGGGGCGCAAGCGGCGGTTCAGGCGGGCCTGTGCGCCAGCATCGCCATGCTTCTCGATCGGGGTGCGGAACAGGGCCTGGAAGCGCTTCCGATCGCCCAGAAGCCCCGGCACTACCCAGTCGAACAGCGTCCAGAGATCCCCGAGCGAATTCTCCATCGGCGTTCCGGTCAGGGCGATGCGCCCCTGGGCCGGGATCTCCCGCAGAGCCTTGGCCAGGTGCGATGCCGGGTTCTTCAGGGTGTGGGCCTCGTCCAGAATGACCAGCGGCCATTGCTGCCCGGCCAGCCAGTCGCGATCCCGCGCCAGCAGGGGATAGGTGGTGATCACAAGATCGGCCTCGCCAAGCCGCTTGCGCAGGGCTTGGCGGTTCGGACCATGAAGGACCAGCAGGCGCAACTCCGGGGCAAATTGCGCGGCCTGGACCTGCCAACCGTGCAGCAGGCTTGTCGGCACGATCAGGAGTGCCGGGAGCGTGCCGCCCGCCTCGCGCCGGGCCTGCAGCAGCGCCAGCGTCTGGACCGTCTTGCCCAGCCCCATGTCATCGGCCAGAATCGCTCCGAAGCCGGCGCTCACCAGCCCCGTCATCCATGCCGCGCCAAAAGCCTGGTAAGGGCGCAGTTGCGCCGTCAGGCCGGCAGGGGGGTGCAGGTTCTCGCCCCGGGCCAGGGCGTCGAGATGCCGGGCAAGGGGCAGGATACCGGCATGGTCCGAAAACCGCACCGTGCTTCCCTCCAGCGCCTCTTCCACAAGTCGCGCCACCCCGGCATCCGTGGGATGATGCAGGGCGCCCAGTTCGGCATGATGGCTCAGGAAGAGATGGAGAAGCGGTGCGAGGGGCGAGAGATCCAGCGCCGCATAGCTGTTCTTGCCCCGGTCGAGATAGATCGGCCGGACGGAAAGCTGCTGCCTGAGGGTCTCGACATCGGGCACCTCCTCCCAGTCCTCGCGGATTTGCTCGAGGCAGGCCGCCAGCAAGGGAGCGATGTCGAGAGTCTGGCCGCCGATCTCGGCGGTGAAGCCCAGCGAGAACCAGTCCTGGCCCCCAAAGGACTCCCCTCTTTCCCCCCTTGTGGAGACCGAAAGGGAAGCGGCCTCGGGGCTGAGGCGATAGGGCCATTTCGCCGTCTCGGTGATCTCCCACCCTTCGTCGCGAAGCGCCGGCAGGAGACCGAAAGCGAAGTGCAAGGCATCTCGCTTGTCGGTCATCCGAAGGAGATGCAGGCTCATCTCGCCTTCTGCGAAGACGAAATCGCAGCCCGCCATCCGCTCATTTGGCCAGTGGACCTCCAGTTCCTCGACCGGAAGGGCGCCCGCCGCCAGCAGCCGGCTCCTGCAGGAGGCTTCCCAATCATGGTCCCGGATCAGGCTGACCACCTCCCCGGCCAGGACGAGGCGCGGATCGGTGCCATCCTCCGGGACCTCGATTCCGTCATAGGCAAAGCGCAGGGTGAGAGTCGGCAGCAGATGGCTATTGCCCCAACCACGCGGACCGTCCTTCGCCAGCTCGGCCCCCAGGGTTAGCCGGGCGCAGCGCACCTCGGCCGCGCGCTTGATCCGCCGCGTCTTGCGCAAAGGCGGCAGGGACATCCCCGCGACCACCTCGGGCAGAACCGCGCCGAGAGCCTCGGCCTCCTGCGGCGAAACGACTGGGCCAGAGGTGAGGTTCCGCAGCGCGGCATCGTCGACCGCCCGGGCCAGACGGCCCATAAGACCGCCTGGTCGATCCAGCCAGATCGTGGCCCCCTCAAGCGTCCGGAGTTCGAGCGCCCGCCCGGCCTCATCCTCGAAGCCAAGCTGCTGGTTACCATCTGCCGTCATCCGCCAGCCGAGCCGGGCGTCAGGAAGGTGGTCGGACCAGGTGAGATGGGCCTCCGGCGCAGTGTCGTGCAGGAACCGGCCGCTGTCGCAGAGCCTGCGCAAAAGGGCAGTTACCTCTTCTCCGCGCGGCCGCAGGAGTTCGGGTAGACCATAGCTGTAGGGTGCCTCCCAGAGCCGCGTCTGGGCCAGGGCGGAGAGCAGGTCGAGATCCAGGGGGCGGATGAATTTGGCGGGGGCGACACTCCGCATTTCGCGCAGAATGTCATGTCGGCGAATGGTCTGGTTCAGGCCGGTCCCTGTGGCATTGATGCGGCCCTTGTAAATGTCAATCTTGACCTGCGACCCAGTAGGCATGAGCACGTAGAGCAGGCGGTCCTTGACCGTGTCCGGGTAGTCCTGCGGTCGCTCCACGGCGAGCTCGGATCGCGGGGCATAGGTGGCGAGGCTCTGCAGCCAGTTGCGTGTTGCAAAGCTCAGACCGGTGCCGACGCCGGGAGAACCGCGCTCGCTCCAGGTGATCAGCGCGGCTGCCACATGCTTGCAATTGTAGCCTATCGGGCAGGAGCAGATGCCTTCGACAAGATCGTCCCGCACTGCAATATGCTGCTGATAGGTCCGGCCCCGATAATTCGTGACCCGCGCCTGCAGATGCCCATTCGGCAGTAGATCGACCGATCGCACGAACCCGCGTCGGCTATAGTCCCTCCCACGTTCTGCCGTAAGGCGGTCAAACTGGTCTTCCAACTGCATCATGCACCAACGTCCCATGCCAGTATGCTTGTCTCCTGTCCGTGGTCGGATGATTTGGAACAGGCGTCTTGATTTTGCTCTGCAGGGCACTGGCTCTGTGGATCAAGGTTATGCTGCCTGGCGCTGATGGATCAAGTATACCGGGAACTGTTTGAGCTCTGAGGAAGGACACAAACCATGGATCTGGCAGATTGGTCGGCAAGGCCGCGCCCGGTGCGGGCACCACGGGAGGGGTGCTATGTGCGGCTGGAGCCATTAGGGCACCAGCATGCCGACACGCTTTTCCAGGCCGCAACGGCCGGCGGCGCAGAGGACCGTTTTCGCTGGCTGTTTGAAAGCGCCCCTCGGAACCGCGCCGAGTTCGACGCGTGGATCGAGACCGCGTCCGCTTCAAGCGATCCCCTGTTCTTTGCGGTGATCGACAAGGAAACAGGCCGAGCGGAAGGCCGCCAAGCCATGATGCGGATTGACCAGGCTCATGGCGTCATCGAAATCGGCAACATCATGTGGGGGCCTGCGCTTCAGCAAACGCGGATGGCGACCGAAGCGCTTTACCTGTTTGCCGACCATGTCTTTGCCCTCGGCTATCGATGCTTCGAGTGGAGGTGCAATGACCTGAATGCCTCCTCCAAGCGTGCGGCCATCCGCTTCGGCTTCCAACCCGAGGGTCTGTTCCGCCAGCACATGGTCGTCAAGGGTGCCAATCGAGACACCGCCTGGTTCGCCATGACCGATCAGGATTGGAAGCGCCTGTGCCCGAGCTATCAGGCATGGCTATCACCTGACAACTTCGACGCGTACGGTCGGCAAGTACGGAAGCTGGAGGACTACAGGTCATGACGGGACCAACCGCATCAGACAAGCGCATCGCTTTCCGGCATATGCATGAGAGTGGGTTTTTCCTTTTGCCAAACGCCCTACTCCCTTCGACGCCGCTTTCAAGCTATGAGCACGTGCCTGGCGCTGTCCGGCCCCGCCAGGGCCGCCGGAGCGCCTAGTGCGGCACGAGCGCATCAAGCTCGGGCAGCAAGGTCACGCTCTCCTGTTCATTCGGATCGGTTCGCGCGATTACTGCCACCACAGGCTCTGGTCCGGAATTGAACGGCAGGTGCGGCTCGCCGGCCGGAATGTAGAGCATGTCTCCTGCCCCTACTCGCAGGCAATGCTGGAGCCGATTTCCCTGCCACATTCCCGCCGCCCCGCTCAGCACATAGATCGCGGTCTCGTGGGCGCTGCGCAGATGCGCCTTGGCACGTCCGCCCGGCGGGATGGTGAGAAGATGCATGCAGAGGCCTTGAGCACCAACACTTTGGGCTGAAATCCCTTCAAGATAGCTGAACCCTTGCTTGCCATCGTAGGTTTCGCCCGACCGGATCAGACGGCATTGCGCTTGATTACTCATCACAGCCCCTCCCTTTAACATGGATCAAGCCTATCATACCCTATCAGCCTGGTTCTGGCTGCCGCTTCCACGATGACAGCATCGTTGACGCTCCCTGCCCCAAATACCGGGGCAAATACGAGTGCCTAACACCAGAAGCCTCGGTCAAGCGTCTGCTTGAATCTCATCAGAGCCTGTCGCAGCATCCGGGCGGGCTCGTCCTCAACCAGGATCGTCTGGATGCCCTGGTGCCGATCGAGCCTACCGCAGTGGGAGAACGGCAAATCATCAAATAGGTTAAAGACAACATCGACGCGCTCAGCTTCATGAAGGTCGATGTGCTGGCGCTCGGCATGCTCACCTGCGTGGCCAATCCGGCGCGTCGCCTCGCGAGAGCCGATCTCTCCGCAGTTACGGGCGGCGAGAAAATCGTCTGTCGTTAAAGGCTTCTTAATCAACCCCCCGCACGTTGCCTGTGCATAGGGGCACAGAACTGTGCAGCCAGCTGCAATCTTCCGCGTTCGAGATGGCGAGTCGGCTCACCATGACTTCTTCCCGGTTGTTTTAACCCGCTTCTACAGCCCTCTTCCTAGCGCATGCTTTGCTCGACAGCCAGAACCCTGTCCCCTGTGTCAATCATGCCTCAGTGCCAAGAACATAGTTAAGTGTCTGAATTAATTGAGGTTTTTGTTGCAGACTGGGGCAGCCCCCACTTGCTTCTCTCTTCAAGCGGATTAAACCGACTAAAAAGGGATTGCCGGAATCGTGATCGCGTGGCACTCACTGTATTAACGCCAACTGGGGCGCAACTGAGGCGCTGACCGTTAACACCCCTCAGAGACTGCAAGAGAGGCAACAGTGAATAATCAGGTTCCACTCAAAGCAAAGCGCACCCCTGTCGGTATTGGCAGCATAAGCAGGTATGCCGATGCGCTTGCAAGGTCTCTCGATGAAGAGATGCGCAAAGCCTACCAACCCACAGAACGGAAGACTCTAAGGCGCTTCAATGTCAGCGAAGTGGCCGAACTCACAGGCATAAGTCCGTCGAACTTCCGTGTACGGCACAAGGAAGGCTCTTTCCCCGAGGTGGAAACCGACACTCGGGGGCATCGCACCTATTCGGCAGAGGATATCGACCAGATCCGGGACATAATGTTCCGGACCGGCAAGAATCCCAACCTTTACCGCCCCGGGCGCAAACCGGGCGACGCAATGCAGATCATCAGCATCGTCAACTTCAAGGGCGGGAGTTCGAAAACTACGACAACGATCCACTTGGCGCAGCGATATGCTCTGCGAGGCTATCGGGTGCTCGCCCTTGATATGGATCCCCAAGGATCTCTCTCGACGTTCTTCGGGTATCGGCCAGAGTTGGACTTCGAGGAAGAAGGCTCTCTTACGATCTACGATGCGCTTCGCTACGAGGATCTCGAAGAAGGGCAGCGCCGCGCCCCCCTGAAGGAAGTGATCCGCAAGACCTACTTCAAGAACCTCGACATGTGTCCTGCGAGCCTCATGCTGTCGGAATATGAGACAGAGACGGCAGGCGCCCTCAGCCGTGCCGCAAGCGGCAAGGGCCGCGATTCAATCTTTGCCGTTCGCCTTGCAGAGGCTCTTCAGGGTGTAGAGGACGACTACGACCTGGTGCTCATCGACTGCCCTCCGCAACTTGGCTTCACGACACTGACATCCCTCGCCGCCTCCACCGGCCTTATCGTCACTGTTGTCCCGGGCATGCTTGACGTAGCATCCATGAGCCAGTTTCTGAAGCTTGCTTCCGAAACCATGGAGGTGATCGGCAAATCCACCGGCCAGGAACAGCAATGGGATTTCGTTAAGTTCCTGATCACCCGCTACGAGCCCTCGGACGGCCCTCAAACTCAGATGGCGAGCTTTCTGCGCCATATCCTTGGCAAGCAGGTGCTCATCAATCCAATGCTTAAGTCCACGGCGATCAGCGATGCTGGCATGACTCAGCAGACAATCTACGAAGTGGACCCGAAGCAGCTTGTAAAGGCAACTCTCGATCGGGCTTTAAACAGCATGAATGCGGCCGCTGGTGAAATCGAGGCGGTCATCCAAGAAGCGTGGGGGCGAGAATGGCACGTAAGCTCTTCGGAATGATCGAGGCGGGCGCTCGGGGCCTGGTCGATGAAGAGGAAGACGTAAACGGAAGCTCCGAGTCGGCAGAGAGCCCTGCCCCAAGCCGGATGCTCTCCACTACCCGTCTTTCGGACGGGCTTTTGAGCCTACAGGCGAACTCGATCCGTGATCTTGACCCCTCCACGATTATTCAGTCAGGGGCGCGAGATCGCATTGATCTCAAGGCGGACGGGATCAAGGAGCTTGCGAAGTCCATCCGGGAGCATGGTCAACATGTTCCCGTGCTGGTGAGGCCGCTGACGGGCCACATCGACCGCTATGAGATCGTCTACGGACGGCGTCGGCTAGCAGCAATACGGCTCCTTGGCGGTGACATGACCGTAAAGGCAATCGTTCGCAAGATGGGAGACGAGGAGGCCATTGTCGCTCAAGGGCACGAGAACAACCTGCGCCTTGATCCCTCTCATATCGAGAAGTCACTCTTCGCCGCGGAGTTGCGCCAGAAGAAGTTCTCGAACGATATCATTATGGAAGCCCTGAACGTCGATCGCTTCGCTATCTCGAAGATGGTCAAGCTCATCGATGATATCCCTGAGGAATTGATCGACATGATCGGTCCAGCCCATGATATCGGCCGTAGACCATGGCGCGAGCTTGGCGATCTGGTCATCTCTGGGAAGATTGATGCAGTTGCGATAGCCCGAGTGGCGCTCGAGCGCTCAGATAAGGAAGCTACCAGCTCCGAACGCTTCCGCATCATTCATCAGGCACTGCGACAGGAAGTCCTTGCTGCAATGCAGCGTAAGAATGCTGCATTGCAGCAGTTGGTCCATGGACCAACTCGCAGATTGGTGGGTGAGAGAGGACCTGGTCCGGCTTTTGAGTTCAAGACAGGGCGCCGCGCCCTGTCCCTAAGCTTTAGAACAAGCGACAATCCGGAATTCGGCGGCTGGCTGGAGCGGAACATCGACAAAGTCGTGTCCGATCTCCACGACCGCTGGATGCGTGAGGGCAAGGAGGAGTGACCCCCCTGCCCTTTTTCCATCATCCCCAAAAGCAAGGAGCACATCAGAAGAACGGATAAAAATAGAGCCCCCCGAAGTCATCCTCGGAGAGCCCTGATTAGTGCCTAGCAACACTGATCTAACAGCTCCCCTACCACTGCGTCAATAGCGGCCCACAAGGCCGACCAAATTTCTGTTGGCTGTTGTCATCTCATGACAACGCAGCGGGATGTCTTCGCGTGGCCGCCGGGCTTCGCGTGAACTGAACATGGAACCAGATCTACAAATTTCCCAGGCCGTGGCCCATGGGCCAACGTCATCCGCTCAATCGGTTGACATGGCCAAAATGTGGTCCGCCCATCGCTGTGTCTCAACGGCCAAGAAGCTGTATGGGCTTGGAAGTGGGGCCATCTCGACGCTCCGTGCTTTGATAAGCTTTCTGCGTGAAGGAGGAGCCTCAATCGTATTCGCCTCCAATGTCACCATTTGCAATCGGGCGGAGAACCAATCGGAGCGAAATCTGAGGAGGCATATAGCCCAACTCGCAAAGGCCGGCCTCATCAGAAGGCGTGACAGCCCGAATGGCAAGCGGTACATGATCCAGCACCCCGACGGGCCCGTTGAGGCCTTCGGTCTGGACCTCTCGCCTCTTTTGAGCAGACAAGAGGAACTCAAAGAGGCGGCCGCGGCAGTCAATCGCGAGCTGCACCTCATCAAGTTCCTTCGTAGACGGATGTCGTCCCTCCTCTATCATGCCGGCCTACTCGGCCATTTCCATCTTGTAGAGGAGTATCAGTCTGCACGTAGGCGCAAGCTCGCCTCGTCCGACCTCCAGGCAATCTGCGACAAACTACAGGCTGTCTTAGATCAAGGCAGCGTTCTCGAACAGCAAGAGGCACCAGCAAAACCGCAGGAGATTCTGACCGGCAATGACGGCCAATCTGTCCGCCATAAGATCAACACTGAATACAAAGTAAAAGATATTGATTGTGCCGCTCAGGCGGAAAGCGGTACGCCTACCGAAGCCGATCTGCTGAGAAGAATACAGGCCGCCTGCCCCGAAGCTCTTTCCTATGCTGCCAGAAACCCTTCGAACATGTGGGAGGTCGAAGAACACGCTCTCACCTTAGGAACCTGGTGCGGGATCAGTCGGGAACTGCTGACCACCGCAGTGGCGCGAGCGGGCCGGAAAAAGGTTGCAGTAGCCATCCTGGGTCTTTTCGAACGCAAGGACCGCATCAGGAACCTACCCGCCTACTTCAACAGCTTGATATTAGGACGGCGAGCAGCAGGCTTTGACCCTATCCGGCTTCTGTCATGACAGCTTTTACACAGTCAGTGGCTTACAGGCCATCCTGCAAGGACGCTGGTCACATCTGCGTAATGCTCCCGATCCTTTCGTGGATGGACGTCATCTGCCGATCTACCAGGGCTTCCAGGACTATGTTAGGCATGGGCTCTTCCACCACGCGCCACCCGACCTACCATTGGGATAGCCCTCTCTGCAGCGGAAGCACGCATCAAGGGCAGCGCCGATTTCCTCACGGCTCTATTGGATTGATGCCCGGTAGCTCGGAAGGTTCTTCGGCTTCACTGCCTAAGAACACTATGGGCTCCAGGTCCATGCTTCTGTTGGTGCTGGATGCGCCCAGGCTAGCGCCCCGGTTCTCCTCTTATAGTCACTATTCAAACGGCTCTAGGTAGCAGCAATGGTGTCTGAGTGGGCATCCTCAATGTAGTGCAAGACGCCGTAGTGGTCCGTCACTGGGACGTGTCACTAAAGTAGGCCAAACACATGCTGACTCCCCAGCATCCATCAGCACTGGATGTTTCAGTGAGACATAGCGGTCGTCAAGATGGCCCGTGGTCCCGCTGTCTTGCATACTCGGCAGAGATTGCTCTCCTCACCTCCCCACGCAGCAAAATGTTCACGTTTCGAATCATCCAAATGCAACGAGTAGATCTTCGAAGTTTTCAACAAATTGAGCGGTTAGTGACGGGCATCACGGCGATGAGGTAGAAAGCCAAGTGAGAGAATTGATCCAAGGACCAACATTGTAGTAATCGCTGCAAACTTTGGCGGGAGCCGAAAGAAAAACTCCAATGCGTTCGAGAGCATCACAGTAACGCGAGTACACGACTGGACACTGGGTGTTGAGGAACTAAGTGGACAAACCTGCGTCGCTGCATGACGTGTGCTCGATCAAGAGTTTGCTCAGGTGCCGTATTTTATCTTCTGACAAGGGAATTGGTCCATGGACCAATTCCGAAGTTCTAAACTGAAGCTACATCGCTGGTTGTCTGCCTACGGCTTCCACAGTTGAAGCTCCAAAGACTGCCGGTAAGGAGCGAATACAAAGCCTCCTGCCTAGGCGGGATGTGCCGCTAAACACTTGGCACTGATCCATTGATCAAGGTTGCTCCAGAATTTCCGTCTGACACATTTCTCCCGGATCGTAAGTTCCTGCGGTAAAGCCAGTAGGTGCATTTACCGGATCAGTCAGAACAGCGCAGTTGGTCCATGGACCAACCAGAACGTTGCAGAGTCGCGGCAGTTTGGCCTTTGAAACATCCATGACTTCTACAGAATGCACTCTGTAGAACGCGAGGCGCCTTATAAGGGTAGAGCCACAGCGACGTCCGCACTTTGAATCGCGCAAAATTCACTCTCGTTTAGGGACCGATGCTGATCAGACAAGCATTATGACACATTGATGGAGGAGATCGTGCATCTACCTGGACAATTATCCGTCAAAAGGCGGCTTCTAGGCAGATTAACTATGTTCTGTTGGAGCGACATCAGTGTAGGGTTTCGAGTACTCCATGTTTGCCTGCACCTTGCAGACCACCAAATGCATTCCATGCGCCAAATCGCTCTCCTTCTCAGTAACCTTCGCAGCGATTTGATAAACGTCGGAATGGTGAACATCGGCTTTCTGCATTGGTCCGTGGGCAAATTCTTGTTGCGCCGACATGCAACGCTCGCAATTTAGGCCGCAATCGTGTGCCGCCGCAGACAGTACGCCAATGCCGTACTTGAAAGGGCAGGGGCTAGCTTACTCCTTTGCTCAAGATCACACTCGATCAAAGGGACTCCTCATCATCATCTGCCGAGCTAACGAATGGTGCCAGAAATAGCGTACGCGCAAGCTTTGATGACGCCCGCGCACATCTAAAAGCCAGACGGGCTTCCCTTACTTCGACAACTGGCCCAGTACAATGAATGCGAACATACTGCTATGAGCCGTTTCGAACGATGGACGAGCGTTCAGGCCGTTTGAGCAGGCTCCACGTACTGTCGCGACATTGCTGCCTGCAGGCTAGCCGCGCGCTGCTCCCTTCTGCCGGATATCTTCTCCAACGGCTCAAAGCTGGTGACTTTGGCGATTGAGCTTGGGCCAAGGCCCAACTCTTTATCCTGTCGCGTAGTAGGGCTCGAGGGTATTACCGCAAGGGAGGAGCTCACTTGCCCGATCTCGTTGCTAAGATACGCGCAAGGCCCCGGCGTGCTACGTCGGCGGCCCAGGCCTGCTTCTCGTGGATAATCGCACATCCCGCCGCGGGCACCTCCCACGCCATTGCTCCAGCCTCTGATTGCACTCGGACATCTAGGTACCGTCAATCACCGTCATCCAACACAACCAAGTTCTTGGCCTCGGGAAGCCAGTGTACACTGTCAGGATGGTTTATAAAACGGTCGTTTGAAGAGCGCTGCACAAGGACGGGTTGCCGGGAGCGCTTCGCCACAAGGCAGCGTTTGCTGCACCTCCTACTGTCTGCAGGGCGTCCTGTCCTTGGACCTCTCGCTCCACTGCCTGCTTCGGCGAGACGCCCCTGGTGGCGAGCAGCAGGTTTTTGTCTGCCTATCCTGTGATCCGCATCAAGGCTGTTATACGCGGGTATGAGACAAATCAGTAAGCGTCCGGTCTGACTGCCCTGCCGCGCGGTGAGGGTAACTGGGGCAGATTCCGGGGCAATGTGAGTTTCGCCGGTTGCGCGCCCACCAGATCGGGCAGCGTGGGGACACGCTCTCCAGTGCCGCTGAGGCCGAGGCGATCGCCGAGATAGGCAAAGAAGGAGATGCCGAGCTTTTGGCAGGTCTTCATCAACCCGAGCATGACGTCGCGTGCCTGGCGGCCATCGGCGCTCATCGTGCCACCTGAGATCCGGCACTTGGTGACGCAGGCGCGCAGGTCGTTTCCGAGGCATTGGTGTGGAACGGGATCTCTGGTCGCTCCAGCACCTTCAGCAGCTCGTGCTTTCGCCTGTGCAGGCGAGCAGCAACTGACCCAGCTTATGATAGCGGCTGCACTGTCCGAAGATGCCGTCGAAGCGTTGGGCGAGAATGGGCTGTTCCTCGCAGACGGCTTCTGTTCCCAGAGCTTCAGATCGCGGTAGAGGCTCCTGGTCTGATCTCGGACCGC
Source organism: Paracoccus angustae (assembly GCF_042648745.1). Lineage (NCBI taxonomy): Bacteria > Pseudomonadati > Pseudomonadota > Alphaproteobacteria > Rhodobacterales > Paracoccaceae > Paracoccus > Paracoccus angustae. The sequence goes on from NZ_JBHRXY010000024.1 coordinate 17,703, forward strand.
GCTGGCGCTCATCGGGGAGATGGTCGGGACAGGCTGACTGGTGAACGTGACCTCGCGGCGCGTGGCGCGCTTCTGGGCGCTTCCATCCCTCGGCTTGCGGATGAAGACTTCGCCCCCGAGACTGGCACGAGGCGATTTCCCGCGCGCCGCCGGTTCAGTTCGCCCTGTCTATCTGGAGGAAACCAGCAGGTCCTGGGCGGGCTGAAGAGCAATTCGACGAGAGGCGCCTGTCCCGTGCCTTCGAGGCCTTTGATGCCGCCATGGATGTCGGCTTCGATCGTCCGGTTGTGGCAAGGCAGCCAAGGTTAGCCGCTGGCCGCGCGTCTCTTGATGCGAAAGGTCGGTGGAGGCCGGGTGGCGACCACTGCCGGACATGGGTCGATGATCCCAGCATGATGAAGGGGTGAAAGCAGTGAATGACAGGATGCGGTTCCGATCCGGCCAAAGACGGATGCTCATGGTCTGCCTGCCGCTTCTTTTGGCCGTCCTGCAGTCCCCGAACCCCAGCTTGGCGCAGGGCGACGAGCCGCCTGCCTATACCGAGGGCACCTTTTCGGGCAGGCTGCTGGCCGAGATCCACTCCACGGCCAGCATGATCCCCCATCGCAATTACGGCACTGCCACGGCGCGGTTCGATGCCTTGCCGGACGGAAGGACGCGCTTGACCCTGTCCGGCACCATCAAGCAGGAGGGCAATGCGGGTTTTTCGGTCACGGGGCGATACGGCCCCGCCGGCTTTCGAAGTGACGACAAGGCGATCACCCTGTCCATCGACCCCGAGGGCCGGATCACCGGTGACGAAATCGAGGATGGACAGAGTTATACCCTTTCAGGGCGGATCTCTGCGGACGAGCTTGAGTTGCAGGTGCAAAACCGTCCGGTTCCGGAAACCGGGGCCACGTCCGTCACCGGCATCGACTTCACCTACAGCCTGACCAATGACCTGGCCGAACCGGAAGGCGGCACCTGCAAGGACATCCGCTACGAGATGCGCCCGGTCGCCAGCATCGGCGACGGCACCATGAGCATGATCAGCGTTCCCGTCTGCCTGCGATAGACGTCGCAGCTTTGCTTTTCCGGAAAAGTGTTGCCATGAACCTACCGCTGCTGCTCATGGTCCCGCTGCTTGGCTGGAATGCAGCACCGCTGCCGCCCGATAGGGGATCGCGTGTTCCTGTCCTGGCACGAAAGCTGGAATTGCACATGTGCTTGCGGACCTGTTGCAAATTGGGAAGGTGAAGGCATGACCGTCAGCGTGCAACGGCATGGGCACCGGGTCGAGATCGTCCAGAAGGCGGATCTTGTCCCCGGAAGCATCGGCTGGAAGGCCCGGCTGCTTGCCACGGGGCTTTTCACAACCTGCATTTTCCTTGCGGCGGTCAGCGCGCTGCTTTTCGGAAAATTGGTGGCGGGCGGGGTTCCCGCCGCCGAGACCTGGGTCGGCATGATCGTCATGGTTCCCGCAGTCCCCTGTCTTGCCGCTGCCGCGTTTTGGGAAATCTCTGCCGCGCGTCCCTGCCGCATCACCATCTCTCCGGCAGAAATCGCTGTCCACTATGGCTCTCCCTTGCCGCGTCCGTTCAGGATTGCAAGACGCCCGGCCGGTCTCCTCAAGGCCGAGGTGTATCACCGCACGCACCGCAATCATGCGAGTTCACGAAGCCATGGCAGCTACAACATCACCCTCAAAAGCCGGATACCCTATGTGCGCTGCGGCGGGCGATTGATCGGTCCGATGGATGAACCGGATGCCAAGGCGCTCGCCGCCGCGATGAACGCAGTTCTGCGCCCGGATCAAGCCGGCACCGCCAGAGTGGAAAGGGTCTGTTGAAACCGGTAGCGGCATCTGGAAGCTTCTGGAAAGCGGGAAAGGATCGACATGGTGAAGGCATACGGTTTCCGACCACTCTGGATCGCACTGGCATCAGTCGCTTTCACGCATCTGTCATGGTCCGCATCAGCCGAGGAGGCGGGATTTCCTGACGCGGCCAACCGAGCCTGCCGCCAGATTCTGGATACCAGACCGGGTCAGGTTCTCGGAAAAGGGCAGAAGGCGCGCGTGGAGGTCCTGGTGGCGTTCCTCAAGCGGACAGACCTGTCAGCCGATGCGCGCCGTGCCCTGAAAAGCGACATCGCCGCCAGCCGTGATGAACTCAGCCGGAGCCTTCACGCCTTAGAGGAGCTTGCGCCTCCTGCAGGGCAGCAGGACGATTGGGACATGTTCATCACCTTCCTTGAAGCCGAGGTGGCGCAGCAGGACAACCGCGTCCAATGGCTGGAAAACCCGACAAGCAGATTGATTCCGGCGTCCGAGTTCGGACCACCTGCCGAACTGGTCAGCGAGGCGATGGGTCGGCTGGGCTTTGCCGGGCGTGATTGTGAACTGGTCGCGCAGGATGTGGACATTCCCGAGGATCGCCGGATCTTCGTTCAGAAGACCGCAGCCGCCTGCACTGCAATCGTAACCCGCCGATCAAGACAGGATCATGAGCGCAGTCGGGACATTGCAATGGCAGCATTCGTGGATGCGCATCGCGGGACACTGGGCCTGCCCAGACCGGAACTCGATGCCGCGCTGTCCGCCATGGAGACCGAATGGCGGATGTCCTTCGAACAGCTTTCCGAAATTCCGGCCGAGCCTGTTCCTGATCGTGAAAGCTGGGACCGATTTCTGCATTTGTTCCAGCACATGGCAGAGGTTCAACAATCGCGCCTGCTGGTCCTGCGTTCGCCCGGCGCAGATCCGTCTGCGGCTTACAAGGCGGTTCAGACCCCGATCATGGACGTGGACCTGTCGGCACTGGGCCTTGAGAGCACCGATTGCCGAAGCATCCGTTTCTGACCGTCAGCCGACGCCGCGACCGGGCAGGGGCGACAGGCGAAGGTTCCCCCGGGCATCACGGATATCGCGGATGATGGCCTCGGGGATCACCTCGCCCGCACCAAGATCATGACGCAGCCGCACCGCGATGTCCGTCCTGCACGGCCCCTGACCCTTCCGCACCGTGCTGCAGGCAAGGATATAGCTGCGGATCACGTCAAGTCGTTGCGGATCGAGACGCGTGCCGGTCGGAAAGGCAAGCGTTGCAACCTGCCCGCCACCGGGGTCGCCCGCAAGCGCCGTTTCGGCGGCATCGACAAGCCTGTCCCGCATGGTCCTGCCGGACAGGAAGGCGGGATGGACCCTCAGGCTTTCGGCAGGGATGCGGTCGGCCTCCGGCCCGATCCCGGTCAGGAAGCTGATCTCGTCGCTTCGCGCATCGGCCAGCGTCGTGTCGAGGGTCAGCAGGGCAGGGGCACGCGCTGCCCCGCCCGGTTCCGGCAGCAGGATGCGCAGCTTCAGGCTTTGCTGTTCGGGCGTGGCGACAGGTGGCAGGACGGACCGGAACGCCGCGATGCAGGGCGTCAGGCGGTCCAGGGCGGGTTGCTGATCCTGCACGGCAAGGTCCAGTTCGATGACCGCCGTGAAGCCTGGGCCAAGGCCTTCGTCCTGCACCGCCAGCGGCACGACCCCGCACCGGGGGAAAGCTGCATTCAGCGCCCTCAGCTTGGCCCCTGCGGCAGTTCCGTCCGCATAGGCGCGGTGCAGGCGATCCTCGCATGGGGACGCCGGACGGCAGCGGGACGCATCGCGGTCGACGCCGAACCGGATGCGGGTGAAGGGATCGCCCCGGATGGCGAAGACCACGTCGTAATGATCCTTTTGCAAATGCGTGCCGACCAACTCCAACTGGCCGGGATAGGCGGCTTCGGCCAAGGCGGTCGCGGCGTCGATGGCCGCCTGACGATCGGCGCAGGCAGAAACGCAGGCGCAGAGCCACAGCGATAGCAGCCAGCGCCCGGCAAGGCCCGACGCCCTTCCTTTCAGGCCAGCGATCATCCCCTCAGTTTCCGGTGCCAATGCGCAATGCGGGAAGGTTCCCGGACATCAGGGCATGAATGGCCTGATTGAAAGGACGGGGCTTTTCGTCGCGTCCAGTGACGCGCAGGATCGCCGCGCAACCGGATGGCTGGACCTGTGCAACGCGCGCATCAGCCAGATCCTCGGAGGTGCCGTCCATTTCCCGCCACAGGTCCGCGGCACCGTCCGCTGCCACCTGCGCGTCGGCGCAGTCCGCATAAGCCAAGGCAAGGACCATGGCAGGGTTCTTTTCCGTATCCAGATCGGCTACTGCGGCACCCTGCCAAAAAGGCAGCCCGCCGGCGGCCGCGGCGGCAGCCTGTTCCAGGACAGCGCGGGCTTCGTCGGGGGTCTTGCCGGCAAGGGCGGCAGGATCGATGCCGCTGCCCAGCCCGTGCCACGGCCCGAGGAAGGCTGCCTGCAGCACCGTGCCCTCCTCTGCCTCCAGCGCGTCCAGCATGATCAGGCCTGCCGGGCTGTCCAGGGCCGAGTGCCCCTCGGCCAAAATCGGCTCCAGCACCGCGGGATCACCCGCCTGCAGCAGGGTCGGACCGGAAAGCGCCACGACCGATGCCTGCCCCATCGGGCCGCGCCACGGATCCGCAGGATCGCGCCCGGCGATGTTCATGACGCCCGGCTCACCATTGGCGATCATTCCCGATGAACGTTCCGCAAAGTCATGGGCGGTCAAGCTGGAAAACGCCGTTGCGGCCGCTTCTCCCTGGGTGAAACCCCAGACCGAGACTGCGTTCGGCGGCTGTCCCATCCCGGCCGCAAATGCCAATTCGGCACTGTCGATCCCGGACTTTTTGGCAAAGCTTTCCGGGGTGCCGACCGCAAGCGCCTCGACCGGGCGGATGCCGCCGCCCAGCAGGACACGGGCCAGCGCCTCGCGGTCCAGCGCGCCGCCGTAGGCCGAAGCAAGGGCCGACAGATCGACATACCGCACAACCTCCGCGCCGATTGCGGAAAACGCCGTATCGGGAAGGACCGACAGCGCGGCGCGCAGGTTTGAATCCTCGGCCAGGGCAGGCGTGGCGGCAACCAGGGCAAGCGCCAGTGCGAACGCGGGTCGGGTCATCATCTTCTCCTTCATCGGGGTAAAAAGGGTGCGGCGGGACAGGTGACCTCGTAGTCCGCCACTTCGGGGCCTGCGGGCCGTTCCACATCCCCGAAGGTCAGGACCGAGGCTGCGGCCGCGTCCTGCACGAAGGCGATGGTGCAGAAACCGAAGCCGGTCCCCGAGCAATGTCCGGCCCCGGCAAAGCCCCTGGCGGCAAGCCGGGCGGCAAGGGGATCGACGGGTGCCGCAAGCCTGTCCGGTTCCCAGCCATGCTCGGCCAGCAGCGCGCTTGCGTCGGCAAGGCCCAGGCCATGAATCAGCGGCATTGTCAGCCGGCCCTCGCAAAGGTCTTCGGCCAAGGGCAGCGGGACGATTACCGGCGCACCTTCGGCCAGCATCAGGTCGGCCACAGGCTGAGACAGCATCCCGCCGTTCCAGATGCGCAAGCGGTCGCCGCTGCGGCGCAGGTGGCCTATCGCGGTGCCGTCCGGTCGCGAACCTTCGGCAAGGGCCAGCAGATCCGGTCCGTCAAAGATGCCGATCCGCCCGCCGTCCAGGATGCAGGCGCCGCTGGTCATCGTCCGGGCGCCGGCGACGAAGCTGATCGCCGTCAACGAGCCCAGCGACGCTTCGTCTGTGATGGCCCATCCCGCAGCGGCGACCATCCGCCCCCCGGCTGTCTGCGGGTCAAGCCCGTGATGCCTGCACAAGCCAAGGTCGGTCGGGGCCGCGGGTTCCGGCAGTTCCGTCCGGGGCGCGATGACCAATCCCGCATCCGGCTGTCCTGCGACGGCAGGCATGGCGCAGACTGCGGCAAGGATGACCGTGCGTCGGATCAGACTGCAAGGCGGATGCTTTTCGATCATGGACGCCCTCCTTTCCTGCCCTTGGGACGCCGCGCCCCGGCACGATCTTGGCGCAGGATGCAGTCTTTTGTCGATCTTGGCTTTGCTTGCGGCCGTCTTTGTGGTCCTCTTGCCCCCTGAGGATGGATTGCGGGGCCAGTTTCTTGCAGGCACCAAGGTTGCGCGATGCCCGGCCCCGGCCGGAGGACGCCGGGGACAGCGACGATACCCTGCTGGAACGTGCGCGGGCGGGCGACGGCGCCGCCTTCGAGGCGTTGCTGGTCCTCCATTACCGCTATATCTTCCGGGTTGCCTTCCGCTGGCTGGGGCATGAAAGCGATGCCGAGGACGTGACCCAATCCGTATGCATGCGGCTGCCGGACGCGATCCGCAGCTTCGACGGCCGCGCGGCCTTCACAAGCTGGCTTTACCGGGTGACGCTGAACGCTGTGCGTGACCTTCAGCGCAGCAGGCAGCGGCAAGCCCGCCTGGCCGATGCCGTCGCCACGCTGGCCGAGGACAGCCACGCCCCGGATCAGGATGACGCGCTGCATGTGGCCGACATCTGGCGGGCGGTCCGCGCCTTGCCGGAAAAGCAGCGTGACGCAGTGATGCTTGTCCATGCCGAGGGACTGAGCCAAGCCGAGGCCGCGCGGATCATGGGCTGCAAGGAAGTGACCGTCGCCTGGCATATCCACAAGGCGCGCAAGGCATTGAGGGAGGTGCTGTGATGATCCGGCGGACTGATCCCCTCGACCTGCTCCGTCGGCTTCCCGCGCCCGAGCCTGACCCCGCGCGGATGCGGGCCACCATCACCGCAGCGCGGGCGCGTTTTACAGAAGGCGCGCCAAGCCGTCCCGCCCCACGCCGCCGGGGGTGGCTGATCTGGCTGGTCCCCGGCGCCACGGCGCTGGCGGCATTGGCCCTGGTCGTCGTGCTGGTCCCGCAAACCGGCTCGCCACGGCTGGCCGGAAATGACCCGACCCAGGAAGAACCCGCCCTTGCGCGCGACGGGGCCGCACCGTCCGGCCCGATCATGGGCGCCCGCCCGCCGCAGGCTGCCGCGCGGTCCGGCACCACGGTGCTGGCACCCGCACGGGTCCACGATTTCGATGGCTTCCAGATCGGCGTCCACGACCAGGACGGCGCGGTCAGCCTCTCGTTTCTTCGGGACGGAACCGCGACACCCTTCGACCGCCGCAGCCTTGACCCCGGCACCGGGTTCGAACTGCTGGACGCTTTCCTGACGATGTCCGCCCAGGGCGAACTGCTGCTGCTGCAAAGCCGCATCGGGGACACGACAAACTGGGACGTGTTCACCGTGGCTCCGGGCGGCATCCGCCTTTCTGGCGCGTTGTCCATGCAGGTCCACGATGCGCCCGACCGCGCAGCCGCCGCCCGCAGGCTGGACGTTCCCCGATAGCGCCCAAGGTCCGCCGTGTGTCCCGCGTCATATGAGGGAACGACGATCTTGGGAAAGGAACGCCCATGCTTCGCAGCACCCTTGCCGCCGCGCTGATCCTGTGGGCCGGTGCCGTCCAGGCGCTTCCGGTGGAACCCTTGCCGGTTCCGGCCGGGGGGGAACAGTTCTGGGGCCTCGGTTCGACCGGCATAAATTGCTATCGCGCGCCTTGCCCATGGCGCGGGGTGTTCCGCATGAACCCTGACGGCACCCGCGACCGCCCCCTGTCCGGCCATGACATGACCGAACTCCCTCTGCTGGAGGCCGACAAGGCCGACCGCACGCGGATCGAGGGCGCCTTCGCCAGTGGCGGCTGCGTGGTGGCCGAGGGGCATTTCGAGGGCGAGACGCTGGTCGTCGCGCGCATCGCCGGGGAATGTCACCATTGGGCGCCAAGGCAGCCTGCGGAATGAGGCGCGCGCTGCTCGGTGCCGCGTTGATGCTGGCGGTGGGGGTCGCGGCGCTGGCTTTGTCCGGTCCCTGCGGCCCGGCCGGGCGACTTGCTGGAGACGGCGGCTGCCTTGCGGCCTTCACCTTGCGCGATCTCGTGGTGACAGGCGACACGCTGGTGATTGACGCCGAAGGCCAACTGGTCATCGGCGGCATCGATTATCGGCCTGGACGCCGCCCGGGCCGGCTGCAGGCGCAGATGGTGGTGGCCACCCTCAAGCCCGAAACTGGAGCCGAAATTGCCCGCGCCGATCTGGGGATGCAGGGGCAGCCCGAGCAACTGCGGCTTTCGCCGGAAGGCACCCGCATGGCGGTCAGTTGCAGTGCGCTCTACACCTGCGACCTACCCGGCGGAAACGAGCCCCGCGAAAGCCGCGTGATCCTGTTCGACCGCGAGGGTGAGCGAGAGTGGTTCGCCGGGATCGAGCACCGCAACGCCTCGCCGGATGCCGATGGCCGGGCCATCGAACTTGGGTTCTCATCCTCGGGTAACGTGGTCTTCGCCCATGTCGCCTTCGACGCCGCGACCGGCGCGGTGATCCTGACCCGCCAGCAGCCGGTCCCGGACCCGAACGCCCGCCTGCCTGCGGGTGACGAGGTCCCGCTGGGCGACACGCAGGTGACGCTGGACCTGCCTGCAGGGTTCATCCCCTTCCTGCGCCTCGACAGCGCCCGCTCGCCCGAGGGCGAGCGCATCGCGATCCTCGCCCGCCGCTTTTCAGGCCCGGGAAAGGTCCGCGCCGCCATCCGCATCCATGACATTGCCACGGGCCGACTGCTGGCGGCGCATGACATCTACAGCGACCTCGCCCCCGCGATCCTGTGGCATCCGCAACGCGACGCGGTGATCGTGGCCTTGGCCGGAGATGTGGCGGCAAGCGCGGACAGCGAGCTGCGGATCTATGCGGCAGGGGCAGGGGAATGAGACGCAAGCGGATATTCGGGACTGCGCTCGCGGCCCTCGTGCTGGCGGGGGCGGCAGCTGTGACCGGGTGGCAGGGGCTTCAGACCTGCGGCTGGCTCGACCGGGTCACGGGAGGCTCGGGTTGTCTGGGCAGGGTCAGCTTCGACGGCGTGGGATTGTCGCAGAGCAGCACCGCGCACCCCTTGGGCGACGGGCGCGTGGTGATCTCGGCCGACATGCGGACCGCCGACGGCTGGCGGCCGGGGCTGATCGTCCTCGACCCGGTGACGGGCGCCGAGGCAGGACGCTATCCGCTTCCGATGCGGGGCATGAACCCGCGGCTGTTCCTGTCGCCCGACGGAACCCGGCTGCTGATCGCCTGCGGCGTCATCGAGCCGTCCTGCACGGAATGGGGCGGCGATGCGGTGATCACCGACAGCGACGACCTGCGCAAGTTTCAGGATTTTCCCCTCGAGGATCTGTATCTCGGCTCCTATCCGGGCACCCCCACGCCGGCCGGGGATTACGGCCGTGAAGCAGTCCTTGCAGCCCAAGGCACCCGCATCGTCGATGGTGGTGGCATGAGGCCGCTGGTCTTGCTGGATGCCGAGGGCACCCTGATCGCGGAACTGAGCGGGGGCGGCCCGTCTGCCTTTCCTGCCGCCGTCTCGACCGCCGGCATCATCGCCCGAGGGGAGTCGCGTCCGTCAGGTGACCACATCCGGTTCTGGGACGTCCGGGACGGCACCGCGTTGGGCCGGATCGAGGGCAGCGACGGCTGGCGGCTGAGCGCAGGGCCGTTCTGGTCAAGGGACGGCGGCATGCTGTTTGTCCCGCGCCAGCATGACGGCACGATGCTGCTGAACAGGTTCCGCGCGCCCTGAACGCCGTCAACTGATCCAATCATCGGCAGTTCGGGACAGGGCGCTTTCATCCCACAGTCCTGCCGCCGATGGACAAAGGGCTGTTCGTGGCGCAGGCGCATCGCGACCCCGCCGCCCGTCGGTCGGTGCCTTCGCCTCGCGCCGCAACGGCCTATTGCCCCGAATACTTCTCTCGCATCTGCCGTCCCGTCCGGATCCCCAGTTGGCGTGCTTCTCGGGCAAGCCAGGCATCCGCCGCCGCCTGGCCGTCACGCTCGACTCGCATGCGATAGCGGGGTTCAAGATCGCGCCTGTGCTGCTCCATGATCCGGGCGCCCTCGGCGCGGGCGCGCGCCTCGGCTTCGGGCGACATGGTGCCGGACCGGGATCCTTTCCTGGGCTGCTCTGCGGCAGAGCCGTCATGGGGGCGCTTTTGTTGATGCTGGCGCAGGTTGTGTTCCCGTATCGTGTCCAGATGGGCGCCAAGATAGTCCTGCGCCGCAGCCGGTCCGACAACGGCCAAGGCGGCCAGCAGAGCCAGGGCGATGGGCAGTTTTCTCATCGGTCTTCCTCCGGGCTTGTCATGGCAGAAGGTTCTCGCAGGTCATCGCAGCCGCGGCCATCTCGACAAAGCGCCCGCTGTCCAGTTCCAGCGCGGCGGTCCACGTGGTGCTCTCAGGCGTGACCTCGGCGCTGCCGCCGCGCATCACTGCGACGGGGTGCAGGCCCGCAAGATCAGTGCGGCACATGCTGTAGTTCAGGAAATGACCGTCGGGGATGGTGGGCAGCCCGATGATGTCAGTCACGGTCCAGAACAGCCGACCTTCCCCGTCCTGGCCGGCCCGCCGTCCCGAGTAGAGGGCGATTGGTGCGCCGCCGCCTTCCGGGTCCAGCGTGCCTATGCTCACCACGCATTCCCTGGTGCTGCCCGGTGGTCCCATGCAGGCGCCCCCAAGGCTGGTGAGGCCGTCGGGATAGGGCGGGATGATGGTGCCGGTCGCCGGCAGCGCAGGTGCCTGCCCTGCTGCCACGGCCGAGGCAAGCCCGCGCGGCATGTCGTCAAACGCTAGCACGGGCGACGCCGACAGGGTCAGAACCGCAAGGACACCGGCGCGCATGGTCAGCCGCCGATCTCTGGCAAGGGCGCGCCGGTCAGTGCCTCGATCCATGTCGGGCGCAGGGTGGGAAGATCCTGAAGAAACGCCTTGGCGGCCTCGTTGCCCGAGGCGCGGTGGCTGACGCCGAACAGCATCACGCCGGGACCGCTTTCCTCCGCCAGCGGCGCGTAACGATAGGCGTTCCATTCGACAACATATTCGCCCGCCTCGTTCCTGCTGCTGACGATGAAGTCCAGCAGTGCCTCGCCCGTCGCCTCGTTCTGGATAACCTCCATGTTGACCAGCGGGTCGGTTTCCTTGCGAAGGCCAAGCGTGTCGGTCTGCGCCCGCACGGCGTCCATCACCTCGACACCGGTGACGGTTTCCACCAGCACCATGCGGCTGTAGCTGTCGGAGGCCTGGCCCGCAGGCAGGTATTCCTGCTTGATGTAGTTGTCCGCCGGCCGCGCGGACCAGGCGAGCGCGAAGCTGTCGCCCCCCAGGCTGATAGGGCCGGGCAGGCCCAGGTGATCCGTGGTCTGCGCCTGCACCGGCGCAAGCCAGAGGGCGGTCGCCAGGATGGCGGCAAGGCGGGTCGGTGTGGTCATGGGCAGCTCCTTCGATATGCGTTCAGCGGTTTTCCAACCCGTTGTCGATGCGGTGCCGGCGGAGTTCCTCCCGGCGTGAATCGACATTTGCGATGAGATCGGTCAACCCCTGCCGGATCTGGGCCAGTTCCGCGGCATGGGCGGTCTTGGAGGTCACGCCGTTCGCATGGGCCTCGTCCCAGGCAAGCGCCCATTCCATCGCCGCGATCCATTCGTCGGGGTCGCCCGCGATGTATTCGTTGACGGGCCTGCCGACCTGCTCGGTCAGCGCCGAGAACAGGATGCGGTCGTTCGGACTCGTCGCGCCGGGTGCCGCCAGCAGGAAACGATAGCGGATCTGCCCAGCATACATCCAGTTCGCCGCCTCTCGTCCCTTGGCTTCGGCCAGCAGCCGGGCGGCGAGGACATAGAGCGCCGAAGGGTGCAGCGCCTCGGCCTGTTGGGCGATCTGGTCCGAGCTCATGTCGTCCAGATTTTCTCCCGCCTGCGCAGGGACAGGAAGCAGGAAGATGCAACAGAGAAGCAGCGGTGCAAGCAAGCGTGTCATCGAATGATCTCCGTTTCCCTTTGCCCATGTGACGTCACGAGATTGCGGAAGCTTGGCGATGGTCAATCATTGGTGGGTCGTTTCGGCACGCAACGGGGCTCCCGGCTCAGGCTCATGCCGCCGCCCCAGACCGGGCGGTTAACGAGGCGCCACTCGATCCGCTCGCATTCGCCACGACCTTCGGGGGTTGAGGATGGCTCGTGCCTCTCGTTCTTCCGATTGTTGGGTGCAGGTCCGGGCGCAAGAAGGCTGACATCGAAGCGGAAGACCTTCAGCATCCCGGCATCCGGCGCGGACCCGGCGTGTTCCGTGGGAATGCGGCGCAGGGTGAGATCGCCCTTTTCCGGTCCGATCCGGCCGGTCAGGATCATGTGGAAGCCGTCCGTTTCGGTCACGGACAGGACGCGGCCCGCCGCCGTGACCTCGGTCGGTCCGGCATCCGACAGGCCGCGCCAGACGCCCTCCCGTTCAGGAACAAGCGTCACGCTGAGATCAAGGCTGCCGCCGTCGTCCAGTGCCGCCTTGGTGCTGAACAGGATCCGGTCCTGATCCACGGCCGAGAACCGCAGCTCGGCATCGCCCCTACCACGATGAAGGCGTTTGCCGCCATCCACCGGGAAGGCCTCGATGGTCATGCGCCCGGTATACGGCGCGCCGATGGTGGCGGGAAACGGGTCGGGTTGGGCAAGGGCCGGTGCGGCGGCCAGCACTCCCGCAAGCAGCAGGGCGATCAGGCAACGGGTCCGGTTCATCGCATCCTTCCTGCACGTTGCTGGCTTCTCGCATCAAGACGTTCCGGCAGCGACATACCTTGGCTGAAATCTTTCCGGTGCCGCGCCGTTCACCTGATTTCATGCTTGCTTGAACCAGGCCGCCTGTCCAGCCGATCCGAAACAGGCGCCTTCCATCTCGGCGGCTCATGCCGGCAAAAGCCGCTATCAGGGCAGTTCGGACCCTATTCCGCATGATTGCCGGCCCGGTCGCAGCTGTGGCAATCTGATCGCGAAACAAGGAGGCTGGCATGGCACGCGGTAAAAGACAGGGCTGGCGTCTGCCGGCGGTGGCAATCGTCATGCTGGCATGGCAGGCGGCGGCGCAGGTGCCGGAGCCTGGCGTCGTGCCTGCGGCGCGCATCGTCCTGCAGGCGGACACGGATCTGCCCGGCAACGACCTGTCGATGATCCGCCAGACCGGGCAGGAGGCCTGCGTGCAGGCCTGCCTTGCCACCGATGGATGCGAGGCGCTGACCTGGAACGCCCGTTCCCGCGCCTGCTTCCTCAAGTCCCAACCCGGAGATCCGGTCCCCTTCGCCGGGGCGCAGTCCGGCATCCGGGTTGCGACGAATGAGGCCGTGCTGGCGCGGGCAGGGGAAAAACTGTCCGACGCACCCTGGATCAGCGCCGAAGACCGGCGGCAGATGGCGGAACAGGCCGGGCGGATGGCGACGCTTTATCCCGGCGAAAATGGCAGCGGCCTGGACGATCTGCGGGCGCTTGCCGCCACGGCGGCGGATGCCGACACGCGCATCCGCTGGCTGGGGGCAAGCGTCGCGGCAAGCGACGCGACCGAGTATTGGGCGGCCTTTGCCACGGCCATGGACGAGGCTGCCGGTCAGCCGGGGGGCGATCGCGATTACCAGCGGCGGCGGTCGGCCGCTCTTGCGGCGCTGAACGGCTGGGTGCGGGATCCGGGGGCGGGCACCGCGATGCTGCGGCTCTGGGCCAGGCTGGCCGAGGAGGAGGGGCGCGGCCGCGACGGGCTGCAGGCGATCCGCCTGGCCGCAGCCGCTGATCCCGCCGACACTGCCTTGGCCACCGAGCGCGAGGGTTTCGAGGAACGTCACGGTTTCCGCGTCACCGGCAGCCGGGCTGATACCGACGGCACCCAGCCACGGGTCTGCGCCAGCTTTTCGGAACCCCTGGCGCGCGGGATCGACCTGCGGCCCTTCGTGCAACTGCCCGACCCGGCCCTGGCGGTCGAGGCCGAGGGTTATGACCTTTGCATCACCGGCGTGCCGCGCGGCGAGGTGCTGCGTTTCGCCCTGCGCGCCGGGCTGCCCTCGGATCAGGGCGAGACGTTGCGGCGAAGCGTGCAGCAGGCGCAATATGTCCGCGACCGCGCGCCTTTGGTGCGTTTCGCGGGACGGGCCTATGTGCTGCCTGCGACGGGCGATCACGGGCTGACGCTGACCACGGTGAACACGGACCGGGTGGATCTGACGCTTTACCGGATGTCGGATCGCAACATCGTGCAGGCGCTGCGCGACAACCTGTTCGCCGCGCCCCTGGACGACTGGAAGGCCGACCGCTTCGCCGACGGCATGGGGACCGAGACCTGGCGCGGTCAGATGGATGTCGCGCCGTCGACCGGCGGCGAACGCCCCGTCAATGCCGAGGTCGCGTCCCGCATCGACCTGCGCCGAGCCGGACTGGATCTGGGGCCGGGGGTCTATGTGCTGAACGCCGCCGTGCCGGGGCAGGACACCGACCGCAGCCCGCGCGCGTCGCAGTGGTTCATGATCTCGGACATGGGGCTGACGACGTTCCAGGGCAGCGACGGGTTGACCGTGGCGGTGCGGGGCCTTGGCGATGCAGCCGCCCGGCCCGGGGTCGAGGTGCAGCTGGTCTCTCGCGGCAATGCGGTGCTGGGAACGGCGGTCACGGATGCCGAGGGCTTTGCCCGGTTTGACGCGGGGCTTGTGCGCGGCACCGGCGCCGCTACCCCCGGCATCGTCACCGCCACCCGGCGCCAGGGCGAAGGCATCGCCGATCTGGCCTTCCTGTCGCTGATCGACCCGGAATTCGACCTGTCAGACCGGGGCGTCGAAGGCGCGCCGCCCGCGCCGCCGATCAACCTGTTCGTCGCCCTTGACCGGGGCGCCTATCGGGCAGGGGAAACCGCCCATGCCACGATCCTGGCCCGCGACGGCCGGGCGCGTGCCCTGGACGGCCTGCCCGTGCAGGCTCGCGTGATCCGTCCTGACGGCGTCGAACATGCGCGCCTGTCGCCGCAGCCTGCGGGGGCGGGCGGCCACGTCTTGGACTTCCTCATCCCCGCCAATGCCCCGCGCGGCGCCTGGCGCATCGACCTTCGGGTCGAGGAGGATGGCCCGCCGCTTGCCTCGGCCCGGATGCTGGTCGAGGATTTCCGCCCAGAGCGGATCGACTTCGACCTGACGCTGCCCAATGGCGTCCTTGCAGCAGACCAGCCGGTGCAGGTGGGTTTCGACGCCCGCTGGCTGTTCGGCGCCCCCGCCGCCGATCTTCCGGTCGAGGGCGAATTGCGCCTGTCGCCCGCCCGCAGCCTGCCGGGATGGGAAGGCTATGTCTTTGGCCGCCATGACGATGCCAGCGACGCCGATGTGGTTGGGATGCCCGTCGGCCGCACAGACGGCGCAGGCCGCTTCGATGCCCGCATCGACCTGCCGCCGGGGTTTCAGTCCGCTGCCCGCCCGTGGGAGGCAACCCTGGTCCTGTCGGTACGCGAAGGCGCGGGCCGCCCGGTCGAACGGCGCGTGGCGCGCATCCTCGCCCCCGGCAGAAGCGCACCGGGGATACGCCCCGATTTCGAAGGCGGCAGCGTGGGTGAAGGTGCCACGGCAGGGTTCCGCATCGTGACGCTGGGCGGCGACCTGCGGCCGGTGACGGGCGATGTGGAATGGGTGCTGAACCGCGTCCAGACTGATTACCAGTGGTTCGCAGTTAGTGGCGACTGGAGCTGGGAGCCGGTGACCCGCCGCAGCCGCATGGACGGCGGCACCCTGACCACTACCGCCGAGGGGCCTGCGGCTCTGGCGGTGCCGGTCGATTGGGGCAGCTATGAACTGGTGGTCCGCACCTCTGATGGGGCCGAAAGCTCGGTCACATTCGACGCGGGGTGGGGCGCTGCCGGCGCGGGCAGCGATACGCCCGACCGCCTGCGCGTGACGCTGGACAAGCCCGCCTATCGCCCCGGCGAAACCGCCCGCCTGACGCTGGAGGCCGCCGCCGACGGCGTGGCGCTTGTCTCGGTCATGTCGAACCGGCTGATCTTCCTGCAATCCGTGCCGGTGACAGCAGGCCGGAACGAGGTTTCGCTGCCCGTCACCGATGACTGGGACACGGGCGTCTATGTCGCCGCAAGCGCGATCAGGCCGCTGACCGGGGACGGCGGCCATGCGCCCGTGCGCGCCCTGGGCATCGCCCCTGCGGCGGTCGATCCCGGCGACCGGGTGCTGTCCGCCACCCTGACCGCCCCGGCCGAGGCTGACCCGCGCGGTTCCGCGCCCGTCACGCTGTCCGTCACCGGCGCGCGGCCGGGGCAGGCGGTCCATGCCACGGTCTGGGCCGTCGATCAGGGCATCCTGAACCTGACCGGCTATCAGCCGCCTTCGGCCACATCGCATTACTTCGGCCAGCGTCGGCTCGGGGTAGGGCTGCGCGATCTCTATGGGCGGCTGATCTTGCCCTCGGGCGCGGCTGACGGGATGCTGCGCAGCGGCGGTGATGCGAGCGCGATGCAGATGCAGGCACCGCCGCCGACGGAACGGCTGATGGCCTGGTTCTCGGGTCCGCTGATGCTGGATGCTGATGGACACGCGAAGGTTGGAATACCATTGCCAGATTTCAACGGAGAGGTGCGCCTGATGGCCGTCGCCTGGACCGAGGGCGCGGTGGGGCAGGCAGATGCGTCCATGCTGGTCCGCGACCCGGTGGTGGTCACGGCGACCGTGCCCGCCTTTCTTGCACCGGGTGACCGGGCCAGCGCACAGCTTCGCCTAACCCATGCCGCCGGTCCTGCGGGCGATGTCGGCCTGTCGGTCGGGAATGAGGCCGAGGTGGCGCTGACAGCCGACCTTGCCCCCGGCGTGACGCTGGCGGAAGGGCAGGGGGCCGACCTGCCGCTGGACCTGACCGCGCCGGATCGGCAGGGGCTTTCGCAACTGCGGCTGACGGCCGAGTTGCCGGACGGCACGGCCGTGACCAAGGACCTGTCGATCCCGGTCGAACGGCTGGACCCGCCCGTGACCCGCGCCATGCGCCTGACCCTTGCGCCGGGGCAGGCGCTGCCGCTGGACCTGTCCGGCTTGGGCGATTTCCGCCCCGGCACCGGGCGGGTGACGCTGTCCACGGGCGCCTTCGCCGCGCTTGATGTAGGTGCCGCCCTGGCCCAGCTGGCCGAATGGCCCTATGGCTGCAGCGAACAACTGGCCTCGGCGGCGATGCCGATGCTTTATGCGGCCAGCCTTGCCCCCGAAGGCGCGCCGCCCCGGCCCGATGATGCGCGGGCGGTGGATGACGCCATCGCCCGGATCCTGACCCGGCAGACACCCGAGGGCGGCTTCGGACTCTGGTCCGCCGAACCGGGCGACCGCTGGCTGGATGCCTATGTCACCGATTTCCTGTCGCGCGCCCGTGCCCTTGGCTATGCCGTGCCGGATGCGGCCTTCCGCAACGCGCTGTCGGCCCTGCAGAACGGGCTGAACGCCGCCCCCGATCCGCAATTCGCCGACCCCGGCGACAATGCGGCCACGGCCTATGCCGCCTATGTCCTTGCCCGCGAAGGCGCGGCTGTCGTCAGCGACCTGCGCTATTACGCGGATACGGGGGCCGACCACCTTGCCTCGCCCATGGCTGCGGCCCATCTGGGCGCGGCGCTGGCGGCGCTTGGCGATCAGGGGCGGGCCGATGCGCTGTTCCGCCGGGCGCAGGCCCTGTCGGACCAGGGGGCCGAGCCTTCCACGGGCTTCCGGTCCGATTACGGCACGCTGCTGCGCGACCGCGCCGGGATGCTGGCGTTGGCGGCCGAGGCGGGCAGCGATGCCGTGGACCGCGAAGGCACCGTGGCCGCCATGTCCGAAGGGATCGACAGGGCCGGGGGGCGGTTGTCCACCCAGGAGGCCGCCTGGATCGTGCTGGCGGGGCAGGCGCTGACGGCGGGGCCGGATGCGGGCGGCGGGCTGACGCTGAACGGCGCGGCCCTGTCCGCGCCCCTGCAGGATCTGGGCGAGGCCGGTGCGATGCCGGAAACGTCGCTGGCCAATACGGGTGACGCGCCCCTGCCGGTCACGATCAGCGCGACCGCCGTGCCGGTCGAGGCGGAGTCCGCCGGGGGCACTGCCTTCGCCATCACCCGCAGCTACTACACGCCCGATGGCGAGCCGGTCGATCCCGCGCAGGTCGCACGCGGCACCCGGCTGGTGGCGGTGGTCGAGGTTCGGCCCTTCGACGCCAGCGGCGGGCGGCTGATCGTCACCGACCCCTTGCCCGCGGGGTTCGAGATCGACAACCCGAACCTGCTGACGCAGGGCGATCTTGGCGGCATCGACTGGCTCGAGGTGACGGAATGGACCGACATGACCGAATTCCGGCAGGACCGCTTTGCCGCCGCCCTGACCATCCAGGGTGACCAGCCGATCCGGCTGGCCTATCGGCTGCGGGCGGTCACAACGGGCGATTTCGCCCATCCGGCGGCCACCGTCGCCGACATGTATCGCCCGGACCGCCGGGGGTGGACCGACAGTGACCGCAGCGTCATCACGCCCTGACGGCGGGCGGCGGTCCGGCCGCCGCCTGATCGCCCTTGCGGTGGTGCTGGCGCTGTCGGCCAATGGCGCCGACCGGGCGCGGGCAGCCTGGGACCGATGGATCGACGCGACGGACCTGCCCGACCTGTCCGTCCCGGTCGGGACCGAGGTTCTGGCCCGCGACGGCACGCTGTTGCGGGCCTTTCCGGTAGGCGACGGGCTATGGCGTCTGGCGCCCCCGCAGCAGGGCGTGGACGCGCGCTTCCTGGCGATGCTGGTCGGGTGGGAGGATCGGCGTTTCCACGACCATGACGGGGTGGACTGCCGCGCCGTCCTGCGCGCCGCATGGCAGGCGGTCGCGCATGGGCGGATCGTGTCGGGCGCCTCGACCCTGTCGATGCAGACCGCGCGGCTGCTGGAACGCGGCAGGGCAGGCGACTGGCGGGCCAAGCTGCGGCAGGCGCGGGTGGCGCTGGCGCTGGAACGGCGGCTGGGCAAGGACCGCATCCTCGACCTCTATCTGCGGCTTGCGCCCTATGGCGGCAACACCGAAGGGGTGCGCGCCGCAAGCCTGATGTGGTTCGGCAAGGAACCGCGCCGCCTGACGCCCGCCGAAGCCGCGCTGCTGGTGGCCCTGCCGCAATCGCCCGAAACCCGCCGTCCCGACCTGCCGCAGGCCCGCGCCGCAGCCCAAGCCGCGCGCGACCGCGTGATCGACCGCGCCCTGTCCCTTGGCATCATCGACGCCGAGGCGGCGGAAACCGCCCGCGCCGCCCCGCTGCCCCGTCACCGCCGGTCCTTTCCGGCCCATGCCGCCCTGCTGGCCGACCAGCTGCGCCGCGAAAACCCCGGCGCCTCGCGGATCGAGACGACCATCGACCCCCGCCTTCAGGTCGCCGCCGAACGCCTTGCCGCCCGTGCCGTGGCAGGGCAGGCCGATCCCGTCTCGGCCGCGATCCTGCTGGCCGATCACGGCAGCGGAGAAATCCTGGCGCAGGTCGGGACGGCGCAGTTCGCCGACAGCGCCTCGGGCGGTTTCGTGGACATGACGCGGGCGCTGCGTTCGCCCGGATCGACGCTGAAGCCCTTTGTCTATGCCTTGGGTTTCGACGAGGGGCTGTTCCATCCCGAAACGCTGATCGAGGATCGCCCTGCCGCCTTCGGCCGCTGGCAGCCCCAGAACTTCGACAACCGCTTTCGCGGCACGGTCACGATCCGGCAGGCGCTTGCTGAGTCACTGAACCTGCCCGTCGTGCGCATGGCCGAGGCACTTGGCCCCGCCCGCGTCATGGCCGCCTTCCGCCGCGCGGGGATGGAGGTCACGGTGCGGGGCGACACGCCGGGCCTTGCGGTGGTGCTTGGCGGCGCGGGCGTCAGCCTTGCCGATCTGGTCCAGGGCTATGCGACCCTTGCGCGCGGCGGCCAGTCGCTGCGCCTGCATGACCGGCCCGGGGCCGCGCAGCCGGGCGTCCGCGCCTTTGGCCCGGTCGCCGCGTGGCAGGCCGCGAACGTGATGGCAGGCATCCCGCCGCCGGGGGAACGAGCGGCGGGGCGCGTGGCCTTCAAGACCGGCACCAGCTATGGTCACCGCGACGCCCTGGCGGTGGGCTTTGACGGCCGCTTCGTCGCGGGCGTCTGGATCGGCCGCCCGGACGGCACGCCCGTTCCCGGTGCCTTCGGCGGCGATTACGCCGCGCCAGTGCTGTTCGACCTGTTCGATGCGCTTGGCCCGCGCATGGTCCCCCTGCCGCCCCCGCCCGAAGCTGCCCTGACAGTCCCTAATGCTGCGCTGCCCCGTCCACTGCGGCGCTTCCTCCCGCCGGGCGAGTTGTCCGTTCCCGGCCCGGCGGTTCGGGTCGCCGATCGGCTGACGATCCAGTTTCCCCCCGACCTCGCCGAGGTGGAACTGACCGGCCCCACCCTGACCGTCCGCGCGCGGGGCGGCACGCCGCCTTACAGCTGGCTTCTCGACGGCGCGCCAGTGGCGGTCGGCATCCCTGATCCATCCGCCGAACTGCCCGCGCCCTCGGGGTTCTCGTCGCTGTCGGTCGTGGATGCGGCAGGCAACTCGGCGCGGGTCGAGTTCCAGGCCTCAGGTGGTGGATGAGGCGGGCACATAAAGTCCGTTACGGATCCCGCATGCCCCATGCCAACGTCACTCACCAGCCGCTGAAAGCCGCCGTCCCGGCGTGCGAGCGGATCTGGTAAGATCTAGGTGCGGGGCAACACTGGCGCAGGGGTCTGGGCTGATCCGGCGTATCGGTCCGTAGAGATGGAAGCCAGGCTGCGCGCGGGCAAGCTGAAGAGCCACATCCACCGCAAGGGCAAGCGAGGCAAGCCACTGACTGAACAAGGCAAGGGCAGCAATCGCACGAAATCCTCGGTGCGCGCACGGGTCGAGCATGTCTTCGGCGCGCAGACCAACGACATGGGCAGCACGCTGTTGCGCACCATCGGCCTGGTGCGGGCGAAGGCCAAGATTGGGATGAAGAACCTCGCCTACAACATGCGTCGCCTCGTCCAGCTGCGCCGCCTGAACCCATGCCCAGCGTGATCCGGGGCGCCGAAGTCAGCCCGTAAGGGCCGAAAGGCGGCGCTGTCCTCCGCCCGCGAAGCCAACATGCCACACCATGCCCAGATGCGTCATGCGTTCTTCAGGCCGTCGAACCGGCCAAAGAACAGCGCAAGCGGTCAAAAATCGAGGTGCCCTCTAGCACTTGAGCCCGCCGCAACTTCTTGCGCAGAACGGCTCGTCCTACGCCGTCGGCTCCATGCACCTGGAACACATTCTTCGCAAGATCGAGCCCGACCGTGATAATCTCCGACATGACCAATCCCCTTTGTGGATCGTTGCAGACCCACCCTGGCACATCAAATGCCGTCGGGGGGCGGTCACACCATCAACGCCGTGCTGCTGCACTATTTCGGATTGCACGGTACGTCCCTTCGGTTATGGGCGAAGACGGGCCGGAAAGCGGATCAGGAACCGACCCACTCTCCTTTCGCGATCCATTTCAGTGCCGAGATCGATGGCATGAACATGTATTCTCCGCCGCGCAGGCGGTTGAAAGTGGTCACGCCGTTCACGCGGCGGCGGGCAGGTTCGTC
>NZ_JBHRXY010000025.1:0-38301 GCF_042648745.1 Paracoccus angustae
AACTGATCCCCCGGCTGGGCCGCGCCCGCCCCCTGGCCGAACGCAGCCTGGGACACCCGGACGCCGGCGCCGTCTCGCTGGCGCTCTGCGCAAGGGTCGCAGCCAAAGCCCTCGCGGAATAAGCCAGGGGGGAACGGCCTGACGCGTCGCGGAAGGCCCGGCCCTTCAGGAATCGAGGCGCATCCGCGTCATTTCCCGGGCCAGGGCGCCGCACATGAGGCGCTTGGCCGGATCGATCGAACTGCTGATCGAGACGAAGATGCCCACCCGCATGTTGACCAGCATTTCCTGAAGCAGCGGCACAAAGCGCAGGCGGCCGGCCTCGATGTCGTCGTAAAAGCCGATCTTGGTGTAAAGCCCGATGCCGTGGCCTCCCAGGATCATCTGCTTTGCCAGAAACTGGGTGTTGGTGAAGATGTGGGTGGACAAGGGCGTCACCAGCGTGGTGATCGCCTGGTCGATGATTGAATTGCCGCCCCGCGCATCCGTGGTGCGGACGAGCCGAAAGGCGGCGATGTCGTCGATGGTGACGCTGGTCCGGTCCGCAAGCGGATGGTCGGGGCGCAGGATCACGCCGAAGGGCGCGGATTTCTCGTACAGCAGCCTGACCCCCGGATGGTCCGACAGGGTGAAGGCGATGCCGATCTCGGCCGTGGCGGCCGCCACGGCGCTGATGGCGTCCTCGGGCTGAACGGTCGTCACCGAGATCGAGATGTCGGGATAGATCTTGCCGAACTCGTTGATCGCCCGCGGCAGGCATCCCATGGCGATCGAATCGATCGTGTGGATGTTGATGTGGCCCGTCCGCAGGTCGCGCATGTCGTCGATGAGGATCTTCGTGCGCTCGAAATCGTGCAGCACGGTGCGGCAATGCTCCAGCAGGATCGCGCCCACGGCGGTCAGCTCGACCCCCTCGGGGGTGCGGTCGAACAGGGACACGCCCAGCCGTTCCTCGACGCTGATGATCTTGCGGTTGACGGTGGTGGAGGACAGGTTCAGCACCTGCGCCGCCTTGCGGATCGAACGCTGGCGCGCGACCTCGTCGAAATATCTCAGGAAGTTGGCGTGCATGGGGTCCTCGCGGATCGGGGGTGATGCGTTTTCCGCATCGCCGTTGGCAGATCTTTCTTCTACCTGCACTGCCCGGGCAAGGATAAAGTCAGCAAACAAGGCCGAAACAAGGGCCGCTCCTTCCCACCCAGCAGAGAGATGGAAAGATGCGAGACAGAACACAGTTCGACCGGCGCAGTCTGTTGCGCGGCATGACCGCCCTTGGCGCCGCCCTTGCCGGAACCCGGGTCAGCATCGGCCCGGCCGGAGCGGCGGACCTGCGCACCGTCAGGCTCCAGCTCGGCTGGCTTGCGGGGAACGGCATCCTGGGCGAACTGGCCGCGGACCGGAACGGCTTTTTCGCCGAGGAGGGCCTTGCCCTGGAGATCGTCGCCGGGGGGCCGAACGTCGATGGCGTGGCCTCGGTCGCGTCGGGGCGCGCCGACATCGGGTCGATCAGCTCCAGCCCGTCGCTGATGCTGGCCCGCTCTCAGGGGCTGCCGGTCAAGTGCATCGCGGCAGGCTATCAGCAGCATCCCTTCACCTATTTCTCGCTGGAACGGAACCCGGTCCGCGAACCCAAGGATCTGATCGGCAAGACCGTCGCCACCAACGGCACCGCCCGCATCCTGCTGCAAGCGCTTCTGGCCGCGAACGGCATCCCCGAGGACCAGGTGGAGGTACTGGTCATGGGGGCGGACATGGCGCCGCTGCTGACCGGGCAGGCGGACGTGGTGACCGGCTGGAAAACCAATGTCGGGGCCTTGTCGGTCCTGGGACCGGACCGCGTGGACATGACCCTGTGGGACGCGGGCATCAGGCTTTACGCCAATCCCTATTACGTCACCGACGCGTCGCTGGCCGAGCATCCCGAACAGGTTCGCGGGATGCTGCGGGCGATCGCGCGCGGTTGGGGATGGGTGCACGACAATCCCGGGGCGGCCGTGGACATCCTGGTGTCGCGCTATCCCAACCTGGACCGGGACGCCGAACTGGCGGCCGTGGAACCCGTCGTCCGATACAGCTTCAACGACGCCACGCGCGATCACGGCTGGGGCATGATGACGCGCGACAACTGGCAGGCGCAGATCGACATCTACGACCGCCTGGGCCAGTTCGAAGGTCCGGCGCCTTCGGTGGACGACGTGATGAAGCTGTCCGTGCTGGACGACATCGCCGCGGCGCGGCCGGTATACGGATGATCGCCATGATGGAGCCTTCGGAAACGCTGGTCGGCCGGCCCGTCGACACCCCCCGGCCGGACGCCCCGGCGGCCCGCCTCCGGGCGGCCTCGGTCCGCTTCGGCGCCTATACCGCGATCGACCGGCTTGACTTGCAGGTCGAGGCCGGCTCGTTCTGCACCATTCTCGGGCCGTCGGGCTGCGGCAAGTCCACGCTGCTGCGGCTGGTTTCGGACCTGATCCCGGCGGCCGACGGCGAGGTCTCGATCTTCGGCAAGACAACCGAGGAAGCGCGCCTGGCCCGGGAGTTCGCCTTTGTCTTCCAGGACGCCGCGCTGCTGCCCTGGCGGTCGGCGCTGAAGAACGTCGAGCTGCCGCTGGAGATCGGCCGCAAGCGCGGGGCCGCGATCCCCGCCGGCCCGCGCAGCCCGCGCGAGCTTCTGGAGCTGGTGGGCCTGAAGGGCCGCGAGAACGCCCTGCCGCACGAACTGTCGGGCGGGATGCGCCAGCGGGTGGCCATCGCCCGGGCGCTGCTGTGCCAGCCCAGGCTGCTGCTGATGGACGAACCCTTCGGCGCCCTGGACGAGATGACCCGGGACCGGCTGAACCTGCAACTGCTGGACATCTGGCGCGAAACCGGAACCACGATCCTGTTCGTGACCCATTCCATCTCGGAGGCGGTGTTCCTGGGCCAGAAGGTCATCATGCTACGCGCCAATCCCGGCCGCCTGCGCGGGATCGTGGACATCGACCTGCCCGCGCCGCGCCATATGAAGATGCGCGACACGCCGGAATTCAACCGCCATTGCAGCCACCTGCGCGACCTTCTGGAGACCTGCTGATGGCCGCCATCGACACACCTTCCGCCGCCGATCCACAGGCGCTTGCCCGCAGCGCGGCGCGCAGGGAACGGCTCGTTTCCAGCATCGTGCCGATCGGCACGGCAGTGGCCCTGGTCGGGCTGTGGCAGCTGGGCGTCAGGGGCTTCGGGGTTCCGGCCTATATCGCCCCCGCGCCGTCGGACGTGGCCGTCACCCTTGTCGAAAAGTTCCCGCTGCTGATGCGGAACTTCTGGCCGACATTTGTGGAAAGCGTGGCGGGCTTCACGGTGGGCAACCTGGCCGCCATCCTGATCGCGGTGGCCTTTGTCCATTCCCGCAACGTCGAACGGGCCTTCTTTCCCATCGCCGTTTTCGTGAACACCATCCCGATCCTGGCCATCGCCCCGATCCTGGTGCTGATCTTCGGGCCGGGCATGACCGCCAAGGTGGTGATCGCCGCGCTGATCTGCTTTTTCCCGACCCTGGTCAACATGGTCCGGGGCCTGCAATCGGTCAGCCCGCAGACGCTGGAACTGGCGCGGATCCTGTCGGCCTCGAAATCCGAGGTGTTCTGGAAGATGCGCCTGCCCTCGTCGCTGCCGTTCCTGTTCTCGGCGCTGAAGATCTCGGCCACGACCTCGGTCATCGGCGCCATCGTGGGCGAATGGGTGGGCGC
Organism: Paracoccus angustae; assembly: GCF_042648745.1. NCBI lineage: Bacteria > Pseudomonadati > Pseudomonadota > Alphaproteobacteria > Rhodobacterales > Paracoccaceae > Paracoccus > Paracoccus angustae. The sequence continues at coordinate 3,729 of NZ_JBHRXY010000025.1, forward strand.
GGATCTGGGCCTGGGGGCGCTGATCCTCGACGCGACCTTCAACTTCAACTCGCCGCTGCTTTACGCGACGGTGCTGATGTCCTCGGGGCTGTCTGTGCTGATGTTCGCCCTTGTGACGCTGGCCGAACGCCGGATCGTGCGCTGGTAGCCTGAAACCTTTCGAACCAACCGATCATCGACGCCGCGGGCCTGACCCGCCCCGGCGTGACAGAAGGAGCTTGTCCAAATGACCGACCGCATCAGGGATCATCTTGCCGTCAGGGCCGAGCAGGTGCCGGTTGTCGCCGACACCGACGTGGTGGTGATCGGCGCAGGCCCGGCCGGGCTGTCGGCCGCCGTGTCGGCCGCCCGCAACGGGGCGCGGGTGACGCTGGTTGAACGCTATCACCACCTGGGCGGCATGGCCTCGGGCGGGATGGTGCTGGTTTTGGACGACATGGTGAACGACGGGACCGAGATCGTCACCACCGGCATCGTCAGCGAATTCGTGGACCGGATGGAACGCCAGAACGGCGCGGTCTTTCCCCCGCCCCAGGACTGCCTGACCAACTGGGGCATGTGGCGGAAATGGGCACGCTGGGGCTGCATCGACTTTCACAAGCAGGGGATGCCGCAGCCGATCATCCACGCCGTGGCCTTTGATCCCGACGCCTGGAAGCGCGTCAGCCTGGATCTGGTCGCGGAGGCGGGGATCGCGTTGCGCACCCACAGCTGGTTTTCCGAGGCCATGGTGGAAAACGGCCGCGTCACCGGCGTGATCGTGCAGACCAAGCTGGGCCGCCAGGCGATCCGGGCGAAGATGGTCGTGGATGCCTCGGGCGATCTGGACGTGGCGTCCTCGGCGGGGGCCGCGTTCACGACCGGCCAGTTCATCGTGACAACCGTGTTCCGGCTGATGGACGTGGACACCGCCAAGGCGGAAGCCTTCGAATACGACAACCCCGAGGCGTTCAAGGCGCTTGACCGCCAGGCGCGCCGGGCGATCGGCGGGGCCTGGGGCATGTGGTGGCTGAAGACGCCTCTGCCCGGCGTGGTCTGGTGCAACTGCCCGCATATGCCGGGTTATGACGGGCTGTCGCCCGAACACATGGTCGAGGCGGAATACGAGGGCCGCCGCCGGATGATGGCGCTGCTGGACTTCGCCCGGACGAACCTGCCGGGCTTCGAGAACGCCAGGATGCTGGGCGCGGCCGAACAGATGGGCATCCGCCAGACCCGGCTGTTGCAGGGCGAATATGTCGTCACCAGGGACGACGTGCGGAAACGCCGCCATTTCGCGGATTCGGTCTGCCGGGGCCGGGACTATTACACCCCCTACCGGGCGCTGCTGCCCAAGGGCGTCGACAACCTGATCGTCGCGGGCCGCCATTATTCGGTCGAAAGCGAGGCGCAGAAGCAGTCGCGGGAAATCCCGCCCTGCATGGCCCAGGGCGAGGCCGCGGGGGTCGCCGTCGCCAAGGCGCTCCAGGCCGGCTGCGCGCTGCGCGATGTCGATGTCCGCGCCATCCAGAAGCAGATGCGCGCGCAGGGGGCCGATCCGGGCGACGTGCCCTCGGCCAATGCCCTTGTCGAAACCACCGCCGCCGCCTGAGGAAAGGAAACCGCCATGACGAAACAGCACCTTCCGCTTCCGCTTGAAGGCATCCGGGTTCTTGACTTCACCCAGGTGATGATGGGGCCCTGCGCCACGCAGATGCTGGCCGATTTCGGCGCCGACGTGATCAAGATCGAACGTCCGGGCGAGGGCGACCTGTCGCGCAACTTCTTCGGCGAACCCAGCGAGGAGGCGATGAACAACGCCGTCTTCGCCTCGCTGAACCGCAACAAGCGGTCGGTCGAGATCAACACCAAGTCGGACGCCGGACGGCGGATGATCTACGACCTGGTGGCCCAGTCCGACGTGGTGGTGGACAACTTCCGCGCAGGCGTGATGCGGCGGCTGGGGTTCGACTACGACACGCTGTCCGGGATCAACCCGGGCATCATCTGCGCGTCCGGCACGGGCTTCGGGGAAACCGGGCCTTATGCCCACAAGGGCGGCCAAGACGTGCTGGCCCAGGCGATGACCGGGGTCATGGAAAAGACCCAGGACCCGGCGGTGCCCAGGTCCATCTATCCCACCACGCTGTGCGACTATACCGCCGGGATGCATCTGGTGCAGGGAATCCTGGCGGCGCTGCTGGCGCGCGCCAGGACCGGGCGCGGCCAGAAGGTCGGGGTGTCGCTCTACGACTCGATGATCGCCATGCAGATGCAGGAGGCCGCGCAATGGTCCAGGCACCGCGAGGTGCTGAACTGGGCCGCGATGCCGCTGACCGGCGTTTTCGACACGACCGACGGGGCGGTGGTGGTGGTCGGCGCCTTCAAGCCGCACCCGCTGCGCGACATCTGCGCCGCCCTGGGGATCGAGGACCTGTCGCCCGCCTATCCCAACCTTGCGGCGCAGCGCGCGAACAAGCCCTACCTGCAAGGCCGCTTCCGCGACGCCTTCGCCACCAACACCACCGCCCACTGGATCGAGCGGCTGGAAGAACAGGATCTGCTCTGCGCGCCCGTCCGGTCGCTGGGCGAGGCCCTGGCCGACGCCCAGACCGCCGCCAACGGGATGCTGGTGGATGTCGATCACCCGATCCTGGGCCGGATCACCCTGGTCGGATCGCCCGTTCATCTGAGCGAGGCGCCGCTGGTCGTCCGCCATGCGCCGCCCCGGCTGGGCCAGCATACCGACGAGGTGATCCGCGAATTCGGGCTGTCGGCCATCGCCCGGAAGGAGGCGGTATGACCGTCCGCCTTGAAATCGCCGGTCAGGTCGCGCGCGTCACCATCGACCGCCCCGACCGGATGAACGCGGTCGATGCCGCGACCGAGGCCGCGCTGGAGCGCGTCTGGTCGCGGATCGAGACCGGCGACGACATCCGCTGCGTGGTGCTGACCGGCGCGGGCGACCGGGCCTTCAGCGCGGGCGCCGATATGAAGGCCGCCAACGGTGTCGGCGGGCTGGAATACTGGGGCGCGGCCAATCCGAACGGCTTTGGCGGCATCGCCCTGCGGCAGGGCCTGACGGTGCCGGTCATCGCCCGCGTGAACGGCCTGGCGCTCGGCGGCGGGTTCGAGATGGTGCTGGGCGCGGACATCGTGATCGCCGCGGATCACGCCCGCTTCGGCCTGCCCGAGGCGCGGGTCGGCCGCCTGCCGCTGGACGGCGGCATGGTGGCCCTGCAACGCCTGATCCCGCGCAACGTCGCGGCGGGGCTGATGATGACCGGCCGGATGCTGTCGGCCGAGGACGCGGCGCGCCATGGGCTGGTCAATGCGGTGGTGCCGCCCGACCGCCTGGACGCCGAGGTCGATGCCTGGGTCGCCGACATCCTGTCCTGCGCGCCCCTGTCGGTGGCCGCGATCAAGGACACCATCCGCTCGACCGCGCATCTGAACCCGCAGGAAGCCCGCGACCTGCGCCGCCCGGCCCTGATCGCGGCGCTGAAATCCGAGGATTCGGCCGAAGGGGTGGCCGCGTTCCGCGAAAAGCGCGCGCCGGTCTGGCGGGGAAGATAGCGGCCATGGCACTTGTCATCCAGTCCCAGTGCATCGACGTCAAGGACGGCATCTGCACCGCCTCCTGCCCCGTGGACTGCATCTACGAAGGCGAGCGGATGTTCTACATCCATCCCACGGAATGCATCGAATGCGGCATGTGCGAAAGCATCTGCCCCGTTGACGCGATCCGCTACGAGGACGAGCTGGACGCCGCAAACGCGGTCTTCGCGCGCATCAACCGCGAGGTCTTCCTGAACGACGCCGGGATCCTGGACGAGCCCGGCGGCTGGTCGCGCGCCATGACGCCCCGGCGGGACCACCCCGACCTGCCGGTCCCCGCCCGTCCGCCCGTGCAGGCAAATCAAAGGAGAAGATGATGACAGGAATCATCGCCGCGGTGCCGACGCCGTTCGATGCGCAGGGCCGCTTTCTGGCCGACGCCTTTCTGGACCATGCCCGCTGGGCCCTGGCGAACGGCTGCGACGGGCTGAACATCCTGGGTTCGACCGGAGAGGCGAATTCCCTGGACACCGCCACCCGCCGGACCGTCATGGCCCATGCGGCCCGGAGCCTGGACCGCGACCGGCTGATGGTCGGCACCGGCACCCCCTCGATTCGGGAAACGACCGCGCTGACGCGCCATGCCGACGACCTGGGCTATCCCGTGGCCCTGGTTCTGCCGCCCTATTACTACAACCCCTCCGAAGAAGGGCTGATCGCCTGGTACAGAGCTTTGGACAAGGCGCTTGGCGACCGGCCGATCCGCGTCTGGTTCTACAATTTTCCGCAAATGACCGGCTTCGTCATTCCCGAAGCGGTGATCGCGCATCTGCACAAGGCCGCGCCCCGCCGCTTCGACGGGATCAAGGACAGCTCCGGCGACCTGGCCTATTGCCGCAGCCTGGCGTCGCGGCTGCCCGGCCTGCGCGTCCTTCCCAGCTCCGAGACGACCCTGGCCGACGGGCGGCGGGACGGCTTTGCCGGCTGCATCTCGGCCACGGTCAACCACACGGCGCTGCTCTGCGCCCGCGTCTGGAAGGGCGAAACCGCGCTGGCCCCGCAGGTCGCGGACCTGCGCGCCGCCATAACGGCGTGCCCGCTGATCCCGGCGGTCAAGTATCTGGTGTCCCGGCGCACCGGCATACCCGACTGGCGGAACGTGCTGCCGCCCTTCACTTCGCTCGACCCCCTGGCCATCGCATCGCTGGACCGGCTGGCGGTCTTGCGCATCGCCGCCTGAACCCCGCAGGAGAACCGCCATGAAGGACATGAACGACATCCACGGCAACCTGATCGGCGGCGCGTGGCTGCCGGGCGACGATTGCCGTCCGAACGTGAACCCCTCGGATACCCGCGACATCGTGGGCCATTACGCCTGGGCGGGCGGCGCCGCCGTGGACCAGGCGGTTGACGCCGCCCGTGCCGCGTTTCCGGCCTGGTCGGCGGCCGGTCCGCAGGTCCGCCACGACCTTCTGGACGCCGTCGGCACCGAGCTTTTGGCCCGCAAGGACGAGATCGGGCGGCTTCTGGCGCGCGAAGAGGGCAAGACCCTGCCCGAGGCCGTCGGCGAAACGGCGCGGGCGGGGCAGATCTTCAGGTTCTTCGCCGGAGAGGCCCTGCGCCTGTCCGGCGACGCGCAGCAGTCCGTCCGCCCCGGCATCGAGGTCTGCGTGACCCGCGAGCCGGTGGGGGTTGTCGCGCTGATCACACCCTGGAACTTTCCCGTCGCGATCCCCGCCTGGAAGACCGCCCCCGCGCTTGCCTGCGGCAACTGCGTGGTGCTGAAGCCCGCCGAGCTGACGCCCGGCTGCGCCCATGTGATCGCGCAGCTTCTGCACAAGCACGGCTGCCCGCCGGGCGTTTTCAACCTGGTGATGGGATCGGGCGCGGCGGCAGGCGAGGCGCTGGTGTCGCATCCGGGGATCGACGCGGTGTCCTTTACAGGATCGGCCGCCACCGGGGCCCGCATCGCCGCCGCCTGCGGAACGCTGCGCCGGAAGGTCCAGTTGGAAATGGGCGGCAAGAATCCGATGGTCGTGCTGGACGACGCGGACCTGGACACGGCGGTGCAGGCCTGCCTGAACGGGGCGTTCTTCTCGACAGGGCAGCGCTGCACCGCGTCCTCGCGCCTGATCGTGCAAAAGGGCATCCACGACGCCTTTGTGGAATCGCTGTGCCGCGGGATGCGGGCCTTGCGGGTGGGCGACGCCCTGGACGCCGCCAGCCAGATCGGTCCGGTTGTCGATCAACGCCAGCTTGATTCGAACCTGTCCTATGTCGATCTGGCCCGCACCGAGGCCGCCGAGGTGGTCGGGGGCGAGCGGCTGGACCCGGGCAAGCCCGGCTTCTACCAGGCCCCGGCGCTGTTTCTGGGCGCGGCCAACAAGGCCCGGACCAGCCGCGAGGAAATCTTCGGCCCCTGCGCCTCGGTCATCCGTGTCGAGGATTTCGACGAGGCTTTGGCCACGGCCAACGACACCGAGTTCGGACTTTCCGCCGGGATCTGCACCGGCAGCCTGAAGCACGCATCCGAGTTCCGCCGCCGGGCCGAGGCAGGAATGGTGATGGTCAACCTGCCCACCGCAGGCGTGGACTATCATGTTCCGTTCGGAGGCCGGAAGGCCTCGTCCCTCGGTCCGCGCGAACAGGGCCGCTATGCGGCGGAATTCTATACCGCCGTCAAGACGGCCTATTCGCAGGCCTAGACCGGTCCGGCCGGACCCTGCCCGCCGGGTGGCGAGGGCGCCGCCCGCCCGAAAAGGCGGGCCGCGCGGGCCATCTGCACCGCATCCAGCCGGCCGTCGCCCCGGCCGTCGCCACGACCGCCCCCGGAACCGCCGTGAAGACGGGGGCGGCTCAATCCTCGGCGCGGTCGGCGCGCCATGCGTCGGGGTGCTTGGACTGGCGCTGCGCCAGAACGCCCGAGGCCTTGAGCCGCGCCTTCAGATCCTCGACCGGCGGCGCGTAGACGAAGCCGAAGGACACGCAGTCGTCTCGCCCCTCGACCGCGTGATGCAGCCGATGCGCCTGGTAAAGCCTGCGGAAATAGCCGCGCCGGGGCACATAGCGGAACGGCCAGCGCTGGTGGACCAGCCCGTCGTGGACGATGAAGTAGATCACGCCGTAAACGGTCGCGCCGACCGCGACCCACCACAGCCACGGCCACCAGGCGCTGCCGATCGCGAAGAACAGCACCGAGATGACGGCGAAAACCACGGCGTAAAGGTCGTTCTTCTCGAACGGGCCGTGGGTTTCCTCGTGATGCGACTTGTGCCAGCCCCACCCCAGGGGGCCGTGCATGATCCAGCGGTGGACCGAATAGGCGATGCCCTCCATCGCCGCGACGGTCAGCACCACGATCACGATCGGGACCAGAACGCTCATGCCCCACCCCTCTCGCGGGTCGAGGGCAGCCGCCACCAGGGCACCGACGGGTAAAGGTGGTGTTCATGGTGATAGCCGCCGAAGTGGAAGCATGTCAGCAGCGACAGCGGATCGCCGAACCGGGTCGAGCGGGCGTTGTGCCGGTCGGGAAAGGCGTCGTGCCCCGGCCGGTGCGGCAGCCAGGTGCCGAAAACGAAAAGTTGCATCGAGGCCAGGATCGAGGGCACCGCCCAGAACGCCGCATAAGGCCAGCGCGGCCCCAGGATCAGCGCGTAAAGGATCACCGAACTGCCCAGCACCCAGAACTCGCGCCAGCCGAAATAGGTGCGCACAAAGGCGATGTACCAGGCGACCGGCCCGCCATGGCTGAAGTCGGGGTCGTCGTCGGTGCCGGCGTGGCGGTGGTGGGCCATGTGCTTGACGATCAGCTTGCGCCACGAGAACCCCGCGAACAGCAGCAGCGCCAGCGTCCCGAACGCCCTGTTCGCCCGCGCCCTTCCCGGCACGATCGCGCCGTGCATCGCGTCATGGGCGACGATGAACAGCCCGACCGACAGCCAGGTCAGCCCGATCAGGCAGGCGATCGCCAGAACGGGCCGGCCCGCCGCGTCCAGGTGCCAGACGGCAAAGACGTGCAGGGCGATCCAGGCGCAGATCACCCCGGCCGCCAGTGCGGCGCCCACGAGGCTGGACATGCGAAAGCGTCGCAGTGTTTCGGACAAGCCCCGGCTCCTTGCTCATCGTGCGTCACCGGGTCCAATCTAGAACGAAGCACCGCCGGTTTCCAGCCCAAGCTTCCGGGCCGTCCCGCCGTCGCCGGCACCGCCGAAAGCCCGGATCGCCGGCAATTCCTTGCTCCCGCGCCTGTCCGGGGCGATCAAAGGCGGTTGCAGGTTCCAGTCACGCGGCGGACACTTCTTGTTGACCGGGCCCGTCGCGCCACCCGTTCCGCCGGACGGACGGAGGCCTGGGGGAACGGACACAAAGAACGGTCGAGACCCTTTCCGCCGACGCGGCGGCGGGATCGGCTTGCCTCCGCGCGGGCCCCCGGCCTTGCCGGCGCGGCCCAGGCAAAGGTGCCGGGCCTGGCCCGGGGCACCGCCTTGCTGGGATGGAACGCCCGGCAACCGAGATCCTCGGCCGGACAGCGGAACAGGATCCGGCGGAACAGGATCCGGCGGACCGCCGGGCTTTGCCGCAAGGTGACGATTGAAGGACCGGTCCGAACAGCCCCCGTCCCGAAAGGACGCGATCCGGCGCGGCGCAACGGCCGCCAGCGCGTCCCTCGAACGGTCGGCCGCAGGTTCCGGCGGCAACCGAAGCTTGCGGCACGACGCCGGCCGGCAAGGCCTTTGGCCTAGTACATCACGGTGTAGAGGGTGATCACCACCGGCGAGCCGGCCTCGATCTGCGCGCTGCCCCGGGCAAGCAGCCATCCGTCGGGGCGCTGCAATTCGGCCACGATCTGCCGCGGCGCAGACATGTTCGTGTCAGGCAGAGGAAGGGACAGGCTTGCCGTTGTCGAGCCGCCGCCGCTTTCAATCGTCGTCCTTTCGGAGGTGGCTTGCGCGCCGGCGCCTCCGTCGAGGTAAACGGCAAGCCTGCCCTTGGGGATGATCCCGCCCCCCTCGAAGCCGATCGTGACATCGAGATCGCCGGACCGCGCGGGTCCGGCCCCCCCGCCCAGGGCCGCCGCCGCGGCGACGGCCATCAGTATCGTGCGGCGATCTGAAAGCCGGCCCATCGCGTCTTCCTTTCTGCTGTGTTGGGCGGGACGCGGAACCGCGCCCCGCTCCGAGCGTCGTCAGACGATGTAGAAGTCTTCGGCGGTCAGGTCGAGACCCGTGCCCAACCGCGCGAACCTGATCGCGTCCGCCTGGCCCGATCCGTCGGAATCGAACGACAGAAAGCCGTCGGCGCGGTCGTACAGGATGCGGTCGTCGGCATCCCGCGCGGCGCCGGTCGGGCTGCTGCGGAACGCCCCGAAGGCCAGAAGGCCCAGGTCGCCGATCCCTTCGAACACGTCCTGCGCCAGAAGGATCAGGTCGTCGGCCGCATCGAAATCCCTGATCCGGTCGATGTTGCCGTCGCCAAGCGCCGTCGAGAAGCGGAAGCTGTCCTCGCCCGCGCCGCCGATCAGCAGGTCCGCGGCCAGCCCCCCGTCCAGAAGGTCTCCCCCGGCCCCGCCGCGCAGCGCGTCCTGGCCCGCGACGCCCGGCCGGACCGGTTCGGGCGGGAACTCCACCGACACGTTCAGCTCGTAGGTCGAGCCTTCGGGAACCGAAGCCGACCAGCCGTCGCCCGGGGCGTCGGGCGACCAGCTTCCCTCGACGATGTAATAGGTGCCGGTCTCCTCGACGGTGAACACGGTCGAGGAATCGCGGTTGCTGGTCGAGCCCGGATCGCCGCCGCCGTCGTCGTTCTCGGCGACGATGTTGCCGTCGCTGTCCAGCAGCCTGACCCAGCTGTCATGGACATTGGGATCGGCGATGCCGTCGATGTCGATGGTGATCAGCGTCCCCGCCGCCAGGTCGATCTTGTAATAGCCGCCTTCGCCGGTGCCGGTGGCGTTGACGGTCGTGTGCAGCACCGTGGTCGAATCGAAGATGTCCGGGTCGGCCGCCAGCGAGAAGTTGTCGGAAATGTCGAAGGCGGTTTCGATGGAGCCGTTCGTCGCGTCCGCCCCCAGGGTGGCATAGCCGCTGCCCAGGCCGGGACGCGGAACGGCCTCGCCCTGGTCGGCGAAGTCGCCCAGCAGGGTGTCGTCGCCGCGCCCGCCGCGAAGATCGTCGTCGCCGCCTTGCCCGATCAGCAGGTTGGCGCCGCCGTCCCCGTTCACCCGGTCGTCCGACCCCGAAGCCGAGACGTTCTCGATCGAGGCATAGGTGTCGCCCTCGGACCCGCCCAGCGACAGGTCGATGCGGACGCCGTCCGCGGCATAGGCATAGTCCGCGGTGTCGCGGCCCGCGCCGCCCGTCAGCGTGTCGCGGCCCGCGCCGCCGGACAGGGTGTCGTCGCCCGATCCGCCGGACAGCGCGTTGGCTCCGTCGCCGCCGGCGAGGTGGTCGTCGAAGAACGAGCCGACCGCGTTCTCGATCCCGGCCAGGATGTCGTGGCGGATCACGGTGCCCCGCCCGACGATCTGCACCGGACCGTCGGCGTCGCCGCCCCGGGCCGACCCGTCGGCAAGGTCGATTCTGACCGCCGCCGAACTGCCCGCGTAAACGACCGTGTCGGTTCCCTCGCCACCGTTCATGTAATCCTGGCCCGCGCCGCCGATGATCGTGTCGTCGCCGCCTTCGCCATAGATGATGTCGCCGTCGTTGCCGCCGTCCAGCAGGTCGTTGCCGTCGCGGCCGTTGAAGTAGTCGCCGCCGCCCTGTCCGCGGAAATGGTTCGCCGCCGCCGTGCCGACAAAGCGGTCGATCCGGTCGTCCGACCCGATCAGGTTCTCGATGCTGTAGAACGTGTCGCCCGACCCGGTGCCGCCGCTGGCGACGTTGGTTTCCAGGTTGACCAGCAGCTGGAACGGGCTTTCCCGGCTGAAATCGACCGTGTCGCTGCCCGCGCCGCCCCGGAACACGTCAACGCCGTCCTGGCCCATCATCAGGTCGTCGCCGTTGCCCCCGTCCAGCGTGTCGTCGCCCGCGCCGCCGAAAATGGTGTCGTCGCCGTTGCCGCCGTAAAGCGCATCGGCGCCGTCGTCGCTTTCGGTCTGATCCTCCAGATCCGCGACGGCGATGGTGTTGTTGATGTCGCGGCTGGCCAGCGAATCGCGTCCGCCGATGATCAGGTCTTCGCCGCCCAGGCCGAAGATCGTGTTGCCCCCGGCGCCCCCGTCCAGCGTGTTGTTGCCCTGATCGCCCAGCAGGATGCCGGCCAGGGGCGTGCCGCCGCCCGCGGGTTCGCCGCCGCCGTTGCCGCCGGGATCGACCGGCGTGGCGCCGGAATAGACGATGGTTTCGACATTCGCGATCTCGCCCAGGTCCAGCCCTTCGGCCAGCACGACAACCGTGTCGTTGCCGCCGTCCGCCTCCTCGCGCACGATGTCGTCGGCCGAATCGACGAAATAGATGTCGTCGCCGCCGTTTCCGGCCATGCGGTCGCCGCCGCCGCGTCCGTCAAGGACATTGGCCCCGTCGTTGCCGATCAGGATGTCGGCGAAGCGGCTGCCGATGCCGCCCTCGACATGGTATTCGGTCTGGTCGGCGTTGTGCCCGGCAAAGATTGACACGTTGTTGTTGTGGCCGTTCACGCTGGAAAACCGGCCCGCGCGCAGATCCAGGATCGTGCCCGCCGTCGAGCCGGAAAAGTCGATGGTGTCGTTGCCGCCGGTGTCGTGGATGACGAAGCCGATGTCGCGCTGCATCCCGGTTGCCGTCAGCTCGTAGCCGTAGACGGTGCTGTTGAAGCCGTAAACGTCGTCGCCGGTGTTCAGGTCGATCGTCTGGTAGACCCGCTCTCCGTCCTCGCCCACGGTCGAGAAGAACCGGCGGATCACGGCCTCGATGTCGGCGGTCAGCGGCGTCGCGGCCGACCAGCGGCTTTCCTCACCCACGTCGATGCCGTCGAAATAGGACATGACGCTGTATTGCTGGCGGTCATAGATCCAGGTGGCGTTGTTCAGATAGTTGATCTGCACGCCGCCGGGGCCGCTGTAATTGTAAAGGCCGGGATGGTTCAGGCCGAATTCGTGGCCGAACTCGTGGACAAAGGAATCGAACACATAGCCGCCGATGTCGGTCAGGTTCGGTTCGGTGTCATGGAACCGCTGGCCGATGCTGACATAACGGTTGCTGGAAAAGGCGCTGCCGTCGCTGGGTTCGCCCAGTTCGGGGCTGACCACCTGCATCCAGTCGGTGGCGCGGTTGAAGGGCGCGTCGTCGACGATCTCGAACTCCAGCGGCGTGACGCTGGACCATACCGACAGCGCGCCGATGGCGGCGGCCTTGTAGTCGGGATGGTTGTTCAGCTCCTGGACGTTGATCCGCAGCGGCTCGGCCGCGATGGCGGGCGTCAGGCTGCGGTTCAGCGCGCCGAGATAGTCCAGAAAGGCCTCGTAATCCTCGCTCTTGCCGTATGGGTTGTCGGGGGTCTGGTCGTTGATCCACCATTCTTCGCTGTTCTGGGTCATGGTTGGCATAGGATGGATCTCCCTGTTCAGATGTTTTTGGATGGCGATCGTTGCACCGCGCAATCGCTTGAAGACCGGGCACGCGGGGCGTGTGTCGCTTCAAGAACCTATCACCAGAGTTGATCATGAGGCCCGTATCGACACCTGTCCACGATTCAAAAGACCGCTTCCGGCGGACCTCAATCGATAAAAAACAACAACTTGTGCGATGACGCCCAAACGCTTGGCGGAATGCCGCTTGTGGGATTTGCACGATGCGCAAATTTCTGCCTTCACGAAGTTTTGGGGGAACCTTTCGCCGACAGCGCCTTTGCAGTCCGGCGAGTTCCTTCAACTGAAGGATGAAAATCATCGGGCGGGGCCGATCACGGCCTGCCGAGCCGGTTCGGGCCGTAACGGGAAAATCGGTCCGCGCCGTTTTGGGTAAGAAAGGTTGACCTTACGTCCGGCTTGCAGGTTGTGCAGGGAACCCGCTTTACAGGCCATGGCCGATGGCGCAACTTGCCTCATCGGAAACATGCCCAAGAAATACGCACCGCGAGTCACGGGCGGCAACGCGGTCGCAGTTCAACAGAGAGCGAAAAGGATCATGCGCATGAAACACCTGTCCCGCAGCCTTCTGGCCGTATCGGCCCTGGCCCTGACCACCGCGGTGGCCGAAGCCAAGACCTTTGTTTACTGCTCGGAAGCCTCGCCCGAGGGGTTCGACCCCTCTCCCTACACGGCCGGCACCACCTTTGACGCGTCGGGCCACCCGATCTACAACCGCCTGACCGAGTTCAAAAAGGGCACCACCGAAGTCGAGCCGGGCCTGGCCGAAAGCTGGGAAGTGTCTGAGGACGGCACCGAATACACCTTCAAGCTGCGCCAGGGGGTCAAGTTCCATTCGAACGACCGCTTCACCCCGACCCGCGACTTCAATGCCGACGACGTGATCTTCTCGTTCCAGCGGCAGGGCGATCCCAACCATCCGTGGCACCAGTACATCCCCGGCATCACCTACGAATACTACACCTCCATGGACATGCCGAACCTGGTGAAGTCCGTCGAGAAGATCGACGACTACACCGTCAAGTTCACGCTGAACCGGCCGGAAGCGCCGTTTCTGGCCAATATCGCGATGCCCTTCGCCTCCATCGTGTCCAAGGAATACGCCGACGCGCTGGAAGCCGCGGGCACCCAGCAGGATCTGAACAACCTGCCGATCGGCACCGGCCCGTTCCGCTTCGTGGCCTATCAGAAGGACGCCGTGATCCGGTACCAGAAGAACCCCGATTACTGGGGCGAGGCGCCCAAGATCGACGACCTGATCTTCGCGATCACGCCCGATCCCTCGGTCCGCCTGCAAAAGCTCAAGGCCGGCGAATGCCACCTGATGCCCTATCCCTCGCCCGCGGATCTGGAATCGATCCGGGCCGATGACAGCCTGAAGCTGGACGAGCAGCCGGGTCTGAACGTGGGCTATCTCGCCTACAACACCACGGTCGCGCCCTTTGACAACCCCAAGGTCCGCAAGGCGCTGAACATGGCCGTCAACAAGCAGGCCATCATCGACGCGGTGTTCCAGGGCGCCGCCGAACCGGCCAAGAACCCGATCCCGCCGACCATGTGGTCCTATAACGAAGCCGTCGAGGACGATCCCTACGATCCCGAGGCCGCCAAGGCGATGCTGGAGGCCGAGGGCGTCACCGGCCTGTCGATGAACATCTGGGCGATGCCGGTCCAGCGGCCCTACATGCCCAATGCCCGCCGCACGGCCGAACTGATGCAGGAAGACCTGTCCAAGGTCGGCGTCAACGCGCAGATCGTGTCCTACGAATGGGGCGAATACCTGTCCAAGTCGATGGAAGCCGGTCGCGACGGCGCGGTGATCCTGGGCTGGACCGGCGACAACGGCGACCCCGACAACTTCCTGTCGGTGCTGCTGTCCTGCGATTCCGCCAAGGAAGGCGGCGCGAACCGCGCCTTCTGGTGCAACGAGGAATTCTCGGACCTGCTGCAACAGGCCAAGGTGACCTCCGACCAGGCGGAGCGCACGAGGCTCTACGAGCAGGCCCAGGTGATCTTCAAGGACCAGGCGCCCTGGCTGACCATCGCCCATTCCACCCAGTACGTGCCGATGCGGTCCGAGGTGACGGGCTTTGTCATGAGCCCGCTGGGCGACTTCACCTTTGAAACCGTGGATCTGGCCGAGTAAGCCTGCCTCACATCGTCCGACAAACGAACGCGCGGGCCGAAAACCCGCGCGTTCCCCAAGGAACAAGGCATATGGTCCGTTTCCTGCTTTCAAAGCTGTTGTATCTGATCCCGACATTCCTGGGGATCACCATCGTGGCCTTCGGCTTTGTCCGCATCCTTCCGGGCGATCCGGTGCTGCTGATGGCGGGCGAACGCGGCGTCTCGCCGGAACGCCATGCCGAACTCAGCGCGCAGCTGGGCTTCGACAAGCCGGTCGTGATGCAGTATCTCGATTTCCTGGGGCGCCTGCTGCAAGGCGACTTGGGCAATTCGCTGGTCACGAAAAGGCCCGTGCTGGACGAATTCCTGGCGCTGTTCCCGGCCACGCTGGAACTGGGCCTGTGCGCCATCGTGATCGCCACGCTGATCGGCGTGCCGGTGGGCGTGCTGGCGGCGATCAAGCGCGGCAGCTGGTTCGACCAGGTGTCCATGACCTCGGCGCTGGTGGGCTTTTCGATGCCGATCTTCTGGTGGGGCCTTTTGCTGATCATCTTCTTTTCGGGCTTTCTGGGCTGGACTCCGGTGTCCGGCCGAATCAGCCTGATGTATTACTTTCCCGACGGAACCGGCTTCATGCTGATCGACAGCCTGATGTCGGGGCAGGACGGCGCCTTCGCGTCGGCCGTCAGCCACCTGATCCTGCCTTCGGTCGTGCTGGCCACCATCCCGCTGGCGGTGATCGCGCGCCAAACCCGCTCCGCCATGCTGGAGGTGATGGGCGAGGATTACGTCCGCACCGCCCGCGCCAAGGGGATGCCCGCGCGCCGGGTGATCGGCGTGCACGCGCTGCGCAACGCCATGATCCCGGTTGTCACCACCATCGGCCTTCAGATCGGCGTTCTGATCGCGGGCGCCATCCTGACCGAGACGATCTTCAGCTGGCCCGGCATTGGCAAGTGGATGATCGATTCCATCTCGCGCCGGGACTATCCGGCGGTGCAGTCGGGCCTGCTGCTGATCGCGGGCCTGGTGATGGCGGTGAACCTGCTGGTCGATCTGACCTATGGCCTCATCAACCCGAGGATCCGCGCGACATGAGCGACACCGCACAACTTTCGACCGCCGCGATCCGCCGCCGGATGCTGGCCGAGTTCTGGTTCTATTTCCGCCAGAACCGCGGCGCCGTGGCCGGGCTGATCATTTTCGTCCTGCTGGTGCTGACGGCGGTTCTGGCCCCGTTCCTGGCGCCGCACGACCCCACCACCCAGTATCGCGACGCCTTTCTGCTGCCGCCGGCCTGGCAGGACGGCGGCCGGGCCGAGTTCCCGCTGGGCACCGACGCGGTGGGCCGGGACATGCTGTCGCGGCTGATCTTCGGCGCGCAGTATTCGCTGTTCATCGGCATCGTCGTGGTGGCGATCGCCCTGGTCGGCGGCGTCGTCATCGGCCTGGTCGCGGGGTTCTTCCGTGGCTGGGTTGACACGGTCATCATGCGCGTGATGGACGTGATCCTGGCCTTTCCGTCGCTGCTGCTGGCGCTGGTGCTGGTTGCTGTGCTGGGGCCGGGGCTGACCAACGCGATGATCGCCATCGCCATCGTTTATCAGCCGCATTTCGCCCGCCTGACCCGCGCCGCCGTGATGGGGGAAATGCAGCGCGAATACGTCACCGCCGCGCGCGTGGCCGGCGCGGGCAACCTGCGCCTGATGTTCAGGACCATCCTGCCCAACTGCCTGGGTCCGCTGATCGTGCAGGCCACGCTGTCCTTTTCCTCGGCCGTGCTGGATTCGGCAGCCCTCGGCTTTCTGGGCATGGGCGCGCAGCCGCCCGCGCCCGAATGGGGCACCATGCTGGCCGAGGCGCGCGAATTCATCCTGCGCGCCTGGTGGGTCGTCACCCTGCCGGGGCTTGCCATCCTGGTCTCGGTTCTGGCCATCAACATGATGGGCGACGGGCTGCGCGACGCGCTCGACCCCAAGCTGAAGCGGAGCTGATGCCCATGTCCCTGCTGACCATCCGAAACCTGACCGTGAAATTCGCCACCGCCACCGGCAGCTTCACCGCCGTGGACGGGGTGGACCTGTCCGTGGACCGGGGCGAGGTTCTGGCCATCGTGGGCGAATCGGGGTCGGGCAAGTCGGTGTCGATGCTGGCGGTGATGGGCCTTCTGCCCGACACCGCCACCGTCACCGCCGACCAGATGACCTATGACGGCCAGGACATGCTGGCCATGACCGAGGCGCAGCGGCGCAAGCTGATCGGGCGCGAGATCACCATGATCTTCCAGGAGCCGGTGGCCTCGCTGAACCCGTCCTTCACCGTGGGCTTCCAGATCGAGGAGGTTCTGCGCCTGAACCTGGGCCTGTCGGGCAAGGCCGCCCGGCAGCGCGCGGTCGAACTGTTCCGCGCCGTGGGCATTCCCGAGCCCGAGGAAAAGCTGAAGGCCTATCCGCACCAGATGTCGGGCGGGCAGTGCCAGCGGGTGATGATCGCCATCGCCATCGCCTCGAACCCGCGGCTGCTGATCGCGGACGAACCCACGACGGCGCTTGATGTGACCATCCAGAAGCAGATCCTGGATCTGCTGATGACCCTTCAGGAGGATTACGGCATGGGCCTGATCCTGATCACCCATGACATGGGCGTGGTGGCCGAAACCGCCGACCGCGTGGTGGTCCAGTACAAGGGCCGCAAGATGGAGGAGGCCGAGGTGCTGGACCTGTTCGAGAACCCGCAAAGCCCTTACACCCGCGCGCTGCTGTCGGCCCTGCCGGAACATGCGACCGGCGACCGCCTGCCCACCGTGTCCGACTTTTTCGACACGGAGGCCGCGCAATGATCCCCGTTGTCGAGGGACGCGGCATCGTCCGCGACTACCACGTTCCGGGCAGCATGTTCCGCCGCGCCAGAACCGTCCGCGCGGTCAAGGGCATCGACTTCAGCGTGCAGAAGGGCAAGACCCTGGCCATTGTCGGCGAATCCGGCTCGGGCAAGTCCACCCTGGCCCGCATCATCGCGCTGATCGACGCCCCGTCCGGGGGAGAACTGCTGATCGACGGCCAGCGCGTGGACATCGCCGCCCGCCGTCCCGGCCCCGACCTGCGCTCCAAGGTGCAGATGGTGTTCCAGAACCCCTACGGCAGCTTGAACCCGCGCCAGAAGATCGGCGACGTGCTGACCGAGCCGCTGGTCATCAACACCGGCACGCCTGCCGCCGAACGACGCGACCGGGCCAAGGCGATGCTGGAAAAGGTCGGGCTGCTGCCCGAACACTACAACCGCTATCCGCACATGTTCTCGGGCGGGCAACGCCAGCGCATAGCCATCGCGCGGGCCTTGATGCTGAACCCGTCGCTGCTGGTCCTGGACGAGCCGGTCTCGGCGCTGGACCTGTCGGTGCAGGCGCAGGTGCTGAACCTGCTGGCCGACTTGCAGGACGAGATGGGCCTGACCTATGTCTTCGTCAGCCACGACCTGTCGGTGGTCCGCTACATCGCGGACGAGGTGATGGTGATCTCGAAGGGCGAGGCGGTCGAACAAGGCTCGCGCGAGGCGATCTTCGCCAACCCGACCCACCCTTATACCCGGCAGCTTTTCGCCGCGACCCCCGTGACCGATGTGGAAGCGATCCGGGCCCGCGTCGCCCGCCGCAAGGCCGCGCGGCAGGCGGCGACTGTCTGAAGGCGGCTTCGCGGCCCGCAATCGGGCGGGCAGGTCCGTCCGCAAGCCCCCGGCCGTCCATCGCCCCGGCCGGGCAAGCGCGGACGATGCGGTCGCCCCGGCCGGGCAAGCGCGGACGATGCGGTCGCCCCGCGCGGTCAGAACCATGGCCCTTGGGTCGCAACCCGCCGACGCCCGGCGCGGCGGGATGCAGGGCGGGCGCCGCCCCTCGCCCCCGGCACCCTGATCGCCATCCCTTCACCCCGACGGGTTCCTGCGGCATGGACCGGATCCGCGACCTGACGCGGGCACGGGATCGCGCGCGGTCGCCCGCCGCACCTCCTTGGCCCGAGCAGACCAACCGCCGGACCAGGATCGTGACAAAGCGGACGGCGAAGTCCCGTTGGCTGTGCCGCGCGACCGGAGGGTAGCTTTGAGCCCGTGTTGATCCGGAAGGGCCGGACCCGGATCGACGGAACGATGACAAACTCATCGGGCTTATGCCGCCGGTTTGTCGGTGGGCGATGTTCAGGCCCGTCTTGAGGAACTCTATGGTCTGTCCTCCGCTGCGCGATTCTCGAGCGAACGCCATTCGTATTCTCTTAGGCGAACGCGGCTCGATCCGCGCCCACTCTCCCTCGCTCAGCCAGAACAAATGCCCTCGCATGACTCGCCTCCATGGCCTCGCGAAAGAAGTGAATCATGCAAACACACGCAAGGAAATCCTCAAGTGAGCACCAACCCTAGAGCGCGATAATTCTACCTGGTGCCTACAGTTTGTACCCCAGCGGCAGAGGCGCATAGGTATCAGATCGTGGTTCTGCATGTCCTGTTAAGACCAACCACGATGACACGGGACGATAATACCCTTAGCAATGTTGCGCATAATGGAAAGAACCCTGCGCGGTTTGCCAACCATGTCCTGTCCTAGGGCATATCTTTGCTAAGGCGACGGGATTGCAAAATCCTTTACCAGCAACGAAGGGGAGAACCATGAAGAAGATCGCCGCGACACTTCTCGCATCCTTTGCATTCCTGCCACAGGTTCATGCGGCAGAACCCGACCAGTGCCGAAACCCCAGCTTTTCCGACGTCGGCTGGACCGACATCACCGCCACCACCTCGGCTGCAAGCTTGGTGCTTGAGGCGTTGGGATATGATCCAGAGGTTCAAGTCCTGTCGGTTGCCGTGACCTTCGAGTCGTTGAAGCAAGGTGATACGGACATCTTCTTGGGCAACTGGATGCCGTTGCAAGAGCCGATCCAGAAGCCGCTGGTCGATGCCGGAGAGATCGAGGTCGTCCGTCCCAATCTGGAAGGCGCATTGATCGGGTTTGCAGTCCCGGCCGCCACATATGAAGCCGGATTGAAGACCTATGGCGACATTGCCAGGTTCAAGGACCAACTTGACGGCAAGATCTACGGGATCGAGTCCGGCAGCAGTGCGAACACCACCATCCTGGAGACGATCGCGAACAATGGCTTCGACCTCGGCGATTTCGAACTTGTCGAGTCGAGCGAGCAAGGCATGCTGGCCCAGGTCGAGCGCGCCATTCGGGCAGAGGACGACATCCTGTTCTTCGGCTGGCGTCCCCATCCGATGAACGTGCGCTATGACATCGAATACCTGACCGACGGCAACAACATGTTCGGCCCTGAAGACGGTGCCGCAACCGTGCTGACGAACACGCGCAAGGGTTTGTCGGCGGACTGCCCGAACCTGGGCAAGTTCCTGGCAAACCTATCCTTCACCGTCGAGGCAGAGGACGTGATGATGTCCTATATCCTGGACGAGGGGATGGAGGGGCGCGAGGCGGCCAACCGGTGGCTGAAGGACAACCCGGCTGTGCTGGAAGCCTGGCTTGATGGCGTGACCACGGTGGATGGCGAACCCGGTCAGGCAGCCGCCATGGCCAAGCTAGATCTGTGAACCTTTTCTGGCGGCAGATGGTGTTTGCCCGAACTGCCGCCGGAAGGCCCTCGACAGCGAGGCGATCGAAGAAAAACCTGTCCGCACTGCGATATCGGCCATGGGCAGCCGGGTATCGGTGACCAGCCGTCGAGCCGCCTGCAAACGCAGCGACAGGTAATAGACTGCTGGAGAGCACTGGGTTGACCGGCGAAACAGAATTTCAACCGTGCGGATCGAGCAGCCAATGCGTTTCGCGATGTCGTGGATCGTCAGCGTTGTGTCGATATGCTGCTCCATGATCCGGATCGACCGAGTCAGCCGTGGATCGATCCGGCTGTTGCGACCCAGCGATACCAGAGGCTGGGCGTCCGAGGGCAGCCGCACCTCGTCATAGACATAAAGGCTTGCGACGTTCAGGGCAGCACCAAAGCCCTGGCGGGCCCGGACCAGCGCCAGCATGAAATCTAGGGCCGGGGCCGCGCCGCCCGTCGTGAAGACCGTGCCATCCACCACCCAGCGGTCGGGGATCACGCGGACCTGCGGAAAGCGCACGGCGAAGTCCTCCAGATCCTCCCAATGGGTGGTGGCCCGGCGCTGATCCAGAAGGCCAGCCATCGCCAGCACCCAACTGCCTGCCTCGACGCCCCCGACCATGCGCGCGCGGCGCGCCGCCTGCCGCACCGCGGCCAGCATCGAGGGCGAGGCATGTCCGGTGACGTTGAAGGCGGCAACCACGATCAGAACGTCACAGCGGTCCTGGGGCGCGAAGCGGCCGTCCACCTGAAGCGTCAGACCACAACTGGTCGTAATGGACCGGCCGTCCATCGACACGACTTTCCAGCAATAGGGCCGCTGACCCGAAATCCGGTTCGCGGCCCGCATCGGGTCAAGCGTGGCTGCCATGCTCATCAACGAAGCGTCAGGCAAGACCAGGATCGTGACCGTCAGGGGCTGGTTCGACGGCTGGAAAACCGTGTCGTTACAATTCACCACATCGCTGGCCCCTTTCGATAGCCCCACTCGCTAGGTTGGGCCGGTGGCGGGCTGGCCGACAAAACGACCGGCCCCCTCGGCTTCCAGACCAGCGTGGGACGCCACCCAGCCGGACAAGCTTTCCGATACTGCGCCTTCTGGTTCGCTGCTGCGGCGGGTGGAAAGGTCAGTATGGATCAGCATCGTCTCGACCGTGGCGGCAAGGGCGTCGTCGCCACGCCACAGGCGGTGAAACAGATGCAGGCGCTTGCCTTTCCCCGCCAACACTTGCGTGGTGATGGTCAGGCGGTCACCCGCATGGATTTCATCGAGATAGCGGATATGGTTCTCGACCGTGAAGTAGCTGCGGCCCGAGGCGACATAGGCCGCGTCCGCGCCGATCATCTCCATGAACCGATCCGTCGCCAGCGACGCGGCTTCAAGATAGTGGGCTTCGTTCATATGGCCATTGTAGTCGGTCCAGCTGATGGGGACTTGACGGGTGGCGGTGACCGGCAATCCATCTCGCTCGCCTATATCGGCCAGAGTTTCTTCATGCGCGCGGACAACGCCGCCCGCGCCGCTGCCCATGCGCCGCAGCGCGCGGATGATGCCGACCACATTGTCGTCGCGCAGCCGTTCCAGATCCCGGATCGACAAATGTCCCGACTGGATGTCGGACTGCGATGCGATCAGGTCAACCAGGTCGTCGTTGAAGTCCGGCACGTCCGTCAGCTTCGTCCAGGGCCAGGAAAGCGCAGGGCCGAACTGCGCCATGAAATGCGCCATGCCGGCCTCGCCCCCGGCGATCCGATACGTCTCGAACAGGCCCATCTGAGCCCAGCGGATGCCGAAGCCCATGCGGATCGATTCATCGATTTCCGCGGTGGTGGCGATGCCGTCCTTGACCAGCCAAAGCGCCTCGCGCCAGACGGCCTCCAGCAAACGGTCCGCGATATGGGCGTCGATCTCCTTGCGGACAACCAAGGGATACATACCGATGGCGCGCAGGATGTCAGCGGCTTTGGCGCACGTTGCCGGATCGCCCACCAATTCGACCAGCGGCAACAGATAAACCGGGTTGAACGGATGGGCCACAATGGCCCGGGTTCCAGACGCGTTCAGTTCCGACGGCTTGAAGCCCGAGGTCGAGGAGCCGATCACCGCCTCCGGCCCGGCGGCCTGCTGGATCGCAGGCAGGATGCGATGTTTCAGGGACAGGGTTTCAGGAACGCTTTCCTGCACCCAATCGGCGCCTGCCGCAGCATCGGCCAAATCCGCGTGAAAAGTCAGCCGGCCTTCGGGCGGCAGTGCTCTGTCATAGAGCGCGGGCAGGGCGCGCCGGGCATTGGTCAGGACCTCGCCGATCTTGCGTTCGGCCTGGGAATCGGGATCGAAGACCGCAACGTCCCAGCCGTTGAGCAGAAAGCGCGCGGCCCAGCCACCGCCGATGACCCCTCCGCCGATGATGGCTGCCTTGCTCATGCCGCAACTCCCTTCGGAGCGCGTTTCACCAGACCCAGCTTTTCTCGCACTTCGCGAGGACTTATGACGCGCGCGCCCATGGTTTCGATGATCGTGGCGGCCCGTTCGACAAGTTGTGCGTTCGAGGCAAGTTGGCCCTTGCCCAGCCACAGGTTGTCCTCCAACCCGACGCGCACATTGCCGCCCGCCAGCACGGCCGCCGCGACATAAGGCATCTGATCGCGACCCAGACTGAAGGCCGACCAGCACCAATCCTCGGGCACCGCATTCACCATGGCCATAAAGGTGTTGAGGTCGTTGGGCGCCCCCCACGGCACCCCCATGCAGAGTTGCACGAGAGCGGGCCCCGCCAACGTGCCTTCGCGAACCAGTTCCTTGGCAAACCACAGGTGGCCAGTATCGAAGGCCTCGATTTCCGGCTTCACGCCAAGGGCTGTCATCATGCCGCCCATGGCCCTTAGCATTCCTGGGGTGTTGGTCATGACATAGTCGGTTTCGGCAAAGTTCATGGTGCCGCAATCCAGCGTGCAAATCTCGGGCAAACATTCGGCAATATGGGCCATGCGTTCCGTCGCGCCCACCATGTCGGTGCCTGCCGTGTTGACAGGGAAGGGCGCTTCCGTATGGCCGAAGACGATGTCGCCGCCCATGCCGGCGGTCAGGTTCAGCACGACGTCCGTATCGGCTTCACGGATGCGTTCTGTGACCTCCCGATAAAGATCCAGCCGGCGCGACGGCCTGCCTGTTTCCGGATCGCGCACATGGCAGTGAACCACGGCCGCCCCCGCCTTTGCCGCCGCAATGGCGCTGTCGGCGATCTGCTTCGGACTGCGCGGCACATGCGGCGACCGGTCCTGTGTCGACCCCGATCCGGTAACCGCGCAGGTGATGAAGACGTTCTTGTTGATGGCCAGCGGCATTGCAACCTTCCTCTATTCGGAAGGTCACAGGCTAAAGCTTTTTTTCTTCATGAATTGGTCCTATTTCTTCACTGAAAGTCCAAATCCGTCAAAGTTCGTCATGCGCGTTGCTATCCTGCTGTTCGAGGGATTTTCGAACATGGTCCTGTCCTGCCTGCTTGAACCGCTGCGGGCGGTCCGCGACCAGGGGCAGGAAAATCTGCGCTGGCAGGTGCTGACGGCGGATGGAAACCCGGTGCGGTCATCAAGCGGGCTTCTGGTGGCTCCTGACGCTGTGCGGGGTGGATCCCTTGACCTGCTGATCGTGGTCGCAGGCTATGGTTTTCGCGAACATTGCAACGCCAGCGGTATGCGCCGCATGTCATCGCTGTCCCGGCAAAGCAGGGTCGTTATCGGTGCTGATACAGGGCCATGGCTTCTTGCGGCCGCAGGACTGCTTTCAGGACATCGCGCCACGATCCACTGGTCGCTGCTTCCCGAATTCTCCGAAGCCTTTCCCGACGTTCATGTGGACCCCACGCCCTTCGTCATGGAAGGCCGGTTCTGGTCCTGCGGCGACGCATCCGGGGCCTTAGGTCTGATCCTGAAGTTGATCCAAGACCGTTTCGGCAAGGGCAGCGCCTTCCTGGCTTCTTCCATGTTCCTCCATGACAGCGATCATTCCACGGTCCGCGCAGGAACCCGGATCCTCTTGACCACGGGCAAGGCTTCGGCCCGTCTTCATCACGTGATTGATCTGATGGTTGAGATGATCGAGACGCCCGTGCCGATCACCCAGATAGCCGCGCGGTCCGGTCTCTCGCTGAGCAGTATGGAGCGGCTGTTTCGCGGCGAGGCCGGAATGTCACCCGGCCGCTATTTCCAGATGCTGCGCCTGACCCGGGCCCGAGATCTTGCCCGCAGTACGAACCTCGATGTCCAGACCATCGCGCTTCGCTGCGGGTATTCAAGCCCATCTGCGTTGGGAAAGGCATATAGGAATGCCTTTGGAGGGCCGCTCCGACCGTTTGGACGCAGGCATCGGGAAGAAGCCTGACGCTTAGGGAACCTGCAAGAACTCCGGCGATTCCCGTCAACGTGCTGCCGATACAGACCTTATACTCTGGCGAGAGATCAGCCTTTGTCGCCCTTCTTGCGCTGCACCGTCGTGACATGAACCGGCAACTTTTCTGGCCGAAATGGCCGGGCGACACTTCATTGACCGATTTGGCTGTCGGCAACCTGGCTATCTGCTGACGGCGCATAGCTTCAACCCGATGATGGCGCTGGCGGGCGCCACCCCCCGGCATGCCGGTCGATCACCTGCTGGTGCCCGTAGACGCAAGAGGCCAGTCCAAGAGGCCAGTCATGGATGCAAAGGGACTGACCGCGCACCGCGCCGCGCGCGAGATCAAGGCCGGGATGCTGGTCAGCCAGAGGCTCGGCCTGAACAGCGCAGGGCTTCGGCGGCTTTCCCGCCCAACCCGGGCTGAAGACCCGCAAAGACGCCGCGAGCGGCCCCGGGCCGACCGCCGCGAAGACCTTGTGGGAACGCGGCTGGCAGACAGAGGGGGACCGGCCGCGACGTATCGGCGGCGGTCACGCCGACCGGCGAAGGCCCGTCAGGTTCACGCCGGTCGCATAGTTTTCCTTCATGAAGTCGAAAAAGTTGTCGCGGAACTGCCTTGTATGGGCATGGGCCAGCGCGTCCGCGCGCTCGATGTCCTTCTGGCGGATCGCCTCCAGCATGTCGTTGTGCTCGTCCGTCAGCAGATAGCCGTCCGAGGTGCGTTCCAGGAACTCGAAATGCAGGTGCAGCATCCGACGGCCCTGCTTCAGCAGGCGTTCGTAGAAGGACGCGATATAGGGGTTCTTGCCGGCATGGGCGATGGCCATGTGGAACTGCATGTTGGCATGGGACATCTTCAGCCAGTCGGCCTTGCCGACCGCGTCCTCGAAATCCTTCTGGCGCTGCGCGATCGCCAGCAGATCCTGTTCGCCGCGCAGCTCTGCCGCCAGCCGCGTGTTCAGCCGCTGCGCCACGTCCAGCGCCTCGACGTATTTCGGAAAGCTCAGCACGTCGATGGGCGCCACGATGGTCGAGCGGTTCTGGAGCGTGACCACCAGATCCTCGCCCGCCAGCCAGATCAGCGCCTCGCGCACCGGGGACCGCGACATCCTGAAGCGGTCCGCGATGGTGGTTTCGTCCAGAAGCTGCCCCGGTTGCAGCTTCAGGGTCAGGATCTCGTCATGAAGCGTATCATAGATGTGCCGCCAGCCGGTCCCCTTGGCGCGCTTGGTCTTGGCATCGTCTTCCATCTGTGGCGTCCTTGTGCTGCCGGCCCGGAAAGCATGCCGCCCCGCGTGCCGACCGTGACCGCAACGGCATGTCGTCTTGTTGTCGACATTAGGCACAATCGGTTTCACTGTCGAGACCCATCCCGCTGGAAAAGCAGACCAGGGCCGTTGTCGGGCGCTTCGAGGCGGCCGTGCGGCAATCCCCCCGGGGTTCGGATCGTCGTCGGCCGAGGTCCTGCGCAACGGCCCCTGACGCGGACCGCTTCGACGCGACGTGGGGTCCAGGCGACGGTGCCGCGTCGGTTGCCGAATAAGACGGCTGCGGGCCGCCCGGACCGACGGCTGAAAACAACCGCCACCGTGCGGCAGGACCCCTGCGCCCGCCATCTCCGTGTCGTGCCGCCCGGC
Organism: Paracoccus angustae; assembly: GCF_042648745.1. NCBI lineage: Bacteria > Pseudomonadati > Pseudomonadota > Alphaproteobacteria > Rhodobacterales > Paracoccaceae > Paracoccus > Paracoccus angustae. Next base: position 29,595 of record NZ_JBHRXY010000025.1, read on the forward strand.
CGCCCTGCCGATGCGGATGCCGGACCGCCGTGCGCACCGGCAGCGCCGCCATGGCGTGATGGCCGCGCGGGCGGCGCGGGACGGGATGAAATGGCGTTCCTGCCGCGTTCCGCGAATTGACCGCTTCCGAAATCGGCCCGGCCGACGTATAGACGCGCATCCGCGCACCTGCGGATGCAGACTGGGTGACCGGGCCCCTCTGGCGGATGTGGCGGCACATCCGTGATGTCGGCACTGATCCTTGAACCAGCCGCCTGGACCTTTTCGCATGGAAAACGGACTGTCCTCTCCTGGCCCGAGCCCCGACGCCCGGCCGCTTCTCCGCTATTTCACCTGGGCCTTCATCGTCACGGCGTTGGGCCTGATCCTGGGCGCCTATCTGGGCTGGCAGATGACCGGAACCGTCGGCGGCATGCTGACCATCTTCTTCATCTGCCTGGTTCTGGCGATCCTGGAAATCTCGCTGTCCTTCGACAACGCCATCGTCAACGCCAACAAGCTGAAGGAAATGACCCCGGTGTGGCAGCGCCGCTTTCTGACCTGGGGGATCCTGATCGCGGTGTTCGGGATGCGGATCGTGTTTCCGCTGCTGATCGTGGTGATCGCCGCCAGGATCGGCCCGTGGGAGGCCGTGGTTCTGGCCGCCGCACGGCCCGAGGAATACGCCCGCATCATGCACGACGCGCACCTGCCCATCGCGGCCTTCGGCGGCACCTTCCTGATGATGGTCGGGCTGTCCTTCTTCTTCGACCACGAGAAGGACGTGCACTGGGTCCGCTGGCTGGAATCCAAGATGCAGAAATACGCCACCATCCGCGGCATCGAGGTCGCCCTGGTGCTGTCGCTGATCCTGATCTTCTCGCGCTTCCTGGATCCCGTGGAATCCGAGGTTTTCTTCAAGTCCGCGATCTGGGGCCTTCTGACCTTCCTGCTGGTCGAGGTTCTGGGCGGGCTGCTGGACAGCACTCAGGAAACGCTGGTCGCGGGGGCCAAGGGCGGCCTGGGCGCGTTTCTGTATCTGGAGGTGCTGGACGCGTCCTTCAGCTTTGACGGCGTGATCGGGGCGTTCGCGCTGACCCAGAACCTGTTCATCATCGCCATCGGGTTGGGGATCGGGGCCATGTATGTGCGGTCCATGACCATCATGCTGGTGGAAAAGGGCACGCTGGCCCAGTACCGCTATCTGGAACACGGCGCCTTTTACGCGATCATCGCCCTTTCGGTGATCATGTTCCTGCAATCCTTCGTCCAGATCCCCGAGGTTGTCACCGGCCTGGGCGGCGCGGCGCTGATCGGGGTGTCGCTGTGGTCCTCGATCCGCTGGAACCGCAAGACCCGCCAGGCCGACGCCTGAAACGCCACCGGCCGCGGAGCGTTCCGCGGCCGGGCAAGCGGGACCGCGGCCCGGGAAATGGCCCGGGTCGGCAGGGCGGACCACGATGCCGGCGGGAGATTCCGCTTGCCGGATCGGACCTTGCGGGCCAGTCTTGAACGACACCGCAAGGGGGGCGACATGTCACAAGCACATCCTGCCGGGGCGGCGCACCAGCCCGAGCTGCACCGCGTCATGGGTCCGAAGCTGTTGTTGCTGTTCATCGTCGGCGACATCCTGGGAACCGGCGTCTATGCCCTGACCGGCACCGTCGCCGCCGAGGTCGGGGGCGCTGCCTGGGCGCCCTTCCTTGTGGCCTTTCTGGTGGCCACGATCACCGCCCTTTCATATCTCGAGCTGGTGACGCGCTATCCGCAGGCGGCGGGGGCGGCGCTGTATGCGCACCGCGCCTTCGGCATCCATTTCCTGACCTTTCTGGTGGCCTTTACGGTGATGTGTTCGGGGATCACCTCGGCCTCGACGGCATCCAACGCCTTTGCGGGCTTCCTGAACGACGGCTTCGGCCTGGGCCTTGCCAAGGGCGGCGCCGGCATTCTGGCTCTGGCGCTCGGCTTCATGGCGCTGGTGGCGGCCGTCAACCTGCGAGGGGTGGGCGAAAGCGTCAAGGCGAACGTCGTGCTGACCTTTGTGGAACTGACCGGCCTGCTGATGATCATCTTCGTGGGCTTTTACGCCATGTCCCAGGGCCGCGCCGACTTTTCCGAGGTGATGGTTTTCCGCTCGTCCGAGGAAAAGGGCGCCTTCCTGTCCCTGACCGCCGCGACCGCCCTGGCCTTCTTCGCCATGGTCGGATTCGAGGATTCGGTCAACATGGCCGAGGAGGTCAAGGATCCCGTCCGCATCTTCCCGCGCATCATGCTGAGCGGGCTGGCGATCACGGGCGTGATCTATGTCCTGGTGTCGATCTGCGCGGTGGCCCTGGTGCCGGTGGGGGATCTCTCGGACCCCGACAAGGGATCGGCCCTGACGCAGGTGGTGCGGGCGGGCGCGCCGAACCTGCCCTTCGACCGGATCTTCCCGTTTATCGGCATGTTCGCGGTCGCGAACTCGGCCTTGATCAACATGCTGATGGCCAGCCGCCTGATCTATGGCCTGGCGCGGCAGGGGGTTCTGCCGCATGGACTGGGGCTGGTCCACCATGCCCGCCGCACGCCCTGGGTGGCGATCCTGTTCACGACCGCGCTGGCCTTCGGGCTGATCTGGTTCGTGGTCACGCGCTCGGACCTTCCGGCGGTCAGCCTGCTGGGGGGAACCACCTCGCTGCTGTTGCTGTGCGTCTTCACGGTGGTCAACGTCTCGCTGATCGTGCTGCGGCGCCGTCCGGTCGAACACGGCCATTTCCGCGCGCCGGGCATCACGCCCTGGATCGGCGCGGCAAGCTGCGCCTTTCTGGCCGGGCCGTGGGCGCGCAGCGCGGCGCAGATGGACCAGTACCGCATCGCCGCCTGGCTGCTGGCCATCGGCATCGTCCTGTGGGCCGCCACCTGGGTCTGGAACAAGGCGCACCGCAAGCCGCATCCGGGAAGCCTGGGCGATGTGGACCGGATGAGAGAGCATCACGGCGATTCGCCGCGGAACTGAGCCGCCGGACGCGGCCGCCCTTCGCCGGCGCGCGGTCGGGTCGCACCGGCTTTTCCGGGCCATGCGCCGTCAAAGCGGTTGAACCCGGCGGCCGACTGCGGGACAGTCGGCCGAACCGCAGCCGGAGGACACATGAACCGCGACAGCCTGGAACTGAGAACAACCGTTTCCGCCGACGGCACGCTGCGGCTGCACCTGGAGCGGGTCATCCTGCCCGAACCCGGTCCGGGCCAGCTGCTGGTGCGGGTCGAGGCGGCGCCGATCAACCCGTCCGACCTTGGGCTGATGTTCGGCCCGGCCGACCTGTCCACGCTGAGCCGGGACGGCGACGCGCTGACCGCCCGCATCCCGGATGCGGCCATGCCCGCCCTGCGGTCCCGGATCGGCCAGTCCCTGCCCGTTGGCAACGAGGGAGCGGGAACCGTTGTCGCGGCGGGGCCCGACCAGCAGCACCTGATCGGCAGGCGGGTGGCGATGCTGGGCGGGGCCATGTATGCCCGGCTGCGCCTGATCGGGGCCGGGGATTGCCTGGTCCTGCCCGAGGGCGCCGGGCCCGAGGAAGGTGCCGCGCTGTTCGTCAATCCGCTGACCGCGCTCGGCTTTGTCGAAACCATGCGGGCCGAGGGGCACAAGGCCATCGTTCACGCGCCCGCCGCATCCAACCTGGGGCAGATGCTGGCGCGGATCTGCAAGGCCGACGGCATCGGCCTGGTCAATATCGTCCGCAGCCCCGAACAGGCCGCCCTGCTGCGCGGCCTTGGCGCGGCGCATGTGGTGGACAGCAGCACGGCCAGTTTCCACGAGGATCTGACGCAAGCGGTCGCCGCCACCGGCGCCACCCTGTGCTTTGACGCCATCGGCGGGGGCGAGACAACCAGCATCGTCCTGAACGCCATGGAAACGGTCGCGCTGCGCGACGCCGCCGCCTATGACCGCTACGGCTCGGCGGTGAAGAAGCAGGGCTATATCTACGGCGCGCTGGATACCGGCCCCACCGTCCTGCACCGCAGCTTCGGCTTCAGCTGGAGCGTGGGCGGCTGGCTGCTGTTCCGGGCCTTGCAACGCCTGGAACCCGCCACGGTCGAGCGGATGCGCCAGCGTGTGGTGGAGGAAAGAACAACGACCTTCGCCAGCCACTACACCGCCCGGATCACCCTGGAACAGGCGCTGGAGCCGGAAACGGTCGCGGCCTATGTCCGCAAGGCCACGGGCGAGAAGTACCTGATCACGCCGTGACGGCCGCGCCTCGGTTCGTCCGGCAGGGGGTCGGCCCGGCCTGCCGGTTTTTCGGAAGATGGCCTCGTCGGGACAGGATCGGATAGCCGACCCGGACCAGCAGCGAGTTGATCTTGGGGCGCGACCACTGCCGGGCGGATGTCGCTGCCGCGGACCTTGCCCCCGCGCAGGCGCGACAGGAGGAGGCCGCGGCAATCGCGCTTTGTCCGGTGCAGCACCGCCCTTTCGGCGACAGCGTGCCTGGCGCTTTCGACATCGCCGGACACCAGCACCTTCGGCGCGATCCGCATGTTTGCCATGAACCCGGTCATGGGGGCCGTCAGTTCGCGCGCGCCCGGGTTCAGTCCGGCACCTGCTGGCCCACCGTGGCCGAGACGGCGGGCCTTTCCGGTTCGGGCAGGGGGGCGGATTTCTCGCCGGTCATCCGCTCGGCCACCTCGGCGGCAAGGGTTTCCAGCAGCCGAAGCTCCTCGTCGTCAAGCTCGCGCACCTCGTCATGGATCAGGAACAGCGCGCCCAGAACCACTCCGTCGGCCTGCCGCATGGGCGCCGCGGCAAGGGCGCGGGCCGACCAGGCGCGCAGGATGTCGTGCTGCGCCAGGACCGGATCGCGTTCGATGTCGGGGATCATCAGCGGACCATCCTCGGCCAGCAGCCGGGCTGCCAGGGGCGCCTCGGGGGACAGCATGACAAGGTTGCGCCCGTCCGCCGTGCGCGGGCCGGGCAGGTCGCGGCTGGCGCCGATCACCAGTTCATGGGCGGGGCCGATGGCGATGATCGCGGCGGTCTTCATGTCGAACACATCGGCGGCGCGAAGCGCATAGTCGTTCAGGTCTTCGCGCAGTTCAGGGTCGTCCAGCGCCACGTTCCGCAGGGTCTCGTCCCGCAGTGCGGCGGCCTGCGGATCCTGCGCGACCCCGGCCTCGGCCTTTCTGGCCTCGCTTGTCAGCAACGCGATGCGGCCCGTCGCCTCCTTGATCGAGGCCACAACCGCATCCGCGCCAAGCGCCTCGTGCCGCTGCGGGTCCAGCGCCTCGGGCGGGATGCCCCACAGGCCCAGCACGATCCGGGGCTGCGGCCACCGCGCCCGCAGGCGGCGGATCAGGTTGCGCGCCGCCGCGTCCGGTTCGCGGCTGAAGAAGCTGAGCACCACCACCTGCACGCCCTCGAGTTCCAGCCCCGCGACATAGCGCGAGGTGATGCTGCCCGACGCCCGCACCACGGCGGGCAGGCCGTCCAGGGCAAGGCTGTGGGCCAGCATCTCGCAGGCCTGGCGGTCGATTTCCCACTTGCCCGCGATGCAGGCGACCCGGGGGGCGGCATCCGGCGGCAGGTCGGCGGGATGTTCCTCGCGGATCTCCTCCAGCAGTTCGTCCATGCCGTTGGCGATGCGCAGCCGGTGCTCGGCGCGGGCGTTGTTGATATAGTCGATGCTGGCCTGGCGCAGCACCTCCATCCCTTCGTCGTTGTAAAAGGCGGTGACGGAGGTTTCCTCGATGGCGTCCTCGGCGATGTCGATGGCGTCGTCGGGATCGTTGGCGATGAGGCGCTGGTAGATGCGGGTCGGACGGCTGAGCGCGGGGCCGGATCCCAGCAGCGTTTCGAGGATCGACAGCTGGGGAATATAGCGGCCGACCACCAGCAGGCAGACGGTCAGCGGCGTGGACAGGACCAGCCCCACGGGCCCCCAGATCGCCGTCCAGAAGGTTGCCGCCGCGATCAGCGACAGAACCGACAGCCCGGTGCTGCTGCCGTAAAGCAGCGGCTCGACCACGTTGTTGGACACCAGTTCCAGCGCCAGGATCAGCGCGGCGGTCATCAGCACCATGTTCCAGCCCGGATCGACCGCAAAGGCCAGGCTGAGGGGGAAGATCGCCGACAGGATCGGCCCGACATAGGGGATGAAGCGCATAACGGCCGCCAGCGTCCCCCAAAGGATCCAGCCCGGCACGCCGATGGCCCACAGGCCAAGCGCCATGGGGATCGCATAGGTGACGTTCACCACAAGCTGCATCAGCAGGTATTTCGAGATGCGCTTGCTGGCCTCCTCCAGCGCGTCGGTGGAACGGTGGATGCTGCCGCCCAGGATGCGCAGCAGCCTGTCGCGCAGATCGCCCTGGTCCAGCAGGATCAGCACGACGAAGACCAGCACGATGCCCGCCGTGGCGACCGGGGCCAGAAGCGGCGACAGCCACAGCATGGCGGTCCTGAAGGGCGAGACCGGTTCGGGGATCACGCGCACCCGCTGGGGCGGAACCTCGTTCTCGTCTCCGCCCACGACCTCGGCCACTTCCTTTTGAACGGTGTCCACGGTTTCCAGCGCGCCTTCCAGAAAGCCCGGCCCTTCCATCCGCGCGCCCAGATCCTTGATCTTGGTGCGGATGGTGGACTGATAGGTCGGAAGCTGCGCCCCCAGCGACTGCACCTGCACGGAGACAAGGGCGCCAAGCCCGCCCAGCACCGTCAGCACCATCGCCAGCGTCAGCGCCACGGCCAGCATCCGCGAAAGCCCGTGCCGCACCAGCCAGTGCACCAGCGGTCCCAGGGCAAAGCTGATGAGAAAGGCGACAGCCAGGGGGATCAGCACCACCTGTCCCAGGTAAAGCGCGGCGATGACAATGGCCGCGATCAGCAGGGCCGCGGCAAGGCGCACCACGTCGGTTTGCTGCGGCGGCTCGATGCGGGACGGCGGAAGGGATGGGATCACGGGGCACCGCGCGGCTGGAACGACGATGCCGGAACGCCGGAAAGCGGCTGGCGGTTCACCGCAAGGATGCCGATGTGCGGGCCGGGCCGCCGTCGGCGCGGAGGCGGCGGCCGGTCAGGCGATCCCGGCCAGGCGCAGAACCAGACCCGCCAAGGCGCAGCCTGCCAGCACCGCGACTGCGCCCAGGCGAAAGCGGAACACCGCGATCATCGCCGCGACCACCAGCAGCAGGGCCGCCGGATCCAGCGTGCGCCAGACGGGCCAGTCCAGCGCCAGCCCCCAGGCCGTCAGGGTCCGCAATTGGCCGAACAGCACATGCAGCCCGAACCAGACCGCCAGATTCCCGATCACCCCCACCACCGCCGCCGTGATCGCGGTCAGCGCCGCCGACAGGACATGGTTGTCGCGCAGCCGCTCGACAAAGGGCGCGCCGAGGAAGATCCACAGGAAGCAGGGCACATAGGTCACCCAGGTCGTCAGCAGCCCGCCCAGCGTGCCCGCCAGCAGCGGCGGCATGGCGCCCGGGTCGCGGAACGCGCCCATGAAGCCCACGAATTGCGTGACCATGATCAGCGGGCCGGGCGTGGTCTCGGCCATTCCCAAGCCGTCCAGCATCTCTCCGGGCGCCAGCCAGCCATAGGTGTCGACCGCCTGCTGGGCGACATAGGCCAGGACCGCGTAGGCGCCGCCAAAGGTCACCACCGCCATGACGCTGAAGAACCCCGCGATCTGGGCAAAGACGTTGCCCGGACCCGCTAGCAGGAACAGCGCCGCCACAGGAACCAGCCACAGCGCCAGAAACAGCGCGGACAGGCGCCGGGCCCCGGCCGGGCCGATGCGCGCATGATCGGGCGCGTCTTCGCCCAGCAGGGTTTCGGCGGGGGCCACGGAAACGCCGCCCGCCTTGCCATGGCCCCCGCCCCGAAAGGCCGCAAGCCCCGCCCGCGCGCCCGCAAGGCCGATCAGGCCCGCCGCCAGGATGATCACCGGAAAGGGCACGCCAAGGGCGAAGATCGCCACGAAGGAGCCCACGGCCACGGCGATCATCGCGCCGTTCCTCAGCGCGCGCGCGCCGATGCGGATCACCGCCTGCACGACGATGGCCAGAACGGCGGCCTTCAGCCCGAAAAACAGCGCCCCAAGCGTGTCGGTCTGGCCCCAAAGCGCATAAATCCAGGACAGCGCCATGATCGAGACCAGGCCCGGCAGCACGAACAGCAGCCCCGCGACGATGCCGCCCGGAATGCGGTGCATCAGCCAGCCGATATAGATCGCGAGCTGCATCGCCTCGGGGCCGGGCAGCAGCATGCAGAAGTTCAGCGCGTGCAGGAATCGCTTCTCGCCCAGCCAGCGCTGCTCCTCGACCAGGATGCGGTGCATCAGCGCGATCTGCCCCGCCGGCCCTCCGAAGCTGAGAAGCCCGATCCGCGCCCAGATGCGCGCGGCCTGGGACAGCGTGGGGTAGGGACGATTCTGCATGACGCCTCCGCATCGCCTGACGGGATTTGTGGAAGGCTGCCGCGCCCTGGCGCAAGTCTTTCCTTCCGGCTCCGCCCGACCCGCAAGGTGAGGAGGTCCGCGGGCGGCTTCGGCCCAGGCACCGGCCCAGGCAGAAATCCTATGCGAGCAAGGGATTCCAAGACGGATCCGGGGCAAGGCCAAGAAATTTCGGATTTCGCGGTTTTTCCTCTTGCGTCCTTTGCGCCCCCGGCCTAAATACCGCTTCACCGAAGGCGGGAACGCTGATGGGGACGGGGAAGCGGGCTTTTTGGTTTGTGGACCTTGAGGAA
>NZ_JBHRXY010000026.1:0-37349 GCF_042648745.1 Paracoccus angustae
GAAGGGACGAGATGGGCAGGGCAGGGCGACCAGGACCGGCGGGCGAGGGACTGGCTCGGGACGAGACAGGCATCCGCACGGCGCAGCCGGGAGCATCGCCCTGACCAGCTCGGGTGGAGGCCGGCGTGCCGGCCGGAACCGGGGGCGCGACCCGAAGGGGGACGCCCTGTTTATTCGAGGAACAGGGCTGCAACCTGCATTAGAAGACCAAAGCCCGTGGTCAGGATGAATAAAGTAGCCACGCCGCTCCCGCCTGACTGCTCACCCTTCTTCGATCCATTTTCACTTGGCACAGTCGCGCCTCCGCAGCAGGGGCACCCCCCGCCCAGATAGCTGTCTCGCCCGCATGAAACGCAATCAAATCCCATTCTATGTCACCTTTCTAAATCGGCTCTGGATGGCTTCAAGACGACAGCAAATATTTCGAGTCCTGCACCAGCTTTGGCACTTCATCCGCAGGTTTCATGTTCTTTTCCAAGCGGGATGCCTCTGCATCAACACAAGGAGCCTATTTCTACTAAAGCTGACATCGCCCGCTTTGCCTCAGTTGCAGCCATCTACATGTAGAAGCTGTAGCTGACCTGCGGCCGTTCATTCGGGTCGACGTACTTCATGATGTCGCCAATCTTGCTGGCGCATTCGAGCGTGATGGGCAGCCGCCCGTCGAGTTGTGTGTTGTTCCAGTTCATCTTCGTGAGCCCAAGAATTTCCTCGCAAAGGCTCTCCAGCGATGAGTCCTGGTCATAGGCCGTCACTCTGAGGGGGCTAGGCACGTACATCCCTGGATAGGTCTTGTAGAAGTCGACCGTGCCGCGGGTATAGAGGATGCCGTCGGACTCGGACATCGTCAGGAGCGTGCCTCGCTTCGGAGGATAGTTCTTGTCCCCGAACAGGCGAATGTCGGTGCTTGTGATCGCGACGAAATCGCGCGAGCGGATCCCCTTCTCTATCAGCGCGCGGCGGAACCCGGCCTGCTCACTATCGCGGAAGTGGCTCGATTTGTGGACCACAACGCGGGCCGGCATGTGCTGGAGCGCACGATCGTATTCATCCAACGCATCGCGCAGCAGCTCGTATGCCTGCTGCTCGGAGAGGTAAGGACGGCGGTTCTTCTTATCAATTGAAACTGGCGTGCCACGGAGGATGATTCCGTGGCCGAACTCGTCGAAGACCTGCGCCAAGCTCGATGAGACCGTCTCGCCGTCACGACTCTTGTAGAAGCCAACACCTATGTAGCACGATGGCGGCTTGGCATTGTCCTCGACGAGCCGCCAAGGAATTGTGCGGTTGCCCTTGTAGTATAATGCTGTTGCGAAGTTCCATGCCTTGGTCGCCGGGTCCTGCTGATCACCCGATTGCTTAGTAATGAGCATGGTCTTCTCGCGTACGAGCTGAAGCGGGGTGCTCAGGTGCATGCACCGTGCCTTCAGGATGCGCCGGAAGTTGTGCTCCAGTTCGTCATTTCCCGCCTCGCCTTCGGCCCTCGTCGTGACGGAGTCGAACAGCTCGTTCGGGAGAACGCAGACAATCACATCGACCGCCCTGTTCTCCGCGAGAAATCGCACCTGCTCGTAGAAGAGATCGACCGCCCGCTCAATCCGGGCCGCCCTCGTGTCGAGTTGCAAGGCGCTGGTGATCTCTGACTTCTGCAACGGTCGGGTGTACTGCGGCGAGTTGATGACGCGGGTCAGGAAGCCATGATCAGGGCTGATGCCACCAAATCCACGAAAGAGGTTCAGCAGTTTCGAACCAGCCTTGCGCTCTATCCCAGTCCTGCATTTCGCAAGCCATTCGTCCAGAAGGTCAATACCCTCGCCGCGCCCGACAACTCCGATCCTCAACTCCGTGCGGCGCAACTCGTCGCGCTTGTCGTACACCCCCATTTGCTCAATACCGGTACGCGGACAGATATGCGTGCCGGTGCCGAACTCCAGCAAAGGTTCAGCAAGAACCGTGAGTTTCATGCCGCCACCTCGTCGGATTCATCGACATTCCCTTCGGCGGCACCGTCCCCCTCGTGCATCAAGGCTTCCGCCTCAATGCCTTGAGGGGTCTCGAACTGGATAAGCGATCGGTAGCGAATGTCCGAGGCACCCGCGCTGCCGTCGCTCAGGCCAGCGAGGAAGTAGGCGACGAAGCGAACCTGATCCCGAACGGTCGAATTGTGTTCTTGGCGCTTCTGCTTCGACAGAAGGTCCTCGTGCCAGTTGGATCTCTTGTAGCCATTGAAAGAGTAGTACCAACTCGGCACGATCTCTGCGTACCACGCGCGCCCGATCCTGATGAACGACAAATCGAAGCACAGGTGCTGATGATGCGCGACCTTGGTGGTGTCCTTCTTCTGTTGGATGACCTTATAGACGCGCCGCTCAGACCTTTTCTTGCCGATCCATGCCTCCTGCCGCTCCTTCTGACCGTCCACGCTCGGGCCAAAGAAGAAAAATCGGTCCTTCTGGTGCAGTCGCACGTGCCGACACTTCAGACGATCCTGGGTCTGCGCAAGGAGGAGTTGCTTGAGGACATTCACGTTGTCGATCTCTGGCGACTCAGAGAGGTCTGCGACATCCAGGCGTTCGATTGATTCCGGCTCAATGACAGCCGCCACCCCTGTTTGTTCCATGTCTTCAAACGCGAAGAGCCTGCCATCGTAGTAAACCCAAGCATCCGTCTCGACGCCTTCCAGAAGCAGCGCCATTTTGATGATCGAACGTCTATTCTTCGACCGGCCACCATAGTTCAACTCAGCCTTCGCCCGCGCAATTACCGCCTCATCGTCAATACTAATTTCAGCTACGTAGACCGCTTCGGGAAGGTCGATGGCCTGCAGGTTCGACGTAATCGTGGTCGATGCCTCAACAGTCTCGGCGCTAAAGCTGATGAACGCTTCAGCCTCACCCAGCATGTGCTCGAATTCCCGCAGAATTCGCTCCTGCGTGGTGACGCGCAATGCTGACACCTCCCTAAGGAGATCGCCGAGATCAATAATATGCTTCTTACAATTGAAAGAGAATTGGCCGGTGAGCAGCCTGTCGATCGTCGTTTGGCTGTAGGAGGACTGCTTTGGGGTTAGCATCAAGACATAGAGTTCGTCGAAACTGTTATAGTAGGCCCGGTCCATGAACTGCTGAACGGTCGATTTTACCTTGTCGAGCGTTGAGGTCGAGGTGATCTGAAACGCTACCCGGTCATAGTCGTCGCCGAGGTCAATTCCAGGGTAGTTCTTCCGCTTGCGGTTTAGGTTGATGAGGTTCGGAAGGTTGTAGGTCGCCTTGAGGATCGGGATAAACGCATCTTCAAGGGCCAAATTGATGTCAGTGCGCCCTTGAGTGGTCGCCAACTCGACTTGGCGTTCCAAGCGACTGACCACATCACGGAGACGGTTCTCGATCGCCAGTTGCCTCATTAACCGTCCTTCCACAAGGTTACGCTAGAAAGTGATAGGAACGTCAGGAGAACATTTCAAGCTGCGCCTGTCCTTAGTTAGAAGGAGCTGTAGGATAGATCGGTAGGGACTTACCACTGGGTCTTGCTTCTCTGCCTCCAGCGTGCTGCGAACTGGATTCGTAGCGAAAGTCAGCTCCCTCCGCAAAACAGCTATCTTCAAATGTCTTCTAGAGCTTTACAATCGGCAACTCACTGATCCTGGTGGTGTAGCGGGGCGAGCGGTGATCGGCGCGCAGGCGCCATTCACCGGCGAAGCCCTCCCGCGCCAGCACCATCGTCTTCTTGCCGAAGCGGTCGTTGATCGCATCGAGCGCGTCCGTCAGGCGCGCATCGCGCGGCCGGGCAGGCTCGAAGAGCATGGCCGGCCGGTCGGCCTCTGGCAGCAGGTCATCAAGGATGACGCCTGCCTTGGTGTAGCCACAGCCATTGCCGGAGGGATCGCCGCGCCAGCCTCGGCGCGCGGCCGATACAGCAGCGTCCACCAGGTCGAATGTGTGGTTGGACATGGGCCGCAGGCGCACGCTGCGCGACGCAGAATGCTGCGGGCGGTCCGGCTTGTGCGGGTTGGTGTGGAAAAACACGGTCAGCGTTCCGGCGACAAGGCCATGCTGGCGCAGCTTCTCGGCCGCGCGGGTGGCGTGGGCGGTGACGGCCTGGGCCAGCACATCGAAGGTCGTCATGGGCGTGCCCGAGGATCGGGTCACGGCCATGCCCTTTCTTTGCGGCGGCACGTCCTCGAAGTCGATGCAGGCGATGCCGCGCAGCTCCGCCACCAGCCTTTCGAGAACAACCGTGCCGATCTTGCGGGACAGCGCCATCGGCAGGTCGCGCAGCGCGGCCGCGGTTTTCACGCCCTGGGCGATCAGCTTGGCCTCGGTCGCCGGTCCGACGCCCCATATCTCCCCGATGGGTATGCGGTCCATCACATAGTCCCGGACCTGAGGGTTCATCAGATTGCAGACGCCCCCGAAGATCGGGTTCTTCTTGGCCGCATGGTTCGCCAGCTTGGCGAGGGTCTTGGTCGGCGCGATGCCAACGCAGGTCGGGATGCCCACTTGCGTCCGAACCGCCTGGCGCATCCGGGCCGCATGCGCCTCCATACGGTCGCCAAAGCCGGACAGGTCAACAAACGTCTCATCGATACTGTATGGATCGAGGCGCGGCGAGTAGCCGTGCAGCACGTCCACGACGCGGCGTGACAGGTCGCCGTAGAGGGTGTAATTTGAGGACAACGCCTTGACGCCGTGCCGCTCCATGAAGTCGCGCATCTTGAAGGCGGGCGCTCCCATTTTTATCCCGAGCGCGCGGGCTTCCTCGGAGCGGGCGACTGCACAACCATCATTATTTGATAATATAATTACGGGGATACCGTGAAGTGATGTGTCGAAAAGCCGTTCGCAGGAGACGTAGAAGTTGTTGCAGTCGATCAGGGCTATCGGCTTGTCGGATGCCTCAAACATCGTCCTATTCGACGGGCAGGCGGCGCACCACGCCCGCCACCACGCCCCATATCTCGGTGGTCTCGGTCACGGGGATGGTCTCGTAGCCGTCGGTGCGGGCGCGCGGGTCCAGGAACCACCGGCCGTCCCGCTTCGCAAGCTTCTTCACGGTGATCTGCCCATCAACCACGGCTAGGACAATGCGCCCGCTGCGCCGCCGCCCGGCCCGATCCACCGCGATCAGATCTCCGTCAAGGATGCCCTCGGCTTCCAGGCTGTCGCCCGAGACGCGCCACCAGAAGGTCGCGTGTTCATGGCGGACAACCCACTTTATAGGGTCAACCGTATCCTCAAGATCATCGGCAGCAGGCGAGGGAAAACCGGCTGGCACCTGAATGGTTGCCAGCGGCATGTCGCGGTCGATCAGCGTCACGCTGAGAGGATGAAGATCAAGTGACATGGCCAAGAACAATACGTGAACATACGGCATAGTTCCTGCACCCCCCTGGTCGTCAAGGACTCCCGTCCAAATTTCTGCAGAAAGGTGGGGATAAGCGGTTGTCTACATAGGAAAACTTTACAGAGCACCTATCCAGAAATAAAGAAATCTGTTTATCAAGACATACAAGCGGGTGAGGGTAAGCTGCGATGGCTGAGAATGCGAGTGACGATGGCCTCGACGCGCTTGTGAGTTTGAATTTCAAGATCACAGAGCGGGAGCGTCGTGCCTTCAAGGTCTGGTGCGCCTCAAAGGGGCTGACGCAGGTAGAGGCCTTCAAGCAAGGCATTAAGTTATTGAAAGAGAACGAAGAGGCGCGCTAATGAATACCGGAATGACCACAACACAGATTGCGTCTCTTTACGACAGTTGCACCCCACGCGCAGACATCATCAGGGGGACCTTCAACCCGGAACTGTTCACCGCGAGCCTGAACCAGGTGATGGACAGCTACGCGGGACAGAAGGTCGCCGAGACCCCCTACACGGACGCGGGCGTCTTCTTCGGGGAGGCGACCTATCCCACGAGCGGAATGCGCGACCTCCTGTCAACCGTCCTCCTACGGATTTCAGGGGATACCACGGCAAGCGCGATTACGCGCCTTGAGACAGGTTTCGGAGGTGGGAAGACCCACTCCCTAATCGGCCTTGTCCATTGCGCCAAGCGCGGCACCGATATCCGTGACTTGGTCGATCCCCTGTTCCCCGGTCTCCCGCTCCCTTCGCCCGGAACGGTGGACGTCGTCGCGATCGCCGGGGACGTCTTGTCCGTGAACAAGCCGTCCGGCGCCGCACTCATCCCCCACACGCTCTGGGGAGAGCTGGCGATGCAGGTCGGCGGGGAGGCGCTCTATCGGGCCTTGGAGGGGGACGTCACATCGGTAGCGGCGCCGGGGAAAGACTTCTTCAAGCGGGTCCTCGACGGGCGCAAGGTGGTCATCCTCATAGACGAGCTAGCACAGTATGTTGCCCGTTTCGAGGCGGCACACCCGGGGAAGGGGGCGACACAGGTCGCCGCCTTCCTGATGTCCCTCTCGACCTTTGCCCGGTCCGCATCTGGGATCGCGGTCGTCATCTCCCTCGCGAGCTCGTCGGACGCGTTCGCTCGACAGAGCGAGAGCCTGGGTTCCGAACTCACCCGGATCACCGGGTCGGAAGTTGCCCCGGAGGAGGCCGCTCAGCGTGCCGCACGCGCCGTTGGGGAGACGGAAAGCGTGGTCGCCCGCGATGCCCTCCCGATCAAGCCGGTGCCGCAGAGCGAACTCGCCCGCGTCCTTGCCCGCCGCCTTTTTTCCCGGATTGACTCGGAGACTGCGAAACGGGCGGCGGAGGCCTATACAGCCCTTTACGCCAGCTCCCCGGCTGACCTCCCCTCGGAGGCGAAGCAGACCGACTATGCGGACCGGATCCGGGCAAGCTACCCGTTTCACCCGACCTTCCTGCGCTTCCTGAACGAGAAACTCGCCTCGATCGAGACGTTCCAGGGAACGCGCGGGGTGCTGCGGGTCATGACCCTCGCAATCCGTCTCCTCTGGGAGAAGCGCCCCTATGCGCCGATGATCCATGTCGGGCACTTGGACTTCTCGGACCGGCTAATGGCAGACGAGATCGTGGGAAGCCGCTTGAAGGCCGGGGACATGCAGATCGTCCTGAACACGGATGTGGGCGGGCCGCAGTCGGACGCGCTCGCGTCAAACCGGAGCCGCGCTCAGATGCGAGACGCCGCCAACCCGCTCCCGTCCGGGGTCCCGTACCACGAGATGACCTGGCGCGTCGTGCTGGTGAACAGCTTGGTCGGCCGGGCCGGCGGGGTGTCCAGCAACCTGTTCGGGATCAACGAGGCGGACGCCCTCCTGTCGGTCCTAATGCCGGGCCTCCCGGCCACCGCCGTGAAGACCGCCCTCGAGGCGGTCCAGAAACACGCCTATTACCTCCGGGAGGACGGGGGGAAGTTCTTCGCGAACACGGACCCGACCATCAACCGGGCGCTCAGTGATATCCGGGAGGGGGTGAAACGGGATGACGCATTGCGGCTCATTCTGGACGCATCCCGCAAGGTGATCACGAACCAGAACGGGATATTCGAAGTTCGGGAGGACGTGACGGCGCCTCAGGACATGGCGGATTCGCCCCGGCGCCCCTCCATCGGGATCGTGCGGGTCGACGCCCCGCGCATCATGATCGACGATTTCATCCAGACGGTCGGGAACGGGCAGCCCCGGATCTCGCAGAACCACGTAGCGCTCCTGATCCCGAACACGGTGGCGACGGACCGGGACAGTGACGGGATGTTCGCCGACCAGAGGGCGCAACAGAGCCTGGACCGGCTCATCGAATTGGCACGGGACGTTCGGGCAATGGAGAAGCTCGCAGCGGATCCCGGCGCATATGGGCTAACGCTCAGGCAGCTTGATGACGATTTTCAGGGGCGGCGGGCTCGGGCCCGTAACGACCTGAATGTCGCTGTCAGCAGGAGCTACACCCGCTTGGTTTATCCCGGGTCTGACGGGATCGCGGTCCGGGAGATCCGGGTGGCCGGCGGGGAAGGGGGGGCCCCGGTCGCCGAGCAGGTCAAGGAGATCCTGCGCAAGGACGGGGAGGTGATCGAGACGGATCGCGCCGCCACCATGGAAATCACCCGCGGCCTGTCGCAGCTCTTTTTCGGTCTGGGGAGCGACACGCCGACAGTGGATGAGATCCGGAACTCCTTCGCGCAGCAACGGCGTTGGCCGATCCTAGAGAATCCGAACGTCTTAAATCGGGTCATTTCGGCGGGGGTGGAGCGGGGGGTCTGGTGTCTGTTCCGGTTCACAGACGCGAAGAGCGACCGGCCCGACCAGATCTATGACGCGCAGAACCAAGTCCCGCTGAATGCGGACCTCTCTGCAGACGACTGGTCCATCATCCAAGTCCCGAAAGCACGGGCGCGGGGCTGGATCAAGGGGGAGAAGCCGTCAGAGGACAAGATCCGCGAATGGGCCGCCGAGGTGGCGCGCCAGTCGGCGGAAGCCCGCGTCTCTGACATTATCGCGAAGGTGCGGGAGAAGTCGGAGGCCGTGTCGGATGCTGACGTCCTGAACGTGATCCCGAAGGTGATCGCGCAGGACCGCTACCTCGTTCACGGCGGGGAGCCGGAGCAGCAGGCTAAGCCTGACGACCTCCGCGAGGGGGTGGAGGCGACCATTCGCCCGCCCCGTCCCCATGACGTCCTGATCGCACGGGCGGAGGCCGCCCGGCGCGGCTGGCTCGCGACCGCGCCGAAAAGCCTCCTGATTGAGGAGGAGGGGAGCGCACAGAAGGTCCTGCTCCCGCTGGTGAAGCGGCTCGGCCGCATCGCATCCGCAGGGACCAAATCCACAGTAGATGACCTCCGGATCCAGGCCCTGACGGTCCCGGGCGGCGCTTCGATCGATCTCAAGATCTCCGGGGCCACTCCGGAGGGCCTGAAAGCGCTCGATGAGCTGTTCGAGACGCTCATGACGGTCGGCCGAGTCACGGAGGACACCTTCGCGTCCATCGAGATCGAACATCCGGATGAGGAGTGCGCCCTGGTGGCGGAACTCAAGAAAGGCGCTGAATGACCACCAAGAAGGGTCGTCCGCACCGGCATGCGGAACTCTACAAGGCGCTCCACGAAGGGGCTCTCTCCGCGGCGCCCTTCGCGTTGCGGATCACGCGGCACAACGACGTGCCGCCCCCAGTCCTCGTAGTCAAGGAGCGCCGGGCCCGTGACGGAGATGAGGGGGATGCGCGGACCGGACATCTCCAGGACCGGGGGCGCCTCCACGGGGACAGCCTTCGCCGCCTCCTGCCGGTTGTCCGGGTGATCGCGTCCCGGGCCCGCAACGAACATGACGTCCCCCTGGAGGTCGACGCCTTCCTTTCTGAGGAGGGGATGCGCACGCAGCGCACCCTCGTTCTCGATGAAGAGGCCGGGGCGAAGCTCGGGATCATTTTCAAGCTTCAGGAGCGGCTGATCGACCTTGACCGGGGGGAACTCCTGTCACGGCGAGTCGCGACCTTTTCGCGGGAGGAGGCCGTCTACTGGTTCTCCCGCATCACACATTATGGACCGGTCGCCAACCGGTGGGCTGTGTCCGGACTGCGGGTGATGCTGTGTGGGCAGGGGAAGGGACCGGACGCTGAGGTCGAATCTATGCTCACCAAGCTGCGCACCCGCCAATAACGGGGAAAGAGGGAATAGTATGAAGGATCTATCGAACGATCTGCGTCTGATTGAGAACGGCTTCCCGTGTCATCAAGTTGGCGCGGAGACACCCAGAGAACGCGACACAGGTAAAGCCCCCCCAACTCACAGGCTCCATGTATGGTGGGCGCGTCGACCACTCGTTCCCTCTCGCGCTGCAATTATCGCGTCTCTCAGCCGATCAGACGCAGACCCGGAGACCTTTATCCGCGACTTGGGGATCAAGAAAAAGGTTGCGATCATCGGCGACCAAGAATGGACCCTTGTTGGAAGGCCACTGGCGCATGTGCGCCAAGCGGCGTCTGGCGAGGTGTTCCTCCTTGACGAGAAGGGGATGAAGTTCCTTGAGGCGGAGGTGGAACGGCGCGAGCGCAATCGGGGCACCATTGACCGCCTTACGTCCCGCGATCCGGCCTTCTCCCGCGACCCGGTCGTGATCCGTTGGGAACGGGACTCGGCCGCGTTTCGCCTCCCGCTCCCGGCAGAAGGCACGCCGCTCCGAGTCGAGGAACGCGCGGCCGACCCAGCGCATGTCAATGACCGCGTCGCTTTTGCCAAGCTCGACCGGGTGAAGAAGACGATTGGGGAGACTATTCGGTGGGATCCGGAGGAACTCTATGCATATGACCGAGCCTACACAGACTCGCCGGAGTACCAGCCAAGCGGACTGACGGTTCTCGATGCTACGTCAGGTGGCGGTAGTATCCCGTTCGAGGCGCTCCGTCTCGGCCACACTGTCATCGCAAATGAGCTTAATCCTGTGGCTACGGCGATCCTTCATGCGACCCTCGACTTTCCGGCTCGCTTTGGACCCGATCTTGTGCAGGACATCCGTAAATGGGGTGACAAACTCGTTTCCGATGTCGAGCTGGAGATGCTAGATGTCACTCCCCGCTCGCCACTTCCGGAGATCGAGCGTCAGAAACTTGAGCGGGTCGTACACGGCGATCTAGAGCTGATGCGCATTTTCGGTCAAACGGAATATGATCAAAATGGCACTCTTTATTGCCGAATGGTAACATGCCCATCCTGCGGTGGCGAAGCGCCGCTCCTGAATAATCTCTGGCTGTCAAAGGGTGAGGGCGAACAGTGGGGCGTAGAAATTGTTCCGCTAGACAGCGGAAAAATTTCTTTTGAAGTTTATACCATAAAGAATGGAAAGGGCCCAAATGGACAGGATCCAGATGGGGCAACAGTTACACGAGGCGTCGGTCAATGTATTCATTGTCACCAAGCAATCCATGGAGATGAAATAAAGGCTCAGGCGCGCGGCGAAAGTCGTCATGGCGTTTGGTGGTCTCGTGTCTATGCGGTTAATTCAGTAAGGTTACAGCCAAAGATGGACGCGAATGGCCGCCCTCAAAGGTACGCAACCGGTGACCGTGCTGGAGAGATTAAGACAGAAAAAATTAAGTTCTTTCGCGCTCCGACAGATGAAGATGAAGTTGCATTGATGAAAGCTAAGCGGCGCTTAGAGGGTAACTGGGCCCGTTGGGAAAATGCAGATTTGATTCCCTCTGAAACTATCCCCAGTGGATCGAAGACGAGTGAGCCGCTTCGCTATGGAATGCAGAGATGGTGTGATATGTTTGCGCATCGTCAGCTTTTAGGGCATCTGACATTGATAGAACGGTTCCGAGAGTTGCAGTCAGATATTCGAGTGGAACTCGATGAGGCACGTGGAAATGCAGTAATCACCTTTCTTCAGTTCGTAATCGACAAATTTGTCGATTATAACAGCAGCCAGACTCGATGGATTCCACAAAGATCTCAAGTCTCAGGAACTTTCGGTCGTCATGATTTTTCATTGAAATGGACCTATGGAGAAATGCCTTATGCCGGTCCGTCGAGCGGACTTCGATGGGCTCTTTCTCAGGTTCTAGATGCCTACCAGGGCATCGCAGACCTCGCCCTTCCAGTCCATAAGGCCCGTGGCACGAACTTACCTCTGAAGATCATCAACGGTTCCGCGGGGAATATGTCTGAGGTCGCAACCAGATCCGTCGACCTAGTCTGCTTCGACCCGCCCTATTACGACAACGTCCAGTACGGGGAACTATCGGACTTCTACTACGTCTGGCAGAAGCGCGGGCTGCGCGACGTCTTCCCGGGCCTGTTCTCCCGGCGCCACGTGAACAAGAAGGACGAGGCGGTCGCCAATCCGGCCCGTGACGGGTCGGCGGCGAACGCCAAGGCGGCCTATGAGCGGATGATGGGGGAGATTTTCGCCGAGTGCCGCCGGGTCCTCAGCGATGACGGCGTCATGACCCTGATGTTTACCCACAAGAAGCAGGAGGCGTGGGAGACCCTGACCCGGTCGCTAATCGAGTCCGGCTGGGTCATCACTGCCTGCATGCCGGTTGAATCAGAGTTCGCCAACTCTCAACACCAGATGAATTTGGCTGCCGCGGCGTCGACCATCTTCATCACCTGCCGCAAGCGGGTCGATGAGGACGCGGAGCCGGCCGCCTGGCAGGGGATCGGCGGAACAGGGGTCGCAGCGCGGATCCGCACGGCGGTCCGTGACGGCTTGGCCGAGTTCGACCGTCTGAACCTCAGCCCGGTCGACGAGATGATCGCCAGCTTCGGGCGGGCGCTTCAGGTCCTGTCCGAACGCTGGCCGGTGTATGACGGGGATGAGGTGGTCTCACCCGTTCAGGCGATGACCGCCGCCAGCGCCGTCGTGGCCGCCCACCAGATCACCCGGATCACCGAGGGGCGTCTCACGGTTGAGGAGCTGGACACGGAGACCGGCGTGGCGCTCACCATCCTCGGCGCTTTCGGCACGGGCGAATTTGCCTTCGATGACGCGCGTAACCTCGCGAACGCCCTGAACGTCGCGATCGAGGGAAAGAGCGGGAACTATATCGTCGCCGATCGCAGAGTGGGCCTCGCGACCCAGCAGCCCGGGGCGTCCTACGCCGCGCCCCTCGTGAAGTCGGGCTCGAAGGTGCGCCTTGCTGCGCCGGAAGAGCGGGCCACGGCGCGCCTTGAGAAGCCCCAGACCGCATGGGACCGGCTCCACGGCCTGATCGCTGCCTATCGGCAGGGGGAGGATGTTCTGGTCCGGGCGTATTTCGAGAAGCACTGTCTGCCGCAGGCGCAGCTCCTGCGTGACCTGCTTGAGGTGTACCGGGCCGAGATCGGGGATGAGCGGCTCCAGAAGGAAGTTGACTGGGTGCGCTTCGCCCTTGAGAGCTTCGGGAACGCGCAGTGACAGAAACGGCCGGCGTGAACGGGACGTCGGCGTCCTTTCGGGACGTTGAGTGGCGGGACGAGTACCGGACCTCCGAGATCCGGCCCGGCGAGCCCGCGACCGACATTCTGAGTGAGTTCTACATCCCGGCCCTGGAGCGATCCGTCCGGTATGACCGGGTAGCCGGGTATTTTCGGTCCTCGTCCCTGGCGGCCGCCTCTCAGGGGTTCACGGCCTTTGCTCGGAAAGGGGCGAAAGCGCGGTTCCTCGTCGGCTGCGACCTTGACGCGGAGGATGTGAAGGCGGCGCTGAGGGGAGCGGATGAAGCGCTCGTCGCACATCTAACGGCCGCCCTTGAGAACAACGGGACCTGGAGCGCGGAAACGGTTCGAGGCGTCGACCTCTTCGCCTATCTGGTGTCAGTTGGGGGGCTTGAGGTCAAGGTTGCCTTCCGGGTCCACAAAGGGACCGGGGATCCTCTGTCTGTTGAATCGACCGCTGACGGGTACGTCCATGAGAAATGGGCCGTGTTCGTTGACGCCGAAGGGAACGCGATCCGGATCGATGGGTCCCTCAACGAGTCGAAGACGGCCCTGTCGATCAACGCCGAGAACGTCCTGCTCCACTGCTCCTGGTGGGATGAACGGAGCCACCGTCAGACTGAGAAGGCGCTCAAGGATTTCGAACACCTGTGGCATCACGGGAGCGAGGGGATCCGGGTGATGGCGCTTCCGGAGGCGGTTCAGGCACGCCTTGTCCGGATGGGCCGGGACGTGATCGAGCCGAGGGAGATCGACGGCACGGAGCCGGCTCTGCCCACCAAGGGCCCGGAGAGCCCGTTCGCCGCGCTCGCCCCGGTCGACTATCTCCGGTGGCGTCTCATCAAGGATGGGCCGCGTCTGCCGGGCGGTCGGTTCGTCGGGATCGAGACCGCCCCGGTAGTTCCCTGGCCTCATCAGGCCTTCGTCGCCCGCCGCCTCGTCACCTCATGGCCCCACAGCTTCCTTATGTGCGACGAGGTGGGGCTCGGGAAGACAATCGAGGCGGGCTTGGCGATCCGGTCGCTGACACTATCTGGGATCGCCTCGCGGGTGCTGATCGCCTCCCCCGCTTCTCTGACGCGGCAGTGGCAGCGTGAGATGAAGTCGAAATTCCTGCTCGATTTCGCTCGGACCGCACCGGCGGCCCGGATGAGCCATGAGCGCCTGTACGGGGATTTGACCCCGTATCAGGTTTCCGAGGGTAGCCTTCTCGCCCCGGATCTAGTCATAGCCTCGACCGGCCTGTTGACGCACCGGACGCGTCGCAGCGAGGTCATGGGCGCCAAAGGGTGGGACATCGCTCTCGTGGACGAGGCCCATTACGCCCGCGCCGTTAACCGTCAGAACCAGCTCTACGCCCTCGTGGATGAGGTGATCCGCCCGAAAACCCGCGCCCTTCTCCTCGCAACCGCCACCCCGATGCAGCTCGCGATGCAGGAGGCATTTGACCTGATGCGGCTGACCGGGCGGGTCGGCAGCTTCGGGCTCGATGACGACATCTCTCGGCAGTACTACGAGGCGGTTCAGGAGTTCGTACGGGTCCGGGGCCGGATCTCCGAGGCAACGCTGGAGTTCCTGCGCCGCGCCGTTCTCGAGATCAAGCTGCTCGATCCGGAGTACTGGACGTTCATCATGAGCGCCTACCGGTCGCCCGCAGATCAGCGGACCGTGGCCCGCTGGGTCGAGGAGGCGCGCCCGTTCCCGGCGGGGGACTGGCTGCTGGTCGCCCGGGTGCTGCGCGCGGCCGCGCCCCTTTCGCGCGTCATGCTGCGTCACACCCGGGACCTGCTGCGTCTTTATCGCGACAGCGGCAAGCTGAACGCGAACCTGGCCGAACGACACGTGCGCCCTCTCGACCCGATCAACTTCTCCCCGACGGAGCGGCGGGTCTATGACGCGCTTGAGGCGTATTGCCGGGACCTGGACGCGCGGGTGCGTGCCTCTTCCAGACAGGAGGACCAGCGCCGTGTCGCTTCCGTCGGCTTCTATCTGAGCTTCCTGCGGCTCCGGTTCGCCTCCAGCCTCCACGCGATCCGGAAGACGCTTGAACGGCGCACGGAGAAGGTGACCGCGACCCTCCGGGCCCATCAGCATGCCGGGTTCAACCCGACCGACGAAGAGTTGGAGGAGGCGGTCTTCGAGGGGGATGAGGAGGGAGACGAGATCGCAGTCGAGGCCCTTCTGGACGGGCGCACGGAGTCCGACCTCCTTTGGGAGCAAGAGGCGCTCCGGGGCCTCCTGGATCGCCTAGACGAGTTGGTCGGGGTCCCGTCCAAGCTCGACCGGCTCCTGTCCGAACTAAACGCACGGCGGCAGGGGAGCCGGATCCGGCAGACGGTTGTGTTCACCCGGTTCAAGGACACCCTTGATCATTTGGTTGAGGAACTCAGGTCTCGAATGCCAAGCGCATTGGTAGGGACCTTTTCCGGGGCCGGTGGCAGCCGTTACGACCCCGCCGCGGGTAAAATGGTCACCACCACGCGCCTCGAGATAACCCAGAATTTCGTTCGGGGAGACATCGACGTTTTGCTCTGCACGGACGCTGCTGCTGAGGGGCTGAATCTCCAGACGGCGGACCTGCTGATTAACTTCGACCTCCCTTGGAACCCGGCGAAGGTTGAGCAGCGGATCGGCCGGATCGACCGCATAGGCCAAAAATTTCAGGAGATCTTCGTCGCGAACTACGCCTACGCGGGTTCAGCGGAGGAGCGGGTTTACGGGCGTCTCCTTTCTCGTCTCGCTGAAGCGGGCCTCATCGTCGGCCCTCAGCAGATCGCCCTCCTTCCGGTTACCGAGGCGGATTTCCGGGCGCTCGAAAACCCGAATGTGTCGACGGAGGAGCTGCGGCGGATCGAGACGGAGGCGGCCGAACGCCTCCGGCAGTCAAAGGCAGCTGCTGAAGCACTAGAAATCCCGTCCAAGGAGTTGCAGGAGTTTTACCGGGCTTGGGAGCGGTCCAGAGATTTCGCCACCCCAGTGACATTGGCGGACATCGATGCTGGGCTGTCCTCTCTCGCAATTGCAGCCCCGAACCTCCTGTCTCTGACCGAGCATCCAGGTATATTCGCCCTACGGTACGAGGACGGGCGGGTCTCCTACCTCACCGCGTCACGGGACCTTTTTGATCGGCCCCCCCTTGAGGTCTGGAAAAGCCTAGAGTTCGCCTCCTATGGCACTCCCGCGTTCGACCGTCTTTTGGAGCTGATCCCGGATCTGGATGCCTCCTGGATGAGGCGCGTAAGTGTCATCGGCATGATCGGAGATAACCGGGTTGAGCGGGTTGGCTTCTCTGTCGCTACCCGAACCGGTCCAGTGAGCGTGGTGCGCGTGTCGGACCTACGCGGGATCGAAATCGACTCGGACGCTGCCATCGGAGACGCCGAGGAGCATCAGGTTGAGGCCAGGCTCGCCTCCACCCTCGCAGCTGAGATCCACGCTGTCGAGAAAGGAGTTGAGGACGTCGACGCGAACAAGAGGGCCTCTGCAGAGCAGCTGGTCCTGTCCCATGAAATCGCTGCCGCCTACATGGAGACCGCGAGCGGCGCGAATGACGCTGATGACCTGCACCGGCGTCTGCGGGACGAACTGATCCCGAACAAGCCCCACGGGCTCCTGGTCCGCATGCAGCCGGCCCGTCTCGCGCACCGGACCCCGATGCTGTCGGAGACCTCCTTTCGCGGCATTCTGGGTGAAGAGGCTAACGTCCACATCTCCCTTCCGCAGTTGAAAGGGGCCGAGATAAAAATTGACGCGGTGATCAAGGAGATGCGGCGCCAAGGGGAGGAGATGTACCGGGAGGAGGCCGTGACACGGCTGAGGCGTAAGATCATCCGGTACTAACACAATGAAGCAGACGTTCCGATTTCTAATCAAGATGATAGCGGCCGATGGGAAACATATCTTCGCCGTAGTGATGCAGCTTGACGTGATGACTGCGGCATAGCCATCGCACGTTCAGGGGTTCATCGTATCGGTCGTGATGGGCATCGACCTTTGCAGCGCCACAGACTTCGCAGCCCTGCTTCTCCAGAGCGCCCGAGGCAAGCGCCCGCTGAACGGCAAGATGGGCCTGATACTTCGGCAGGTTGGTGCGGCGCCAGTTTGTCTGACGTGTCTCGCTTTTCAGCGACGGTGGGCGTGGGGGTTTTGGATCATCCACCATCACGCCGCCGCCTGCCGGCTCAAGGTTCGATACACCGTCGGCCGCGAAATCGAAAACACCTCAGCCAGATCACTGATGGAATACTCGCCAGTGTCATACATGCGCCGCAGCTCCTGCTGCTGGCGCTCTGACAGCTTCGGCTTCTTGCCGCGCAGCTTGCCCTTGGCGCGGGCCACGGCCATGCCCTCGCGGGTCCGCATCCGGATCAGGTCGGCCTCGAATTCGGCAAAGGTCGCCAGGATGTTGAAGAACAGCTTGCCCATCGGGTCGGTCGGATCATGGATCGAGGTGCCAAGCTGAAGCTTGATGCCGCGCGCGGCCAAGTTGTCGGCAATGTCGCGGGCGTCGGGAACGGAACGCGCCAGGCGGTCCAGTTTCGGTACCACCAGCGTGTCACCCTCCCGCAAGGCTGCAAGCGCCTGATCAAGACCAGGCCGGGCCCGGTTCGTGCCGGTAAAGCCGTGGTCGGTGTAGATGCGATCGCCGGTGACCCCGAGGCTGGCAAGGATGCCCTTCTGAGCGGCAAGGTCCTGTTTGTCGGTGGAACAGCGGGCGTAGCCGATCAAAATCTGTGTCATGGCATGATCTGTAACAGTAGACACCCCTTCATTGCAAAAAATATCGGACTACTCATCTGAGATTGTGTCCCATCAGCAAATGCTGACCCTCAGCGGGCCTGTTTAGCGGCAAGGTTGGGCGTCCGCTGAACGATCCCCTTGCGGACGGGAAGACCATCATGACGGAGGGACCGGAGGATGGGGCCGGACAGGGCGGACGCCGCCCGCCGCATGGCCCTGCGGCGCCCGCACCTCCACCATCAAGGGTGGCAGCCGGGGCGGGCCTCCCGATGCGGACCGCGCGCCGCTGGCCGGCCCGCGACCGGGCGGATGGGCCGGCAGGCCCTGCACGTCCGATCCGGCCGGAAGCCGGGACGCGCATCTTCCCGAAGGAGATGGTCGAACTGATCGAGGGTCTGGCCCTTCTCGATCCGCAGCCCTCGGTCGCCAGCATCCATCGCGCCGTTGTCCAAGTGGCAGAAGAAAAGGGAGGCGAGCCTCACATCAGGCCCGATTGCACGAGCAGCGCCATCCCGATCGTCCACAGGGCCAGCCCTGACAGGCAGTAGAGCCCGTTCCAGCGGAAGCCCACGACCGCCGCGGGCCGTCCGACCAATGCGCCGGCATAGACCACCGTCGTCATCAGCGGCGTGAAGCCCATGACGCAGCTCCAGGTTCCCGCAAGGCACAGCGCCGCGGCCGCATCGCTCAGTCCCGGCACGTCCAGTTGCGTCACGAGGCCGCCCAGGACGGAGGCCGTGATGATCGGGTTCACCCCTGCCGTGGCCAGCGCGAACATGGACAGGTTGAGCAGGACGACCATCTGCCAGGGGGCCCCGATCAGCGCGGCGACCAGCGCCTGCACCCGGTCGATCGGCAGCAGTTCCAGCGCCAGCACCGACAGAAGCCCCGCCGAGGCGAAGACGCCGATCTCGGCGGCGGCCAGGGGAAAGCGCCGGATCGTCCCGGCGGTGGCGCGGCGCATCGCGGCACCCGCGCGGCCCGGACTGCCGCGCCCGATCCGCGCCGCCCAAGCCAGGCTGTAGCCCGGCACGGCGATCAGCAGCGCCTGCTGGAACTGCAGCCCGGTGGCCGCGTGCAGCCCGAAGACCAGCCCAGCCAGCAGCGCCACATGCATCACCAGCAGCGCAACCCCGCCCCGGTCGGCGGCATCCGGTCGAGGGGCTGCCCGCGACGTAAGCGGGATGCGCGGCGCCCCCGCCCAGTCCAGAAACCAGCCCCAAGCAAGGAACAGCGCCGCTGCCAGCAACCCCGCAGGCCCGATGTCGGCGTATTCCAGTTCGGGCATCGCCAGCAGCAGGGCGTTCAACCCAAGCCCGATGGGCGACCAGAGCGGGGCCAGCGCAAAGCCGCGCAGCACGGCTGTCGTTATCCGGCGCAGCCGCCATTCCCGCAAATCCGGGGGCAGATGCGCGCTCGTTTCCTCCAGCGACCGCCGCGTCATGTCCAGCAGCAGCGCGATGCCGCCGAGATTGATCAGGACGCCGAAGACATGGCCGCCGAAGTTCATTGCCAGATAGCGCCGGCCGGGCGGGCGGGTCGTGAGATAGCGTCCGGCGCGGACGACCTCAGGTGCCTCCGAGGCAACCACCCGCAGCGCGCCCAGAAGCGCCAGCAGCGCTGCCAGGAAAGCCATCCGCTCAAGCCCCCGGGACAGCGTCTCGATGTCGATGCCGCACACCATTGCCGCGGCCAGCAGCAGGGCGCAAAGGCCGACGGTCAACCACGTGGCGATAGTAAACTGCCGCCAGCACAGGACAAGAAAGACCGCCAGCGCCGCGCCGGCGGTCAGGCCGATGGCGGCAGAGTGGATGAAGATGCCGGCAAGGGACGCCAGAATGACGACGATGATGCAGCCCTGTGCGACCAACGTGCGGGCAGAGCGTTCCGGCGGGGGAAAAGGCTGCATTCAGGCGGGCGTCCGGGCAGCGGGCGTGCGCAGCCGGCCGCAGTAGAGCCAGGCATCGTGGCCGGAAATGAAGACGACGCCCTCTCCCGCCAAGTTGAACACGACTCTTTATCCTTTCTGCGAAGCTTCCGCGCCACTCTCGCAAATTTTCTCGAGGCGACACAAGTTTGTTCCATTGTATGGCACAATGTGCCACTAATTGGAACGGGAGGAGAATCATCATGCGCTTTCTGACGACAAGTTTCCTGACCCTCGGCCTGCTCTGCTCGGCCTCGTCCGCGGCGATGGCCATGACGCTGATCTACGGCGAGGCCGGTCCCAACCGCGGCGTGCGCGCCGAGGCCACGCAGTGGTTCGTCGACCAGGTCGCCGAACGGACAAACGGCGAACTCACCATCGACGTGAACTGGGGCGGCGCGCTGTTTTCCGAGAAGGTCGCCGTTCAGTCGATCCGGGATGGTGTCGCCGACATGGGCTCGGTCATTGGGGTTTATTTTCCGCAGGACATGATCGCCTATGGCCTGGCCGACCTACCGATTCCAAACCCCGATCCTTGGGTGGGAATGAAGGCCACTGACAAGCTGATGCGCGAGAACGCGCAGATCAGGGAGAACCTGGCCAGCCAGAACCTGGTCTATATCGGCACCTATACCACATCGGCCGTGCAGGTCGGGTGCAAGGGCAAGACCATTGAGTCCCTCGATGATGTCAAAGGACTGAAGATCCGCGGCGTCGGTGCCTATGGCAAGGTGTTCCACGATCTCGGGGCAACGCCGGTCGACATGTCGGTCTACGAAGCCTATCAGGGCCTGGAAACCGGCCTGATCGACTGTACCCAGACCTATCCCTATCTCGTCGAAGCGCTGAAGTTCGACGAAGTTTTCGACAGCTACACCGAACTCGACTTCGGCCAGATCGGCGCCTTGGGCATCATGATGAACAAGGACAGCTTTGACGCGCTGACGCCTGAGCAGCAGCAGGGCCTGATGACCGCGGGCGAGGGACTGGCGGACGAGTTCGGGCGCATCCTGACCGATGCCAACGAGCGTTCGGTCAAGATTCTCGAGGAGAAGGGCACCCCTGTCCTGAAGATCTCTGACGAGGACCGCGCGCGGCTGGCCGAGGCTGGAAAGAAATACATCGACGAGTGGATCCAGCGCGCTGATGGCGCGGGCCTGGACGGCCAAGCGCTGGTTGATGAATACACCGCGCTCATTGCAGAATTCGCCAAGCAGCGTGATGAGCAGGGTTATCCCTGGGCGGCCAAGGCCAACTGAGGCAGGTCCGATCCTCTGAACCTGTCGCAGACCGACGGGCAAGCCGCATCCATCCGGATAGGCCTGCCCGGCACATCCTCCCTCGGTTCGCGCCCATATCGGTCCGGACCGCAGCGCGATCAAACCCGGAGGTGCGGCCATGAAGGCCATTGAGCGCGTCATGCTTGAATTCGCGGTCGTCTCGACTCTGGCCCTCGCGCTGGCGATCACCGCCAACGTGCTGGGACGGCAGTTCTTCGGCCTGGCCGTGCCGGACATTGTCATCATCGTCCGCGAGCTGATGATTCCCACCATTGTCTTTCCGCTGGCGGCGGCGACGGCCAACCGCGCCCATATCGCCGTGACCTTCGTGACCGACCGCATGTCGCCCCGCATACGAGGCAGGCTGATCATCTTCGGCTGGTTCGTGGCGCTGCTGGCGATGCTGCCGCTGCTTTATGCAAGCTGGCGCAACCTTTCGGGATCATGGGCCTCGGGCGAGTTCTACGACGGACTTCTGGGCATTCCGCGCTGGCCAATGAAACTGGTCTTCCTGCTGGGCCTTCTGATGATGACGATCCGCTTGGTCGTGGTGGCGCTGGAGGACATCTCGCAACTGCGCCGCACGGGCACCGTTCCCAGCTACGCCGAAGAGGAGTCTGTCTGAGATGGACGCATCCACCATCGGACTTGTCTCCTTCGGGCTGGTCATCCTTCTTCTGGCACTGCGCGTGCCGATCGCCTTCGTGCTGGCGGGTGTCGCCACCGCGGGCACCTTCCTGATCTATGCCTTCCGCACCGGCAGCTTCATGCCGGAACGCGCCATCAACCCGACCTCGTCGATGGTTGTGAACAGCTTCTTCGAGCTGATCCACTCCTATGACCTGTCGATGATCCCGCTGTTCGTGGCCTTGGGCAACATCGCCTATCACACCGGCATCACCACCCGCATCTATGACGCCGCCAACGTCTGGCTGCGCGGCGTGCCGGGAGGGGTCAGCGTCGCCTCTCTGATGGGCTGCGCCGGGTTCTCGGCCATCTCGGGGTCATCTATTGCCTGCGCTTCGACAATGGGGCGCATCTGTGTGCCCGAGATGCTGCGCCTAGGCTACAACCCGCGCCTGGCGACGGCCTCTGTCGCTGCCGGCGGCACGCTGGGGTCGCTGATCCCGCCGTCGGTGCTGTTCATCCTCTACGGCATCTTCACCGAGACTTCGATCAGCAAGCTGTTCCTGGCCGGCATTCTGCCGGGACTGCTGACGCTTCTGGGCTATATCATCGTCGTGATGTGGTGGACATCGCGCGACCCCAGCGCCGCCCCGGTCGATCCGAGACCGGTGGCCAAGGGTGACCGCCTCAGGGCAGCGTTGTCGGCCTGGCCTGCCTTGGTGCTATTCACCGTCATCATCGGCGGCATCTATGGCGGTCTCTTCACCGCGACCGAAGCGGCGGCGATCAGCGTCGTGCTGACCATCCTGATCGGCTTCCTCGAACGCTCGCTGACGCTGCGCTCGATGTGGGCGGCCATCCGCGACAGCCTGATCCAGACCTCGGCCATCTTCCTGATCGCAGCCTGTGCCAAGATCTTCGTGTCCTTCGTCGCATTGACCGGGGCCGCAGGGATGGTGTCGCAGTGGGTGGCCGGGGCGGGGCTGTCGCCGATTATGCTGATGGTGGCGATCTCGGCGCTCTATCTTTTCCTCGGCATGTTCCTCGACCCCGTGGGCATCATCGTGCTGACCCTGCCCTTCGTCATCCCGATGGTGGACAGCATGGGCATGGACCTGATCTGGTTCGGCGTCATCGTGGTCAAGCTGCTGGAAATCGGGCTGATCACCCCGCCCGTGGGACTGAACGTCTTCGTCATCGGCAACGTGACCGGGCGCGGCATCACTGTCGACCAGATCTTCGCCGGGGTGGCGCGCTTCCTAGCGATGGACATCGTGGTGCTGGGCATCCTGATCCTCGTGCCGACAATCTCGACCCTCATCCCGAACGGCTTATGAGGCAGGCGATGACCGAACAGAACGATCCCCGCTTCGCGACGACCCTAGCCAGGGGGCTGTCGGTCCTGCGCGCCTTCCGCGTTACCGACGAGGGCTTGAGCAACGCCGAAATCGCGCAGCGCACCGGTTTGCCGAAATCGACGGTGTCGCGCCTGACCTTTACCCTTGGGGAACTGGGCTATCTGGTCCAGTCGCCCCGTGACGACCGCTTCCGGCCAGGGCCGACGCTGGTCGCAGTCGGCCATGTGGCGGCAACCTCGTTGTCCTTTCTTGTTCCCGCGCATGACCTGATGCAGCGGCTGGCCGAGGAAAGCGGAACCTTGGTGGTGCTGGCGGTGCGCGACGGCGACAAGATGGTCCTGATCCGCACCTGGCGGCCGACCCGGGTGGCCTCGATCTGGCTCGAGGTCGGGCAGCGCATTCCGCTGCAGCCCTTCTCGTCCTGGCGCGCCTTCATCGCTGCGGCCACGCCGGCCGAGATCGAACGGATCGCCGCCGAGCACCTGCCAGACCCGGAGTCGCTGGACGCGCTGCTAGTCGGCAGGCCGCAGGCGCTTGCCGACATGGCGCTGCAGGGCTTCGTCTCAACCCCTGCCGGTAGCGGGATGTCGGCCGCCTACAATGCGGTTTCTGTGCCGTTCCGCAGCAGCAACCTTGCAGAGCCGGTGGTTTTCACCTGCGGCGCGCTGCCCGCCGAGGCTCCGATCAAGCGCATGGAAACCGACGTCGGGCCCCGACTCGTCGCCGCAGTCCGCACCTTGGAACGTTTGACTGGACAGGCCCCCGGCCTGGTCCGCATGGAGGCCTGAGCATGGCTGGACAGACCCCCGTCAGCTATCGCCGCGAGGGCGACATCGCATTCATCGAGATTGACAACCCGCCAGTCAACGCCTTGTCCGCGGCGGTGCGGCAGGGACTGGCCGAGGCCGTCGCCCGCCTGGCAGAGGATCCCGACGCCCGGATCGCCGTGCTGTCCTGCGCCGGCCGCACCTTCATCGCCGGGGCCGACATCTCTGAATTCGGCAACCCTTCGGTGCCCCCGAGCCTGCCCGATGTGATCGCCGCCATCGAGGCATCGGAAAAGCCCGTGGTCGCGGCGCTGCACGGCACGGTGCTGGGCGGTGGACTGGAAGTCGCCCTGGGTACGCATTACCGGGTCGCGGTGCCGGGCACCCGGATGGGCCTGCCTGAGGTGACCTTGGGCCTCTTGCCCGGCGCGGGGGGTACGCAGCGGCTGCCGCGCGCCGTGGGAACCGAGGCGGCCATCGATCTCATCACCTCGGGGCGCCAGATCGACGCGGGCGAGGCGCGGCGGCTGGGGCTGATCGACGCCGTGGCCGAAGGGACCGACCCCCGCGCCGCAGGCGAGGCCGAGGCGCGGCGGCTGCTGAACCAGGGGGCCGGGCCTCGCCGCCTGGGTGAAGCCGAGGCTCCGGCGGCTGACGCGGCGAT
Source organism: Paracoccus angustae (assembly GCF_042648745.1). Lineage (NCBI taxonomy): Bacteria > Pseudomonadati > Pseudomonadota > Alphaproteobacteria > Rhodobacterales > Paracoccaceae > Paracoccus > Paracoccus angustae. Next base: position 24,189 of record NZ_JBHRXY010000026.1, read on the forward strand.
GGTGGAGGAGTGGCGCCGAAAGGTCACGAAGTCCGCCCGCGGGCAGGTGGCCCCGATGCGGGCGCTCGCCACCATCGTCGAGGGGCTCGCGATGCCCTTTGCCGGGGGCGTGGCGCATGAGCGCCGCGCCTTCATGGACCTGATGCAGACACCCGAGCGCGCGGCGCTGATCCACGCCTTCTTCGCCGAGCGCCGGGCCGCGCAGCAGGGCGATCTGACCGGCGTCAGCCCGCGCAAGCTGGACCGCGTCGGCATCGTCGGCGGCGGCACCATGGGGCAAGGCATTGCGGCCGCCGCGCTGACGGCAGGGCTGGACGTGACGCTGGTCGAACGTGACCAATCTTCGGCGGACAAAGCGGCCGCAGGCATCGGCAAGATGCTGGAGGGCGCCGTCAAGCGTGGCAAGCTTGCCCCTGACACGCGCGACGGGATGCTTTCGCAGGCGTTCCACGCCGTCGCTGCCTATGATGCGCTGGCTGAGGTCGATCTGGTGATCGAGGCGGTGTTTGAGGATCTCGACGTCAAGCGCGAGGTGTTCCGGACCCTCGACAGCATCTGCCGCTCCGGCGCGGTGCTGGCGACGAACACGTCCTATCTCGACGTGAACCTGATCGCCCAAGCGACCTTACGCCCACAGGACGTGATTGGGCTGCATTTCTTCTCGCCCGCCAACGTGATGCGGCTGCTGGAGATTGTCGTGGCGGACTGCACTGCCCCGGACGTGGTGGCGACCGCCTTTGCGCTGGCCAAGCGGATGGGCAAAATCGGCGTGCGCTCGGGCGTCTGCGACGGCTTCATCGGCAACCGGATGCTATTGGCCTATCGCACGGCGGCCGACCACATGGTGCTGGACGGCGCCTCGCCTTACGACGTCGATCAGGCGATTGTCGGCTTCGGCTTCCCGATGGGTCCCTATCAGGTGGGCGACCTCGCCGGGCTTGACATCGGCTATGCCACCCGTCAGCGCAAGGCGCCCACCCGCGACCCGCGCGAACGGGTGCCGGTCTTTGCCGATCGGCTGGTCGAGGCCGGGCGGCTCGGTCGCAAGACTGGCCGCGGCTATTACATCTATGACAACGAAACCCCACAGGGCCGTCCCGATCCCGGAATGGCCGGATTGCTTGACGGCATCCGCAGCGAACTGGGCGCTGCGCCGCGCAGCTTCGCGCCAGACGAGATCCGGTCCCGCTACATGGCGGCAATGGTGAATGAGGGGGCAAAGATCCTCGACGAAGGTATCGCCACGCGGGCCTCGGACATCGATGTGGTGCTGCTGCATGGCTATGGTTTTCCCCGATGGAAGGGCGGCCCGATGCATTGGGCCGACACGCAGGGGCTGGACCGCATTACGGCCAACATCGCCCGCTTCGCCCAAGAAGACCCCTATTTTTGGCAGATTTCTCCCCTGTTGGCGCGCCTTGCTGCCGAAGGCGGGAAACTGGCCGACGTGAACACCGGAAAGGACATGAAATGAAGGACGCCGTCATTGTTTCGACCGCCCGCACGGGCATCGGCAAGGCTGCGCGCGGCAGCCTGAACCTGACCCATGGCGCGACGATGGGCGGGCGCGTCGCAGCGGTCGCCGTGGAACGCGCCGGCATCGACCCCGCGCTGATCGAGGACAGCATCTGGGGCTGCGGCTATCCCGAATATGTCACCGGCGGCAACATCGCCCGCCAGATCGTCGTGCGCGCGGGCTTTCCCGTCAGTGTGGCAGGCACAACAGTCAACCGTTTCTGCGGGTCCGGCCTGCAGGCGCTGGCGATGGGCGCGCACATGATCCAGCAGGAAGGCGCGCAGGCCGTACTGGCGGGCGGGGTTGAATCGATCAGCCTGGTCCAGCCGCCGCCCCGGAACTCGCGCGAGGCCTGGATCGAGGAACACAAGCCCGACCTGTATCTGCCGATGATCGACACCGCCGACAACGTAGCCGCCCGTTATGGCGTCAGCCGCGAGGCGCAGGACGAATACGCCCTGCGCTCGCAGCAGCGCATCGCCATCGCGCAGCAGGCGGGGCTGTTCGCGGACGAGATCATTCCGATCAATGTGACCCGCGCCGTCATCGAGAAGGCCACGGGCGAGGTCCGGCACGAGGAAGCCACCTTCGACCGCGACGAATGCAACCGTCCGTCCACCACGCTGGAGGGGCTGGCCGCGCTGAAGCCGGTCAAGGGCGAGGACAAGTTCATCACCGCCGGCAACGCCTCGCAGCTGTCGGACGGTGCCGCGGCTCTGGTCGTTATGGACGGCGAACTTGCCGCGCGCGAGGGGGTGACGCCGCTTGGCGCCTTCCGTGGCTTCGCCATTGCGGGGTGCGAGCCCGACGAGATGGGCATCGGCCCAGTCTTCGCCGTGCCGCGCCTGCTGGAACGGGCGGGCCTGTCGGTGGACGACATCGACCTGTGGGAACTGAACGAGGCCTTCGCCAGCCAGGCGCTTTACTGCCGCGACCGGCTGGGGATCGACCCTGACAAGTTCAACGTCAACGGCGGCTCGATCGCCATTGGCCACCCCTTCGGCATGACTGGGGCGCGCATGGCCGGCCACATCCTGCTGGAAGGCAAGCGGCGCGGCGCGAAATGGGGCGTCGTCACCATGTGCATCGGCGGTGGCCAGGGCGCTGCCGGCCTGATCGAGATCTTCTGAGGGGAAAACCGCCATGGACATGAGCTTTTCGGCCAGCGACCAGGCCTTCCGCGACGAAGTCCGCCAGTTCCTGAAGGACCGGCTGCCCGCGCGGCTGTCCGAAAAGGTCCGGCTTCATCAGGAGCTGACCAAGGACGAGATCGAGGAATGGCACGCCGTCCTAAATGAGAAGGGCTGGCTTGCCGGCAACTGGCCGGTTGAGTTCGGCGGCGCCGGCTGGACCGCGATCCAGCGCCACATCTTCGAGGAGGAAAGCGCGCTGGCCCATGCGCCGCGCATCCTGCCCTTCGGCATCGCCATGCTGGGGCCGGTGCTGCAGAAGTTCGGGTCGAAGGAACAGCAGGACCACTACCTGCCGCGCATCCTGAACGGGCAGGACTGGTGGTGCCAGGGTTACTCGGAACCCGGCGCGGGGTCGGACCTCGCCTCGCTCAAGACGACGGCGGTGCGCGACGGCGACCATTACATCGTCAACGGGCAGAAGACCTGGACCACGCTGGGGCAGCACGCCAACTGGATCTTCTGCCTCGTGCGGACCGATTCCACCGTCAAGGCGCAGGAGGGGATCAGCTTCCTCCTGATCGACATGACCACCCCCGGCATCACCGTGCGGCCCATCGTCCTTCTGGAGGGCACGCCCGAGGTGAACGAGGTCTTCTTCGACGACGTGCGCGTGCCCGTCGAGAACCTCGTGGGCAAGGAGAACAAGGGCTGGACCTACGCCAAGTATCTGCTGACGCATGAGCGCACCAACATCGCGGGTGTGGGCTTCGCCACGGCGGGCCTTGCCGCGCTGAAACGGATTGCGCGGGCCCAGGTCGCGAACGGCAGGCCGCTGATCGAGAATCCGCTGTTCGCCGCCCGCCTGGCCGAGGTCGAGATCGACCTGATGGCGATGTCCACCACCAACCTGCGGATGCTGGCGCAGGCGGCTGCGGGTCAGGTGCCGGGGGCGGAAAGCTCGATGCTGAAGCTGAAGGGGACCCAGATCCGGCAGGCGATCAACGACCTGACCCGCCGCGCGGTCGGCCCTTGGGCGCTGGCCTTCCCCTCCGAGGCGCTGGAGGGCGCGAATGACGATGCCCCCCCCGGCCCGACCGAGGCGGCAGGGGCGACCCGCGCTTATCTGAATAACCGCAAGCTGTCGATCTATGGCGGCTCGAACGAAATCCAGCGGGGGATCATCGCCAAATCCCTGCTGGGGCTTTGAGGGGAACCGCATCATGGATTTCGGCTTCACCGAGGAACAGACCATGCTGGGCGAAAGCCTGGCGCGCACGCTGGAACGCGGCCCGGACAGCGCCGCCCTGTTCGACCTGGGAACGGGCGCGGCCCTGATGACCGAAGAGGCCGGCGGCTTCGGCGGCACCGGGGCGGACATCCTGATGGTGTTCCGCACGCTCGGCCGGGCAGGTGCGGTCATGCCGCTGCTGGACAGCGTGGTGCTGGGCGCAGGCATCTTGGCCGCCGCGGGCGAGGCCGATCTGGCCGAGGCCGCCGCCAGCGGCGAGGCCCGCGTCGCGGTTGCGCTGGACGAACCCGGACAGCGCTATGACGGCACCGTGGCGACCCGCGCCGAGGGCGACCGGCTGACCGGCGAGAAGTCGGTCGTGCCGGGGGCCGAGGACGCGACCCACCTGATCGTGCGGGCTACAGACGGGCTGTGGCTGGTCGAGGCCGGAGCCGAGGGGCTGGCCATGCGCGGCTATGCCCTGATGGACGGCGGCCGCGCGGCCGAGGTCACGCTGAAGGATACCGCCGCCCGCCGGATCGGGGACGTATCGCTTCTGGAACAACCGCTCGCCGCCGCGATCCTCGCCGTCTGCGCCGACGCCTTGGGGGTGATGGAAAAGGCGGTCGAGCTGACGACCGACTACCTCAAGACCCGCAAGCAGTTCGGCCGTCCGATCGGGTCCTTCCAGGCGGTCCAGCACCGCATGGCCGACCTGCTGACCGAGGTCGAGCAGGCGCGCTCGGCTGTCTGGAACCTCGCGGGAAACCTCGACGCCCCTGACCGTGACCGCCATGTCGCGGCCACCAAGTCGCTCGTGGGCCGGGTCGCGCTTTACGTGGCCGAGGAAACGATCCAGCTTCACGGCGGCATCGGGATGACCGAGGAATACGAGCTCGCGCCCCTCGCCCGCCGCCTGCTGGCCGCCGACGCCCGTTTCGGTGACAGCGACCATCACCTGGAACGCTTCATCGCGGTCAGCGCCGCATGAGCGGCGGGGCCATCATCGAGGACGAAACCGGCGCGCAGCGCATGGTCGGCTACACGCTGGACGTGGGCCAACCCGACCGGCGCGCCCGCTGCCGGCTGGTCTTGGACGAACGCCACACGAACCGCCACGGCGTGCTGCACGGTGGGATCGCAGGAATGCTGCTCGACAGCGCTGCCGGCGCAACGGCGAGCCTGACCGTGGACGACAGCGGCCGCCAGCCGTTCCTCACGGTCTCGCTCAATATCGACTACGTGGGACCCGCTCTGAAGGGCGGCGTCACCGCGACCGGACGAGTGGTGGGGGGAGGGCGCAGCCTGCTCTTCGTCGCGGCCGATCTGGTCCATGACGATGGCACCCTGATCGCGACGGCGAGCGGGGTCTTCAAGCGCGTCCCCACCGGGACCAAGAGCAGCCCCAAGGACAACCCATGACATCCGCGCAAGCCGAGGCCCGAGTCGAGGACCGCTGCGATCACCTGAAGGTGACGTTGTCGAACTTCGGCCGCCGCAATGCGCTGGCGCCTTCTATGTATGTCAGCCTGCGCGCGGCGCTGGAGCAGGCGGCGGCCGAGGATCGCCTGGGCGCCGTGGTACTGACCGGGGCGGACGGATATTTCTGTGCGGGCGGCGACCTGAACGCGCTGGCGACCCGTGCCGCGACGAGCCGGGACGAACGGCGCGCGTTGATCGAGGACCTGCATGACACCATCCGCGCGATCCGCGCCTGCCCGCGCCCCGTCATTGCCGCCATCGAAGGCGGCGCGGCCGGGGCAGGGCTGTCGATCGCGCTTGCCTGTGACCTGCTCGTGGCGGCGGAGGACGCGAGCTTCACCGCCGCCTATGTCCGTGTCGGGCTGGTGCCGGACGGCGGACTGACCGCTTCGCTGGCGCGCAGGGTGCCGGCGGGCTTCGCGGCCCGGATGTGCCTGACAGGCGATCCGGTCTCCGCCACTACCCTCGCCGGGATGGGCGTGGTGACAGACCTCGTGCCGCCCGGAAAAGCGCTGGCCCGCGCCGCCGATTTGGCCGCGCGGTTCGCGCAAGGTCCCGCCGCAGCCCAGGGCACGATAAAGCGGCTTCTGGCCTCGGCCCGCGACGGTGATTTCGACGCTCAGCTCGACCGCAAGGCCGAAGCTATGGCCGACGCCTTGGCCGCCCCTGAGGCCGCTGCGGGCCTGAAAGCTCGCCTGAGCCGCGCTGTGCCGGATTTCGGTCGCGGCAGTTCTGGCGCCGAGAAGAAGGAAACCCGCCGATGACCATGACCCGCATACACGATCCGCTCGACACCCAACGCAGCACCCGCCCGGATGCGCCTGCGCTGCGCGATCACGACGGCAGAACCTTCACCTATGGTGAACTATCCGCCGCCGTGGATGTGCTATCCGCCGAACTGAAAGCGCGGGACCTCCGGCCGGGCGACCGCCTGCTGATCCTGGCGGAAAACTGTGCCGCGCTGGTGGGGCTGATCATGGCGGCGTCGCGGCTCGATGCGGTGGCCGTGCCCGTCAATGCCCGTATGACCGAGCACGAGCTGCACCGCATCGCGGACCACGCCGACCCGCGGCTGACGGTTTACCTGACCCATGTCTCGCCCCAGGCACGCACCCACGCCGAGATCGCCGATGCGGCTGGCTGGAACACGCTGTTGGGCAGTCTGGCGATCGCCGGGCCGCGCCCTTCCGCGACGCCCGAGCCTGTGGCAGCAGGTCCCGAGCAGACGGCCGTGATCCTTTACACGACCGGCTCGACCGGCACGCCCAAGGGGGTGATGCTCAGCCACGCCAATCTGCTGTTCGGCGGCCAGACCTCGGCCCGGATGCGCGAGATCACGCCCGACGACCTGATTCTGGGCGTGCTGCCGATGACGCATGTCTTCGGCCTGACCTCGATGATGATCGCCAGCACCGTCGCGGGGGCCGAGCTGTGGCTGTTCCCGCGCTTCTCGGCCCCGGCCGTGGTCGAGGCCTTGCAGGGGGGCGTCAGCGTCCTGCCCGCGGTCCCGCAGATGCACGCGCTGATCATGGAGGAGGCGGGCGGCACCCGCCTGCCGCCGGGACGGCTGCGCTATGTGTCGTCGGGGGCCGCGCCGCTTGATCCCGACTGGAAGCGGCGGGCCGAGGCCTTCTATGGCGTGGCACTGCAGAACGGCTATGGCCTGACCGAGACGACAGCGGGCGTCACCCTGACCACCAACCCGCCGGGTGTGCCCGATGTGAGCGTTGGCCCGGCCCTGCCCGGCGTCGAGTTGCGCCTGCGCGACGTGGGCCCCGATGGCGTGGGCGAGATCCAGACCCGAGGCCCGCATGTCATGCCCGGCTATTTCCGCAACCCCGAGGCCACGGCCGCTGCCTTCGACGCGGACGGCTTCCTCTGCACCGGCGATCTGGGCCGCATCGACGAGGACGGCAACCTGCATATCGCAGGGCGCGCGCGCGAGCTGATCATCCGTGGCGGTTTCAACGTTTATCCGCCCGAGGTGGAGGCGGCGCTGAACGACCATCCCCTTGTAATCCAGACCGCCGTGATCGGCCGTAAGACCAAGGGTGGAAACGAGGAGGTCCTCGCCTTCTGCCAGACCGACGATCCCGGCAGGGTAAGCGAAAAGGACCTGCGCGAGCATGTGGCCGAGCGCCTTTCGCCCTACAAGCGGCCCACGCGCATCATCGTTACGACGATGCTGCCGACCTCGCCAAACGGCAAGGTTCTCAAGCAGAAGCTGGTCGAGACGTTCCGCGATGCGCTCGACACCCAGGAGAAAGGATGAGCACGATCGAACGCGAATCGATGGAATTCGACGTGGTGATCGTCGGGGCGGGGCCTGCGGGCCTGTCGGCGGCGATCCGGTGCAAGCAGATCGACCCGGACCTGAACGTGGTGGTGCTGGAAAAGGGCTCCGAGGTCGGGGCGCATATCCTGTCGGGCGCGGTGCTGGACCCGGTGGGCCTGAACGCGCTGATCCCCGACTGGAAGGACAAGGGCGCGCCGGTGAAGACGGCCGTCACCTCGGATAGCTTCGTGGTGCTGGGCCCGGCGGGCTCGGCGCGCATCCCCAACTGGCCGATGCCGCGGCTGATGTCGAACCACGGCAACTACATCGTCAGCATGGGCAACGTCTGCCGCTGGCTGGCCGAGCAGGCCGAAGAGCTGGGCGTGGAAATCTTCCCCGGCATGGCGGCCTCCGAGCTGGTGATGGAGGGTGACCGCGTGGCCGGCGTCGTCGCGGGCGAGATGGGCAAGAACCCCGACGGCACCCCCGGCCCGTCCTATGAGCCGGGCATGGAGCTGCGCGGCAAGTACGTGATGATCGCCGAGGGCGTGCGCGGATCGCTCGCCAAGCAGCTGATCGAAAAATACGACCTGTCCGCCGGGCACGAGCCGCAGAAGTTCGGCATCGGCATGAAGGAGATCTGGGAGATCGACCCCGCCAAGCACAAGGAAGGCACCGTCGTCCACACGATGGGCTGGCCCCTTGGCAAGAACGCGGGCGGCGGGTCCTTCATCTACCATGCCGAGAACAACCAGGTCTTCATCGGCTTCGTGGTCCACCTGAACTACGAGAACCCGTATCTCTACCCCTACGCCGAGTTCCAGCGCTTCAAGCACCACCCGGCCATCGCGGAGCTGCTGGAAGGCGGCAAGCGCGTGGCCTATGGCGCCCGCGCGATTTCCGAAGGCGGCTGGCAGTCGCTGCCGAAGATGACGGTGCCGGGCGCGCTGCTGCTGGGCTGCTCGGCGGGAATGGTCAACGTTCCCCGCATCAAGGGCAACCACAACGCCATGCTGTCGGGGATCGCGGCGGCGAACGCGGCCGCGGCGGCCATCGCGGCGGGACGCGAGGGCGACGAGCTGGTCGAGTACGAACAGGATGTCCGCACGGGCCCCATCGCCCATGACCTCAAGCGCGTCCGCAACGTCAAGCCCGCCTGGTCGCGCACCGGCATGGTGGGCAGCCTGATGCTGGGCGGCATGGACATGTGGGTCGCCAGCCTCTTCAACCGCAACATCCTGCGAACCTGGAAGCACGGCAAGACCGACGCCGCCGCGACCCGGCCCGCGAAGAACTATCGCCCGATCGACTACCCGAAGCCCGACGGCAAGCTGTCGTTCGACCGGCTGACCAACGTGGCCTTTTCCTTCACCAACCACGAGGAAAGCCAACCCTGCCACCTGAAGCTGAAGGACCCCACGGTCCCGATCCGGGTGAACCTGCCGGAATACGCCGAGCCGGCGCAGCGCTATTGCCCGGCCGGCGTCTACGAGGTGGTCGAGGACAAGTCGGTGCCCGAAGGTGCGCGCTTCGTGATCAACTTCCAGAACTGCGTCCACTGCAAGACCTGCGACATCAAGGACCCGTCGCAGAACATCGTCTGGACCACGCCGCAGGGCGGCGACGGGCCGAACTATCCCAACATGTAAGAAGGCCGGTGCCTCGCGACCCCAAGATAGGCCTGGCATGACCACCGTAATGCTTATTGAACTCGCCTGATTCAGATAGGAGAAACCACCATGAAGATGGACCGCATCGGCAGCTTCCGCTGGGAAGACCCCTTCCTGCTGGAAGACGAACTGACCGAGGAAGAGCGCATGATCCGCGACACCGCGCGGAGCTATGCCCAAGGCCACCTCGCTCCCCGCGTGCGCGAGGCCTTCCGGACCGAGCAGACCGACCGTGCCATCTTCACCGAGATGGGAGAACTGGGCCTGCTGGGCGTCACCATCCCCGAGGAGTTCGGGGGCACCGGTGCGGGCTATGTGAGCTACGGCCTTGTCGCGCGCGAGGTCGAACGGGTGGATTCGGGCTACCGATCCATGATGTCGGTGCAGGCGTCCCTGGTCATGCACCCGATCAACGCCTATGGGTCCGAGGAGCAGCGGCGCAAGTACCTGCCGAAGCTCTGTTCGGGCGAATGGGTGGGCTGCTTCGGCCTGACCGAGCCGGATGCGGGCTCGGACCCCGGCGGCATGAAGACCACCGCGAAAAAGACCCCCGGCGGCTACCGGCTGAACGGGTCCAAGATGTGGATCACCAACAGCCCCATCGCGGATGTCTTCGTCGTCTGGGCCAAGTCCGACGCGCATGGCGGCAAGATCCGTGGCTTCGTGCTGGAAAAAGGCATGAAGGGCCTCTCGGCGCCGAAGATCGAGGGCAAGCTGTCCTTGCGGGCGAGCGTCACCGGCGAGATCGTCATGGACGAGGTCGAGGTGGGCGAGGACGCGCTTTTGCCGAACGCCGAGGGCCTGGGCGGTCCCTTCGGCTGCCTCAACCGGGCGCGCTATGGCATCGCCTGGGGTTCGATGGGCGCGGCCGAGGCCTGCTGGCACGCGGCGCGGCAGTACGGGCTTGACCGCAAGCAGTTCGGCAAGCCGCTCGCGCAGACGCAGCTGCACCAGCTGAAGCTCGCCAACATGATGACCGAGATCACCCTCGGCCTGAACGCCGCCCTGCGCGTGGGGCGCCTCTTCGAGGCGGGGCGGATGCAGCCCGAGATGATCTCCCTGATCAAGCGCAACAACTGCGGCAAGGCGCTGGAGATCGCCCGCGTGGCCCGCGACATGCACGGCGGCAACGGCATCTCGGACGAATACCCGGTGATGCGCCATATGGTGAACTTGGAAACCGTCAATACCTACGAAGGCACCCACGACGTCCACGCCCTGATCCTCGGCCGTGCCCAGACCGGCCTGCAGGCGTTCTTCTGAGGAGATGCAGCCATGAAGCTTCTTGTGCCGGTCAAGCGCGTGATTGACTACAACGTGAAGGCGCGGGTGCGTGCGGACGGGTCGGGGGTGGACCTGTCGAACGTGAAGATGTCGATGAACCCTTTTGACGAGATCGCGGTCGAGGAAGCGATCCGGCTGAAGGAAAAGGGTGTCGCCACCGAGATCGTGGTGGTCTCGGTGGGCGTGAAGCAGGCGGCCGAGACGATCCGCACGGCGCTGGCGATGGGGGCCGACCGCGGCATCCTCGTGGTGGCGGCCGACGACGTGCACCAGGACATCGAACCCCTGGCCGTGGCCAAGATCCTCAAGGCCATCGTGGCCGAGGAGCAGCCGGGGCTGGTCTTGATGGGCAAGCAGGCGATCGACAACGACATGAACGCCACCGGCCAGATGCTGGCCGCGCTTCTGGGCTGGGCGCAGGCGACGCAGGCCGGCGCGATCGAGGTCGCCGGCGACAAGGCCAGCGTGACGCGCGAGATCGACGGCGGGCTGCAGGTGATCGAGGTCACGCTGCCCGCGATCGTGACCGCCGACCTGCGCCTGAACGAGCCGCGCTACGCGAGCCTGCCCAACATCATGAAGGCCAAGAAGAAGGAGCTCGTCGAGAAGACGGCGGGTGACTACGGCGTGGACGTGAGCCCGCGTCTGACCGTCGTGAAGACGGCCGAGCCCGAGGGGCGCAAGGCGGGGGTCAAGGTGGCCTCGGTCGACGAGCTGGTGTCGAAACTCAAAGCCGCGGGGGTGATCTGATGGCGGTGCTGCTGCTGGCCGAGATGGCCGAGAACGGGCTGAACCGGGATGCGACGGCCAAGGCCGTGACGGCGGTGAAGCCCCTGGGCGACCTGACGGTGCTGGTCGCGGGCGCGGGCGCGCAGGCGGCCGCCGCCGAGGCCGCGAAGATCGCGGGCGTGGCAAAGGTGCTGGTGGCCGAGGATGCCGCCTACAGCCACCGCCTGGCCGAGCCGATGGCGGCGCTGCTGGTGCAGTTGGCCCCGCAGTTCAGCCACATCGCCGCGCCGGGGACGACGGATGCGCGCAACATCCTGCCGCGCACGGCAGCCCTTCTGGACGTGATGGTGATCCCCGAGGTCAGCCGCGTGGTGGACGCCGACACATTCGAGCGCGGGGTCTACACCTCGGCCGCGATCCAGACGGTGAAGTCCTCGGACCCGATCAAGGTGCTGACGGTCCGCATTGCCAGCTTCGACGCCGCCGGCGAGGGCGCCCCGGCCCCGGTCGAGCCCGTCTCGGCCGCCGCCGATCCGGGGCTGTCGGCCTGGGTCGAGGACCGCGTGGCGGCCTCGGACCGCCCCGAACTGACCTCGGCCAAGCGGGTCGTGTCGGGCGGCCGCGCGATCGGCTCCAAGGAGAACTTCGTGCTGATCGAGAAGCTGGCCGACAAGCTGGGCGCTGCCGTGGGCGCCAGCCGGGCCGCGGTCGATTCCGGCTATGCCCCGAACGACTGGCAGGTGGGCCAGACCGGCAAGGTGGTCGCCCCCGAGCTTTACATCGCAGCCGGCATCTCGGGCGCGATCCAGCACCTTGCGGGGATGAAGGACAGCAAGGTCATCGTCGCCATCAACAAGGACGAGGAAGCCCCCATCTTCCAGGTCGCCGACTACGGACTGGTCGGAGACATCTTCACCGTCCTGCCGGAACTCACCGAAAAAGTCTGAGGGCTGGAGTCTTGAGGGCTGCCTAAGTCGAACGACTTCGGACAAACGATTATAATCATTGCCGTGAAGCAAATAACTGCTGTTCAGGCTTAGCCATTCGAGCCCGTTCACAGATCATCTACCTGCTCGACCCTAGGCAGGAAGCGGTAGACCGAAGAGCGTGCAATCCCCAACCGCCGAGCGATGGCGGTGGGGCTGAGCCGTTCCTCTTCATGCAGCCTTCGCACCTCCACCGGATCGATCTTCGGCCTTCGGCCCTGTAGACGCTGCGGACCTTGGCGGCGGAGAGCTGTTCGGGGTCTGAAGGCCGACTGTCTACCGGACGCTTGGGCGCCAGACCGCAGCGCCTGCGGTCAAGCCGGCCTGAGCGGGCAGCAGCGACTGCCCGGCGGTAATGGACAACGAGAGGGATATTGCAGGACTGCAGATCGTCGGTCGGCGGGCGGGCGGGGATTGAAGCAAGAGGCCCTGAGCTGCCGACCGTGCCCCCGGAACCGCAGTCTGGCTTCGTTGGTGCGGCCGTTCATGCTTGCCACAACGCGATCACCCGGCTCTCGTGGATCATGCCCGATCTCGTGTCGCCGGGCAGAGCCGCTTCGATACAGCCGGCCGCACGGAACCCTCGCCTGCCGCCCTCAAGCTCGCCCCAGGTCGGGCTCGAGATGCAATCAATCGGTTTCTGGCCCATAATCCTCTGTGCTGCTGCACTATTTCGGATTGCACGGTACGTCCCTTCGGTTTTTGGGCGAAGACAGGCCGGAAAGCGGATCAGGAACCGACCCACTCTCCTTTCGCGATCCATTTCAGTGCCGAGATCGAGGGCATGAACATGTATTCTCCGCCGCGCAGGCGGTTGAAAGTGGTCACGCCGTTCACGCGGCGGCGAGCGGGTTCGTC
>NZ_JBHRXY010000027.1:0-36851 GCF_042648745.1 Paracoccus angustae
ACCGTGCGCGGCACCCGCTACAACATCTGGCTGGACGAGGTGACGGGCATGCCGGTGCCGGGCGACGCCATCGCCGTCGCGCCCAAGCGGCTGTCGCCCCACCGATGTTGTTGTCAGCGGTCGCAGACCGGTCTTTGCGGACGGATGCCCGTGACTTGCTCAAGCCAGTCGTCAACCTCGTCCGCGTCCCACATGAGAGGGGCGACCCGGCGAGGAAACTTGCCTTGGGCTTCCAGCACCCTCAGATGATCCGGGCTGTTCAGCATGCCCAGTTCTTCGAGGCATTTGGGACAATAACCCCTCTTCTTGATGATCCTCATAGCCGGTCACCCCGCGTCTGCGTAATGCGTGCGGGCGCGCTCGGCGGCGCGGTCAGCGAGCCAGTCCTCGATCTCGGACAGGAACCAAGCAACGCTGGTCCCGGCCATCCTGATACGCCGAGGGAAGCGCCCACGGGCCTCCCAGCGCAGCAGGGTTGTGTTGCTCACGTTGATGCCAAGGCGCTTGAGGTCAGCGCGGGAGGCGAGCGTTCGCAGGTGTATTTCGTCCTTCATGGTTTTCCCTTTCGTCAGTTTGACAAAGAGGCCGGCCCCATGTGTGGACAACATATGACAGATTGAAATCACGCGAAATCAAAGGCGTAGCTAAGGTTGCGCGTTCGATGCGTAGGTTTATCGGTTGCCGCGCAGTTTGGCGACTTCATCCAAGACGTTGCCTGAGAACTTGAAGCCGTCACCGAACACTTCCTGCGCACAGGCTGTTAGAAAAGCCTGATACTCGCTACTCGGGTTTTGCGTTCGGTCATAGCCACCGCGTGACGGCTGCGCGTTTGGAAAATACCGTTCAAAAACGTCTGCCAGCGCGTTTGCGAAATCGATCTTGAATTCTTGCGAAATCGCCGAGCCTTTTCGTTTTCGATCATCCAAGACCTCGAAAAGATCGCGGGTTCGGTTTCTGAGTTTCATCAGTTCTTCAATGCCTGCGGGCAGGCCTGCGGGGACCACGATCCGGGCGGTGGGTGCCAGCGTCAGGGTCGCGGCCACGGTCGGCTCGGCCAGCCCGGTGCCCACCGCGCCCGAGCGGATGCGCTGCAAGGGCGCCAGGCCTGGCGCGCCCACCGTCAGCACCGTCAGCACCCGGGCCTCGTCGGTGCCGTCGGCCAAGCGCCCTGCCACCCTCCCAGATTTTCCGAAAGGACAGAACATGCCTTCCAGCGTGAAAGCACAACGTCGCCCGCGTTTCGGGCACCCCCATGCGTTCAAGGACTACGACGACGATTTCGCCATCCACCAGAGCATGGTGGGCTTTCTCCACGATATTTGGAAAGGCGCGCCGAAGGATAGCTTCCTCTTCGTCGCCACCTCCGACCCCGATGGTGAACGCTGGCGCGAACATGCGATCAGCGCAGACAAGATGATCGTGGGTCTGAACAGGTTTTTCCGGGCGCACTCGCGCTGGGATTGCAACCTCTACTTCTGCCCGAACCCGTTTTCGCGCGCCCGTCGAAGAAGGACGTTCGCCCTGCCATCCCGATTGGGCTGGTGCGACATGGATGACAGCGACCCCGACGCCTATAGACCACAGCCCAACCACGTGTGGGAAACATCGCCTGATCGCTTCCAAGCCCTCTGGCTCTGGGATGCGCGCCACGATGTCAGCGAGGCCGAGGCGTTTTCCCGTGCGCTGGCTGCGCGGCACCCCTTGTTCGCCTACGTGCCGAGTGGGCAGGACATGTATAAGCCGAACGTGATCCGGCAGCTTCTTTCCTTCCTCAAGGACATTGCCGAAACCGGCGAGACGGCCGTGCTGATCATCCGGCACCTGACCAAGGCCAAGCATGACAAGGCCATCCATAGGGGTGGTGGGTCGATGGACGTGATCGGCGCGGCACGGTCGGCGTTTCTGGTGTGCGAACACCCGAATGACAGTTCGACCAAGCTGGTGGTTCACATCAAGCACAACATCGCGAAGCGTGGGCAGAGCCAGAGCTACGAAATTTACGCCGATGACGGCGGCATGGCGACGTTAAACTGGCTGGGGCCATCAGACATCACCATCGATGACCTGATTTCGTCCGAGGGGGGCACGCCCAAAATGTCCGCGCTCGACGAGGCCATCCAGTTCCTGCGCGTGTTTCTCAAGAACGGGCCAGAGGCCACGACCAAGGTCGAAAAGGAGGCAGCCGCGCGCGACATTTCAGAGAAGACGCTGGAACGCGCCCGGCGATCCTTGGGCGTGGTGTCGAAGAAGAAGGGCAAAAGCTGGGTCTTGTCTCTGCCA
Organism: Paracoccus angustae; assembly: GCF_042648745.1. Taxonomy (NCBI): domain Bacteria; kingdom Pseudomonadati; phylum Pseudomonadota; class Alphaproteobacteria; order Rhodobacterales; family Paracoccaceae; genus Paracoccus; species Paracoccus angustae. The sequence continues at coordinate 2,281 of NZ_JBHRXY010000027.1, forward strand.
GACGAGGAGTGACCACAGGTAGGATATGAAGTGCGCCAAGAACGCCAACAGCGCCATCGTGTTTGTTGGCGCACTTCGAACCCTCAACATCGCCACGAACATGCATGACGGCCTTGGCGTTCTTGACGGTCTTGAAATCGGCTGGGGGCCGAAAATCTCGGCAGTATGCATGGCCCCTTGTCCGCCCACAGGGCGCGCGCCGACAAAAAAAAAGCCTCCCCCCATCCCCCTGTGGTCGCCCTGTGACAGCGCCGCGCGGATCGCCTCGGACCGACACGGTGACTATCTATCAGTCTGTCGGGCGTAAGCCGGACCCAAATTGCCGAGCCTTTTCATGCAGTCCGCATTCGCGCTGGGTTTCGATATCGCGTGCCGGGTTCCACTCGGGTGGCAAACTGCTTGGGCAGAGGTGCTGCCGGTCATTCCTGCACCCACCCCTTGCGATGGTAGTGGCGCAGCACGATGGCGCGGTTGAACAGGGGGAAGCCGACCCACAGGCCGTTGGCCGTGATCAGCGACAAGATTGCCCAAAGGAACATGCCCTTGAACAGGTAGTAGAACGGGCCGAACAGCAGGCACCACAGACGGTGCCAGTTGCCCAAGATGATTTTCGTCTGGCCGTTGAAGGCCCATGTCGCGCGTATCGTCATTGCCGATTTCCTCGCTGGCTGGTTTCGATGCCAGCGCAATAAGATCGGGAAGCCGCGAATAGACAGAGCGCTGATCGACGTATCTATACTTGGTGATATTCTTGAAGACCGCGTAGTGGTCCGGCGGAAGTTCATCAACGCCCAGAAGGTCGCACCAAATGCTCTTGATCCGCTTGTGGTCCAAGTTCTCGAAGTAGCCTTTGATATCGAGTGCAACCGCCACGCAATCCCCGAGCCGGTCGATTTCATCGAAGGCGTCCTTGGCGAAGTCGATGTTGCATTTCCCACCGCCCAGCCTCGGCTTCAACACCTGCCGGTAGGCTATCGGGCAATCCTCAATGCCCATCTCCCGGAGGCGCGCTTCATAGAGGCGGGAGAGTTTCCGGCGGTAGAAGGCAAAGATGTAGGCGTCTCGCCGCGCGCCGTATCGGATCGGTCGCGTCTTCTTGTCGGGCTTGGCCGCATCCGTGGAGCGGTACGGCTGCCATGACTCTTCATAGAGGAAAAAGGGGTAGAAGGAATTGGCTGCCACCCTTTGCGGGTCTGTGACGAGGTGGCGAATTTCCTTCAGCGTGATCGGCGCATCGAAATGCGGATAGTGCTTGAGGTCCTTGGCGGTGAAATCGAACTCGTCTTCCATCGGCCTCCGCGAGAGGGGGCAAGAGCATCGGGTCAACGCACCGACCCTTAACATCTCCGCCCCCGCCGTTCTGCGGTGTGCGTTCGTCTTCGACGTGGTCGTGTATACTGTGAAACAACTGGCAATGTGGTATTGCCGAATTGCCGCAAAGCCGCCCGCGTGGCTGGCGAGAGGAGCCCGAATGATCGAACTCGCGTCTTGCACCGGCTGCGAAACTGGCCTTGACAGTTTAAACACGTAACTGAAACGCCCCCAATTGAGCGCCATATCATGTATATGGGAATGGCGCGCCAAGGGCACAAGGGCCACAAAGTTCTTTTTTTGTTCCTTTTTGGGCGAAGGTTCAGTAGCAGGTCGCTGCGTGGTGAATGATACCCGAATGATACCCACAACCATATTGGCCCTGATGCGAGCCAACACAACCTAACCAAGCATTTGTTCTAGTTGTATTTTGTGGTGCCCGGAGGCGGATTCGAACCACCGACACGCGGATTTTCAATCCGCTGCTCTACCAACTGAGCTATCCGGGCGACCTGGCGCACCGTTCGGTGCGTGGCGTGACGCGGTGTTTACGGGCGCTTGCCGCGACTGTCCAGACCCCCGGCGCGGTTTTTTTCATCCGCATTCCCGTCCAGGCCCCCGTCCGAGGCAAGATCGTCCAGCGGCTGGCCGGGGATCACATAGGCCCCGCGAAGCCAGCGGCCCAGGTCGATGTCGGCGCAACGCTTCGAACAGAAAGGGCGATATTCGGGCACGCCGGCCTTGTTGCAGATCGGACAGGCCATCAGCGCCCCCCCTGCGCAAGCCGCTGCAAAGGGATGCGGTCGCGCTTGCGGTTGATCTCGTAAAGACCCATCGTGGTCCAGCCGATCAGCGAGGTTTCCGCCGACTCGCCTTTGAAGGCGGCGCGCAGAACCTGGTCCAGCGTGGCCCGGTCGCGCTTGGGGATCGGGGCGAAATCGACAACCACCTGCCCGCCAAGTCCGCGCAGGCGCAACTGGCGCGGCAGGTCGCGGGCCAGGGCGATGTTCGCCTTCAGGGCGGCGGCGGGGCTGGTGTCGTTGCCGGTGTTCACGTCGATGGCAACCAGGGCGCGGGTCGGCTCGATCACCGCATGGGCGCCGGCCGGCAGGGCAACGGCGGGCAACAGCAGCGCATCCACGGCCTCCAGCACGCCGCAGCGGGCAAGGCTGTCCTCGCCTTCCTCGACCGCGTTGGGTTCAGGATCGGCCCATTCCATCCAGGCCTGCTCGTGCGGGGATGCCGCGCCCAGCAACAGCTCGGGCTGCCCCCCCTGCTCTGCCATGATCCGAGCGGAAAGATCCAGAAGGCCGCGCAGTTCCTCGGCGATGTCGTCGGGATCGGCCGATCCGGCCAGGCTGCGGAAGATGACGCCGGTGCCATCTGGGGGTGCGGCGGCCGCGCCCAGGGCTTCCAGTTCGGCGCGCAGATCCTCGTCCCGGATGCGGCGCGACACGTTGATGCCCGGCGCGCCCGGCGTGACCAGCACATGGCGGCCGCGGAACAGAATGCGCGAGGTCAGGGGAACGGCCTTCCCTTCCTCGGCCACGCCGGTGACCTGAACCAGCAGCGACTGACCCTCGCCCAGGCCGGAGCGGTCGCGCAGATAACCGCGCTGGCCGTCGGGCAGGCGCAGGAAGACCCCGCCCTGCCCCTTCATCAGCCGCTCGACCACGCCGCGGCAGATGTCGCCGGGGACAAGGGGGGCAAGCCCGCTGGCATCGACCAGCAGGTCGGCCAGACGGCCGTCCTCCAGAAGCGCGGCGGCCTCGGCGCCGAACAGTTGGCCCAGAACGACCTGGCGACCCTTCATGGCGCAGACTCCTTCATGGTGATTCCGCTTGCCGCCAGCATCGCGGCGGTTTCGGACAAGGGCAGGCCCACCACGGAGGAGAACGAGCCCTGGATCCAGGGGATGAACGCCGCGGCGGCGCCTTGGATGGCATAGCCGCCCGCCTTGCCCTGCCAGTCGCCGATGTCGAGATAGGCGTCCAGTTCGGCCGCCCCGATCGGCCGCATCCGCACCGTCGTTTCCACCAGACGCTCGCGCGTTCTGCCCGCGTGGCGCACGACAACGGCGGTCAGCACGCGGTGGCGGCGGCCGGACATGAGGCGCATGAACAAGGCCGCCTCGGCGCGCGAGGCGGGCTTGCCCAGGATGCGCCGGCCGACCGCCACGGTGGTGTCGGCACAAAGCAGCACGTCGCCGGGGGCTAGCTCCAAGGCCGCGGCCTTGGCCAGGGCGATGCGGCGGACATAGCCGCGCGCGCTTTCGCCCTTCAGCGGGGTTTCGTCGATGTCGGCGTGGCGGACCTGATCGGGGACGATGCCGATCTGGGCCAGAAGCTCCAGCCGGCGCGGGCTGGCCGAGCCGAGAACGAGGCGCGGGCCGTCCTGTCCCGGCATGGGCGCGGTCATTGCGGCGCCCGCGTCACTTGAAGCGGTAATTGATCCGTCCCTTGGACAGGTCATAGGTGTTCATTTCCACCTGCACCTTGTCGCCGGCAAGGACGCGGATGCGGTTCTTCCGCATCTTTCCCGCCATATGCGCAATGATCTCATGGCCGTTTTCCAGCTCGACCCTGAACGTCGCATTCGGCAGGAGTTCCTTCACGACGCCAGGAAATTCGAGCATTTCTTCCTTGGCCATGGTTACTCCATTCTGATCGCCCCAGCTGATTCGGGACGGGGGTTAGATGCGGCCGGAAGGCCCGGAATTCAAGTGTAAAGAATGAATCACGCCCCCGAGGCCAGCCGCGCCGAAGCCGCCCCGGCGATCGCGCGGGGATCGGGGGAGGCGCGGAACGGATCCTTGTCCGACAGATCGGCGGGCGGCAGGACCGGAGACGCGGCGGCCGGGGCGGGCGTCTGTTCGGCGGCGGGGCGGCAGGATTCCTGAAGGCGCAGGGCATGGCAGCCCTCGGCCTCGCCCAGCTTGCCGATGGCCAGCAACTGGCCGTCGCGGGTTTCCAGCCGCGCCTCGGCCAGGGTGACGCGCGGCAGGGGCAGAAGCTTGCCGGGCACCAGGGCCCGCAATTCGCCCAAGGTGACGGTGCGGCGGCACAGAACGCCCACCACCTCGACGGGGGCGGCGGCCATGGCACTGGCAAGGCTGGCGCCGGGGGGCGTTCCCGCGGGCGCGGCGGGCGTGGCGGATGTGGCGGGCCGTGGCTCGGCGGGGCGCGCCTCGGCCTTGTGCGGCAGGGCGACCAGGATGCGGCCGTCGCGCGTCTCGGCCCCGCCGAAGCGCAGATCGAAGGACAGGCTGCGATAAGGCCGATCCTCGAGCATCAGGATCAGGGGACGGGGATCGTCCAGATGGGTGGCATAGCGATAAGCCCCAAGGGGGCCGAAGCCCTCGACCGCAGCCATCTCGGTTCCCAGTTCGGCCATCAGGGCGTTGACGAAATCGACGCAGATCGCGGCATCGCTGCGGGTCAGGCGGCGGCGTTCGGCGGGGCGCGCGGTGACGCGGCCCAGGGCCTGCACCTCGATCAGGGCGGTCACGGTCTCGAACCCGAGGGCCATGGCGCCGATCTGGTCGCCCGGCCCTTGCAGAACCACCAGCAGGGATTGTTCCGGCAGCAGTTCGGGCAGTTCGGCCAGCGTGACGGCGCCGGGCCTGATGTCCACGGGAAGCACCGGCATGCGGTAAAGCCGTTCGGCGGCGCGGGCGACCGCGTTGGCGGCGGCGCGGGCGGGCGACAAGGGCTGCGGCTGCGGCAGCCGCGCGGGCTTGCCCGTGCCGGCCCCCGCGCGCGCCTGCAACAGCGCCCGCAGCCGTCCCGCCTGACCCGTTTGCGCCATGATCATCCCCGAATCGTCCATTGCCTGGCCTTCACCCTGGCAGGAAGCGGTTGAAAAAGCGTTTACGCGCGCCGCAGCCCCGCGTTGACCGGGACGGGCGGGCGGCGCGGCAGCACGATGCGGAAGGCCGCGCCACCCTGGCCGGGCAGATAGGTGATCTCGCCGCCCAGGTTGGCCATGATCTCGCGGCAGATGGCCAGGCCCAGGCCCGCGCCCCCGGCCCGCGCCGGATCGTTCAGGCGGGCGAATTTCTCGAAGATCAGGGCCTGGCGCGCGGTCTCGATCCCCGATCCGTTGTCGATGATGTCGATCTGCGCGCCGCCGCGCAGGGTCCGGCGGACGCGGATCGCCAGAACGGGGGGTTCGGCGTCGCAATACTTGCGCGCGTTGCTGATGACGTTGATCAGCACCTGCAACAGCCGGTCGGGATCGGTGATCACGCCCACATATTCGGCCAGCGGTTCCCGGTCCACGCGAAAGACGCGCTCGGGGCGGGTGGCCGAGGCCGCCGACAGCGCGCGTTCAATCAGGTCGTGCAAGTTGGCGGGCGTGATCGACAGCTGCGCCTGGCCGCTTTCCAGCACCGACAGATCCAGCAGATCGTCCAGCAGGCGGGTCAGCCGACCGGCCTCGTCGTAGATGATCTTGGCGAAGCGGTCGCGGTCGGCCGGGGGCAGGTCCGGCGTGCGCAGGATTTCCGAAAATGCCCGGACCGAGGTCATGGGCGTGCGCAGCTCATGGCTGATCTGGCCCAGAAAGGCGTCCTTCTGCACGGACAGGGCGGTCAGCTTGTCGTTCGCCTCGCGCAGCTGGCGGGCGGTGCGGGCCAGTTCCGCCGTGGCGTTTTCCAGGCGCTGCGTTTCCTCCTTGGCGCGCTGCGCCTCGGTGGCGACCTGCATCAGGTCGGACACGGTCAGTTCCGCCCCGCCCGCCACGCTGTCGATCATCGCGTGCGCGGTGGCCGCGCCGATGGATCCCGCCAGCCGCCGTTCCAGCCGGGTCAGGAAGCGCGGGGTCAGGTCGGGCAGATAGCCGGACTTGCCCTGGAACGCCGCCTCGGAGCGGAAGAAGCGCAGCGCGTCCTCGGCCCCCCAGACGCGGCGGGCCATGACCAGCAGGGGCTCGGCCCCGTCGGCGCTGCGCGCCAGGCTGCTGTGGCGGATCGGATCCACGGCGCTGACAAAGGACAGGCCTTGCAGCCGTTCGACCGGATCGGGCATCCCGAAGATCGACAGGCCGACAAAGGCCAGCGTGTTCACCGTCAGCGACAGGAAGATCGCGAAGGCCAGCGGGTCCACCCCCCGCGGCACCGGCGGGGGCGCCCCGATCCCGACCGAGGGCAGGAAGATCATCGCCAGCCACAGCAGGAAGCCGCAGCCCACCCCGGCATAGGCGCCCCGCCGGTTGGCCCCGCGCCACAAGAGGCCGCCGATCATCGCGGGCAGCACCTGCGCCATGCCGGTGAACGCCACCAGCCCCATCGCCGCCAGCGCCGTTGTGCCGCCCGTGGCCTGGTAATAGGCCCATCCCACCGCCATCACCGCCAGGATCGCCAGCCGCCGGGCGTTCAGGACGAAGCCGCGCAAATCCTCGGGGTCGTCCGTTTGCGGCTTGCGGCGCAGCATCAGCCACAAGGGCACCAGCCAGTGGTTCGAGATCATGGTCGCCAGCGCGATGGTGCAAACCACCACCATGGAGGTCGCCGCCGAGAATCCCCCCAGAAAGACCAGAAAGGCCAGCCAGTTCTGCCCCGATGCGGCGGGCAGCGTCAGGACATACAGATCCGGGTTGGCGTCGGCGGGCAGAAGCTGCTGGCCCATCACGGCGATGGGCAGCACGAACAGCGACATGGCGAACAGATAGGCCGGAAAGGCCCATCCGGCGGTGGCGAGGCGGTCCTCGTCCGCGGCCTCGACCACCAGCACCTGGAACATGCGCGGCAGCGCGATAACGGCCGCGCCGGACACGATGATCAAGGCGGTCCAGCGGTCGGGTTTCAGGATCCAGCCGGGATCGTTCTGGCGCCGCGCGATGCGGTCCAGCATGTCGGCGGGACCGTCGGCAAGTCCCCAGACGACAAAGACGCCCAGGGCCAGAAAGGCCATCAGCTTGACCAGCGCCTCCAGCGCGATGGCGGTGACGACGCCGTGGTGGCGTTCGTCGGCTGCCAGGTTGCGGGTGCCGAACAGGATGGTGAACAGCGCCAGCCCCCCTGCCACCCACAGCGCCGTGCCCCCGCCCCCGGCCATGGGGATGTCGGCAAGGCTGTCTGTCGCGAAGACCTCGAAGGACAGGCTGACCGATTGCAGTTGCAGCGCGACGTAAGGGGTGGCCGCGATCAGCGCGATCAGCGTGACAAGGGCGGCCAGCCGGTTCGACTTGCCGAACCGGGCCGAGATCAGGTCGGCGATGGAGGTGACATGGTGCATCCGCGCGACCCGCACCAGCCGCCGCAGCCCCCACCAGGCGCCGGTGAAGACCACCGTCGGCCCCAGATAGATCGTGGCGAATTCCAGTCCCGAGCGGCTGGCGTAGCCCACCGCGCCGTAAAACGTCCAGGCCGAGCAATAGACCGACAGCGACAGCGTATAAACCGCCGGATGGTCCAGCCAGCGCACCCTGCCCCGCGAGGCGGCGCGGTCGGCGGCGAAGGCCACGCCGAACATCAGCGCGACATAAAGCAGGCAGCCCGCGACCAGCGCCTCAAAGGGCATGGTCGTCGTCCTGCGCGATGGCCCGGCTGGCGCGCAGGGTGGCGGCATCGGCCCGGGCCAGGGCGCGGTGCAGCGCCCAGACGGCTGCGATCAGCGCGGCCCAGATGCCGAACAGCCAGACCGCGCCCCCGGCAAAGCTGACAAGGGCGGGCGTCCACCAGACCGGGACCAGAATCAGCACCGCCGCCAGCACCGGCAGCACCCGGGCCGCATCGCCCAACCGCCTGCGGCGGAACGAGGCGCGTTCAAGGAACAAGGGCCGGTCCGACACGGCGGTCAGTTCAGCATCCGGCGCACCATCATGCGCAACTCGTCATTGGCGAAGGGCTTGGCCAGCACCGCGTCGGCCTGCGGCAGGGTCAGGGAAGCCTGCCCCCGCGCGGTCAGCATCAGCACCGGCGTCGCCGCCAGCCCCGGATCGTGGTCGCCGCGCAACTCGGCCAGGATCTCGGTTCCCGACCGGTGCGGCAGCATCACGTCCAGGATCACCAGCCGGGGTTTTTCGCTGCGGATCGCCTCGATCCCGCCCAACCCGTCGCCATGCAGCCCCACCTGCCAGCCCTCGCGGGTCAGGATGAACCGCACCGCCTCGGCGATGTTGGGTTCGTCCTCGATCATCAGGATGTCGAGCATACCGCCGGGGCCCCCTCTCCCTCGGGCATTTGTCCCGATAATGTGACGCCGAGGTCACGGCTGTCAAAGCCTGTCTTCAGGCCGTGGCCAGGATCGAGGGTTCGCGCCGGGCAACGCAGCCGGCGCGCGGGCAGATGCGGCAGGCGGGGCCGATCAGCAGGTCCGGGCGGACGGGCGATCCGGGTCCGTCGGGCAGGATCAGCATCTGCGCGCGGGTCAGAACCGGGCCCCCCGTGCCCAGCGGCTGGTCGCGCGTGGCCAGCGACAGGGTGCGGAAGCGCCGCCCCGAAGGCGCCTCGACCAGGTTGGCGATGGCGGTCTGGGGCGCGGCCAGGGCCTGGAACAGCGGCCACAGCGGGCAGGCGTCGCCGGGGCGCGGCAGCGGAAAGCCGGGCGCGGGGCGGCGCAGCGTCAGCGCCCCCGATCCGTCGCAAACCAGCAGCCCCGCCGATTCGAAGCCCGCGGGCTTCAGCACCGCCAGCCGCCGCATGACCAGATCCAGCGGAACGCGCAGCCGGGCGGCCATGCGCAGGGGGTCGGGATCCTCGGCCGCGGCCGCAGCCAGCGCGGCGTCGGGCAAGGCCGCGCGCTCTTCCTCCATCCGTTGCAGATGGGTCCGCGCCATGGCCCGCGCGGCGTCGGACGCCAGATCGCCCGCTTCCTCGACCGGGGGGGCGCCCGCGGCAAGCCAGGATTCGACCTCTTCCTGCGGGGTGAAGATCGCGCCCTGCGTGTCGAAGCTGTCCAGATAGGCCACAAGCGCCTGCGCGGTGGAGGACAGGCGCAGGCTGTCCGCGTCCAGGTTGGCGTGAAAGCGCGCGCGCCAGTCGGGCGGGATCTCGCCCCCTTCGGCCAGGATCGAGGCGGTGGAGCGGACCGAGGTGACGGCGGACAGAACCTCGTGCAGGGTGGTCAGCAGATAGGGATCCTGCGTCATCCGATCGGACAGCGTGACAAGCTGGCGTTCCAGCGCGTCGGCCCGGCGCGCCAGGGCGATCACCGCCCCGGCCCAGCCGGGAAAGCGGGCCAGCAGTTCGGGCGCCTGGTCCACCTCGGGGGCGGCATCGTCGGGCAGGCGCACCGCCGCCTCGCGCAGGGCGGCGATCAGCGCCTCCTCACGCCCTTCGGCCAGTTCGGTGGCCGAAACCTCCAGCGCGGCGGCAAGGCGCAGAACCAGATGGTCGCCCACGGGGCGGCGGTTGTGTTCGATCAGGTTCAGATAGGCGGCGGAAATCCCCGCCGCCCGCGCCACCTCCGCCTGCCGCCGCGACAACGCCAGGCGGCGTTCGCGGATGCGGGTTCCGGTCAGGATGCGGCTGCCGCCATGCTGCTTCATGGCCCGATCAAAGCCCGGGCGGGCCCGGGGCGCAAGCGGCAACCATATCTTAGGCTTTGTGCGCCAGGATGGGGCCATGATGCCGCCGCCCGCCATCCCCCTTTTCCCGGCCAAGGCCCTTGCCGGGTCCGCTTTGCAAAGGCTAGAGCAGCCTTTGCAAACGGGGGGAAGCGTCATGGCCACTCAGAAGATCTATGCGGGCACCTCGCTGCGCGAAACGCGCGCGCGCAGCGGGCTGACGCAAAAGCGGTTCGCCGAACGGCTGGGGGTGTCCCTGCCCTATCTGTCGCAGATGGAAAACAACCACCGCCCGATCTCGGTGGGGGTGCTGGTGCGGCTGGCGCAGGAATTCGGGGTGGATCTGTCCACGCTGGCGGCGGGCGACGCCGAACGCATGGTCATCGACATGCAGGAGGCGCTGGCCGATCCCCTGTTCGACGCGGTCCCGCCCCTGGCCGACCTGCGGCTGGCCGCGACCAACGCGCCGGTGCTGGCCCGCGCCTTCCTGGATCTGTACCGCGCCTATCGCCAGGGCCAGGAACGCCTGGCCGCGCTGGACGAGGCGATCGGCGCATCCGGCCAGAACGCGCTGTCCACCCCGTGGGAGGAGGTGCGCGACTTCTTCCATTACTGCGACAACTATATCGACGCGGTGGACCGGGCGGCGGAACGTTTCGCCTGTCCGGCGGGCCAGCGGCTGGATCCGTGGGACGCGGGCGTGGCGGCGCTTGCGCAGCGCGGCATCCGCGTGACGCGGACGGAACTGCCCGCCAATGCCGTCTTCCGGCGGGACGGAAGCGATATTCAGGTCAACGCCGCCGCCGAACGGCCGACGCAGGTGTTTCAGCTGCTGCATCTTGTCGCGCTGGAACGGCAGGCCGACCTGCTGGACGCGACGCTGGATTTGGCGCGCTTCCGCAGCCAGACCGCCCGCGACGTGGCGCGCGTGGGCCTTGCCAACTACTTCGCGGGGGCGGCGCTGATGCCCTATCGCGCCTTCCTGTCGGCCGCCCAGGCCGAGCGGCACGACCTCGAACGGCTGTCGCATCTGTTCGGCGCCTCGCTGGAACAGGTGGCGCACCGGCTGTCCACGCTGCAACGCCCCGGCGCCAAGGGCGTGCCCTTTTTCTTTGTCCGCGTCGATCAGGCGGGCACCATCACCAAGCGCCATTCCGCCACGCGCCTGCAATTCGCCCGCTTCGGCGGCGCCTGCCCCCTGTGGAACGTCCACCAGGCCTTCGAGCAGCCGGGCCGTTTCCTGCGCCAGCTGGCCGAAACCCCCGACGGGGTGCGCTATCTGCTGATGTCGCGCGACGTGTCCAAGCACGCGGGCGCCTTCAACGCCCCGGTGCGCCGCTTCGCCATCGGCCTGGGCTGCGAGGTGGGCCACGCGGGCAGCGTCGTTTACGCCGACGGGCTGGATCTGACCAAGCCCCGCGCCTTCGAGCCCATCGGCATTTCCTGCCGCATCTGCCCGCGCCCCGACTGCCACCAACGGTCGGTGCCGCCCATCGACCGGCCCCTGCGAATTCCCGCGGACCGGAACGGACCCCTTCCCTATGAAATCTCGTGACGTGGAAGCAACATCTTGTGTTTATCGGCGGTTTCTTGCCCGCCGGGGCGAGGTTCCGCGCATGGCGGGAACCGAAAGCCGTCCGGCTGTTGCCAGGAAGGCACACATGCGGTTTACCCCGCGCGGACTGGAACCAGATCGCCCGATTCAAGGGGGGCGCCATGCCGGGGGAGCTGAAGTGCCAAACGTGACCGACCGCCTGAATGCCTCGCTGGAACGGATCCTGCCCGAAAAGCGCCTGTTCCTGCGGTCCGACGACGATACCCGGTCCGTTCGCCTCCGTCCCTTGACCCAGTTGGCCGCGCTCGGCGGCATCACGCTTGTGTTCGGCTGGACGCTGGTCGCCAGTTCGGTCCTGGCCATCGACGCCATGGGCGCGGGATCGTCCCGCGACGGGATCATCCGCACCCAGGCCGCGTTCGAGGAACGGCTGACCCAGCTTTCCCAGGAACGCGACGCCCGCGCGGCCGAGGCGCTGGCCGCGCAGAACCGCTTCACCGTCGCGCTGGAGCAGGTCTCGCAGATGCAGTCGCAGCTGCTGGCCGCCGAGGAACAGCGCCGCGAGCTGGAGGCCGGGCTGGACGTGGTCCAGTCCTCGCTGCGCGATGCGCGGGCCGGCCGTGACGGGCAGCGGGCGGTGGCCGACGCGGCCGGCACCGATGCGGCAGCCGACCCCGCCCGGCGCGAGGAGGTGACCGCCGCGCTGGACATCGTGACGGGCGAACTGCGCCAGGCCGCCGATGAACGCGCCAGCGCCGTGCAGGAGGCCGAGCAGGCCCGGCAGGCGGTCGAGGAACTGTCGGTCGAGCGCGAGCAGATCCTGGCGCGCAACGATGAAATCCTGACCCAGCTGGAAGACGCCGTAACCATTTCGGTCGAGCCGCTGGATGAGGTGTTCCGGTCCGTGGGCATGAACCCCGAGGACGTGCTGGAAACGATTCGCGAAGGCTATTCCGGCCAGGGCGGCCCGCTGACGCCGATGTCCTATTCGACACGCGGCGACGCGGCCCTGACCAACAGCGAAACCAAGGCCAACCAGATCATCGTCACGCTGGACCAGATGAACACCTATCGCATCGCCATGGAAAAGCTGCCGCTCGCGATGCCGGTCAAGCAGTCCTTCCGCTATACCTCGGGCTTCGGTCGCCGTTGGGGGCGCGCCCACGAGGGCATCGACATGGCCGGGCCGGTCGGCACGCCGGTCCATGCCACGGGCGACGGCGTGGTCACTCATGCGGGCCGGCAGGGCGCCTATGGCAACCTCATCAAGATCGAGCATGAGCTGGGGGTCGAGACCCGCTATGCCCACCTGTCGCGGATTCGCGTGAAGGTCGGCCAAAGGGTGTCGCAAGACGATGTGATCGGTGATATGGGCAATACCGGACGCTCGACCGGGCCGCATCTGCATTACGAGGTGCGCATGAAGGGTCGGGCCGTTGACCCGATGAGCTTCATCAAGGCTGCAAGCAATGTTCAGTAAGACCCGCGTGACCGAGAAACCGCAAACGCCCCCCGCCCCTGGCGCCGCGACCAGCAACCCCGATGCGCCTGCCGCGACCCCCAGCCTCGAGCGGACGGAAACGCCGGTAACGACGCCAGCGCGGCGGTCCGCGCCCTCGGTCCTGTCCTCGGACCTGACGGTTGTGGGCAACATCCGCACCGAAGGCGACATCCAGATCGAGGGCACCGTCGAGGGCGACATCCGCGCCCACCAGCTGGTGATCGGCGAAAGCGCCACCATCCGGGGCGAGATCGTGGGCGACGAGGTGGTGGTGAACGGCCGCGTGGTGGGCCGCGTGCGCGGGCTGAAGGTGCGCCTGACCGCCACGGCGCGGGTGGAAGGCGACATCATCCACAAGACCATCGCCATCGAATCCGGCGCGCATTTCGAAGGCTCGGTCCAGCGGCAGGAAGACCCCCTTGCCAACGGCCCGACCAGGAAGCTGGCCCCGCCCGCGTCCGAGTGACCGCCTTTCCGGGACGCGACGGCCCGTCCTGCGGCGGGCCGTTTTCCGTTGCCGAAACCGCGGATTTTCACCGTCGGCGGCATAAAGCCTCTGCCGATCGGGCAAAATGCGGCGCGGTGGCATGGGCTAGGCTTGGGCCATCTCAACCGGAGGGGGACGCATGAAACTTGTGAGATACGGCGACAAGGGCGCCGAACGGCCGGGACTGCTGGACGCGGACGGCCGGGTGCGCGACCTGTCTGACCACGTGGCGGACATCTCGGGCGCCTGCCTGACCCGCGCGGGGCTCGAGGCGCTGCGCGCGCTGGATCCGGCCCGCCTGCCCCTGGTCGAGGGCACGCCCCAGCAGGATCTGCGCCTTGGCGCCTGCGTGGCCGGGGTGGGCAAGTTCCTGGCCGTGGGCCTCAACTACGCCGACCACGCCGCCGAGGCCGGGATGGAGGTGCCCGCGGAACCCATCCTGTTCACCAAATGGACCAGCTGCATCGCCGGGCCGGACGACGACCTGACCCTGCCGCCGGATTCAATCGCGACGGACTGGGAGGTCGAACTGGGCATCGTCATCGGCGACGGCGGGCGCGACATCGCCCCGGACCGGGCCGCGCGGCACATCGCGGGTTATTGCGTGATCAACGACATCAGCGAACGCGACTGGCAGTTGCGGCGCGGCGGCACCTGGGACAAGGGCAAGGGCTACGACGGATTCGGCCCCGTGGGCCCCTGGCTGGTCACGGCGGACGAGGTTCCCGACCCGCGCGCCCTGCGCCTGTGGCTGGATGTGGACGGCCGCCGCCGCCAGGACGGCACCACCGCGACAATGGTTTTCGGCCCCGAGGAAATCGTGTCCTATGCGTCGCGCTTCACCACGCTGCATCCGGGCGACGTGATCGCCACCGGCACGCCGCCGGGCGTGGGCATGGGGCAAAAGCCGCCGGTCTATCTTCAGCGCGGTCAGGTGATGCGGCTTGGCATAGACGGACTGGGCCAGCAACGGCAAAGGGCGATCTGACATGAGCAAGGCGCGATCCATCCTGATCACCGGCGCGGGCAGCGGCATCGGGCGGGCCACCGCGCGGCGCTTTCTGGAGGCGGGCTGGCGGGTCGCGGTTCTGGGCCGCAGGGCGGACGCCCTGCGCGAAACGGCGGGCGGCAGCCCCGCGCTGATCCTGCCCTGCGACGTCACGAACGAGGGCGCCGTCGACGCGGCCTTCGACCGCGCCCATGCCGAATGGGGGCGGCTGGACGCGCTGTTCAACAATGCCGGGCGCGGGGCGGACCCCGCGACGCCGGACGCGATGGATCCCGGCACCTTCCGCGAGGTGATCGCGGTCAACGTGACCGGGATGTTCCTGTGCGCCCGGGCGGCGTTCCGGCTGATGCGCGCGCAGGATCCGCAAGGCGGGCGGATCATCAACAACGGGTCGATTTCCGCCCATGCGCCGCGTCCCGGGTCGGTCGCCTACACCACCTCGAAGCACGCGGTGACGGGGCTGACCAAGGCGCTGTCGCTGGACGGGCGGCCTTTCGGCATCGCCTGCGGCCAGATCGACATCGGCAACGCCGCGACGGAACTGCTGACCCAGGTCAGCACCAATGCGCCGGACGCGGAACCGCTGATGGACGTGTCGGTGGTGGCCGATGCCGTTCTGCACATGGCGGGCCTGCCCCAGGGCGCGAACGTGCAGTTCATGACGGTGATGGCCACCAACATGCGCTTCATCGGGCGCGGCTAGGCGCGCTTCGGCAAAGGTCGTTTTTCCTGCCGCATCGCGGCGGCGCCATCCGCGCCGCACGGCCCGGCCACATGCGCTTCCCGATCCGGCCCGGGCACCCGCCTGCCCTGATCCCCCGTCACCCGGCGGTAGACGTGCCAGCTTGCATGGCCCAGCACCGGCAGCACGACCAACAGCCCCAGAAAGCCCGGAACGATCGCCGCGAACAGCCAGATCGCGATCAGCGCGGCCCAGACGGCCATGACGCCCGGGTTTTCCGCCACCGCCCGGCAGGAGGCGACGATGGCGGTGACAAAGTCCACCTCGCGCTCCATCAGCAGGGGCAGGCCCACAACCGTGAAGGCGAACAGCACCGCCGCGAACCCGCCGCCCACGACCGTGCCCAGCACCAGCATCGCCAGCCCCCGGCCCTGCAACAGCACCTCGGGCGAGGAGGTGATGTTGGTCAGCGCCGACACGCCCATGAACAGCGCGAAAACCGTGTGGGCGACAAAGACCCAGAACATGAACAACAGCAGGATCACCATCGCCATGGACGGGATCTGGCGCTGGCGCTGTTCGAACACCACCCGCAGGATGCGGGCGGTGTCCAGGGGCTCGCCCGCCTCGATCCGGCGGCTGACCTCGTAAAGGCCGGTGGCGGCAAAGGGGGCGATCAGCGGAAAGCCCAGGATGAAGGGGATCAGCCACCAGTCCCGCCCCGAGGCGAAGGCGACCGAGGCCAGGGCCCAGCCGCCCAGCACATAGAAGGCCGAAAAGATCAGCCCGAAGGCCGGCGCGCGGCGGAAGTCGCGCCAGCCCAGGGTCAGCGCGTCGGACAGATCCGGCAAGCCGATGCGGCGGGGTTCGGGGATTTTGTCGGGACCGGCGTGGCGGTCGCGCGCGGGCAGGTCGGATCGGGTCAAGGATCCCTCCGGTCGAAAGTGGCGCGCGTTCGGATGGATGCTATCAGCGCATCGGATCGCCGCAAGCCTTATGCGCGGTAACGGTCCGCCAAGGCCTGCGCCACCGGAGGCGTCACGAATTTCGATACGTCGCCGCCAAGCCGCGCGATCTCCTTGACCAGCTTCGAGGCGATGGCCTGGCGGCGGGCATCGGCCATCATGAACACCGTCTCGATGCTGGCGTCCAAGGCCCGGTTCATGCCGACCATCTGGAATTCGTATTCGAAGTCGGCCACCGCGCGCAGCCCGCGCACGATCACCTGCGCGCCCACGTCGCGGGCGCAGTCGATCAGCAGGTTCTCGAACGGGTGGACCACGATCTCGCCGCCGGTGCGGGTCGCGATCTGGTCGCATTCGGCCTGCACCATCGCCACCCGATCCTCCAGCCCGAACAAGGGGGACTTGTCGCGGTTGATGGCGACGCCGATGACAAGCCGGTCCACCAGCGCCATGGCGCGCTGGATGATGTCGACATGGCCCAGCGTGATCGGATCAAAGGTGCCGGGATAAAGACCGATGCGCATGAACGGGCGCCCTTATGCTTGCCTGCCCCGCAGGGAAAGCGGATTCCTGTGGAGATTGCAAGCGTTTGCGGGCGGCCCTCAGGCGCCCATGATCATGCCGGTCAGCGCCTCCTTCTCGGCCGCGAGTTCCTTCAGCCGCCCGCTGACCGCATCGCCGATGGACACCACGCCCAGCATGTTGCCGTCGCCGTCGACAACCGGCAGATGGCGGAACCGGCCCTGAGTCATGCGTTCCAGGATCACCAGGGCGTCGTCGCCCACCGTGCAGGTCTGCACGTCGCGGGTCATCACCTCGGCCAGGGGGGTGGACAGCACGCCGGGACCGTGGGTGCCGAGCTGGCGCACGATGTCGCGTTCCGAAAGAATTCCCTGCGGCTTTTTCCCGTCGTCCGACACCACAACCGCGCCGATGCGCTGTTCGGCCAGCATCTTCACCGCATCGCCCAGGGTGGCGTCGGGGCGGATGGTCACGATCGTCTGCGCCTCGATCCCCGGCTTGCCCGAGCTGGATTTCATCGACAGCAACTGATTGACGAGCATGGTGCATCCTCCGGTGGCGATTGTGCTTGAAACCATCCTTTTCCCGGAATCGTGATCCGTCAAGTGCGACGAAGCAGCGATTCAAGGCGCGCGACCTCGGCCCGCAGGCCTTGCGCCAGCAGGTCGGCCAGCAGCGACAGCCGGCGCGAGGCGCGGTCGTCGGCATGACGGATCAGCCAGAAGCTGCGCTTCAACGCGATGCGGTCGGGCAGCACCAGTTCGACGCCCGGCGCGAAGGGGATGGCGAAATCGTGCACGATCCCCACCCCCGCCCCGGCCCGGATCGCCTGCATCTGCACCGAAACCGAATTGGAGGTGACCGCCGCCGACTGGACCCCGGTTTCGGACAGGTAATCCAGTTCCCGGTCGAAGATCATGTCGGGAATGTAGCCGATCATCCGGTGGTGCCGCAGGTCCGCCAGCTCGCGGATCGGCGGGGCGGCGCACAGGTAATCGGCATGCGCGGCCAGGTGCAGGTGGTAATCGGTCAGCCGCTGAACCGTCAGCCGCCCCGTGTCGGGTGGCGAGACGGCCACCGCCATGTCGGCTTCCCGCTTGGTCAGGTTCACCACGCGCGGCAGGGCGACGATCTGGATTTCCAGCCCCGGATGGGCGGCGCACAGATCCCGCGCCACCTGCGGCAGCAGGTAATTCGCGCAACCGTCGGGCGCGCCGATGCGCAGCTGCCCGGTCAGCCCGGCCTCGCGCCGCACGGCCTCGGCGGCGGCGCTGGCACCCTGCTCGGCGGCCTCGGCAGGGGCGACCAGCCGTGCGCCCTCGGCGGTCAGGGCGTAGCCCTGCGGGGTCTTGGCGAACAGCGCGGCGCCCACCGAGGCTTCCAGACGGGCGATCCGGCGGCCGACGGTGGATGCGTCCATGCCAAGCCTGCGCCCCGCGCCCGACAGGCTTTCGGTCCGGGCCACGGCCAGGAAAATGCGCAGATCGTCCCAATCCATCCGCTGCCTTTGCATGATCGCAAAACGTCTTTGCCATCCTTCCCCTTTATCCGGCAATTCCGCAAGGCTAGGGTGCGCGCAACCAAGGAGGATGCGATGAAAGAAATTCACCACTGGATCGACGGCCAGGAACACAAGGGCGCCTCGGGCCGGTTCAGCGATGTCTTCAACCCCGCCACGGGCGAGGTTCAGGCCCGCCTGTCCCTGGCCACCAAGGCCGAACTTGACCACGCCGTCGAACGCGCGGCGGTGGCCCAGGTGAAATGGGGCGCGACCAACCCGCAGCGCCGCGCCCGCGTGATGATGGAGTTCGTGCGCCTGATCAACCGCGACATGGACAAGCTGGCCGAGGTGCTGTCCTCCGAACACGGCAAGACCATCCCCGACGCCAAGGGCGACGTGCAGCGCGGGCTCGAGGTGATCGAGTTCTGCATCGGCGCGCCGCATCTGCTGAAGGGAGAGTTCACCGACAGCGCCGGGCCGGGCATCGACATGTATTCCATGCGCCAGCCCCTTGGCGTGGTGGCGGGCATCACGCCCTTCAACTTTCCGGCAATGATCCCCTTGTGGAAGCTGGGTCCGGCCCTTGCCGCCGGGAACGCGATGATCCTGAAGCCGTCCGAACGCGACCCCTCGGTTCCGCTGATGCTGGCGCAGCTTCTGCAAGAGGCGGGCTTGCCCGACGGCGTGTTGCAGGTCGTCAACGGCGACAAGGACAGCGTGGACGCGATCCTGGACAACCCGGTCATCCAGGCGGTGGGTTTCGTTGGATCGACGCCGATCGCGCAGTACATCTATGAACGCGCGGCGGCCACCGGCAAGCGGGCGCAGTGCTTCGGCGGCGCCAAGAACCACATGATCATCATGCCCGACGCCGACCTGGACCAGGCGGCGGATGCGCTTGTCGGGGCGGGCTATGGCGCGGCGGGCGAACGCTGCATGGCGATCTCGGTCGCGGTGCCGGTGGGCGAAAAGACCGCGGATGCCCTGATCGAACGCCTGATCCCCCGGATCGAGAAGCTGAAGGTCGGTCCCTACACGGCGGGCAACGACGTGGATTACGGCCCGGTCGTGACGGCCGCGGCCAAGCAGAACATCCTGCGGCTGGTGCAGTCGGGCATCGACCAGGGCGCGGAACTGGTTGTGGACGGCCGCGACTTCAACCTGCAAGGCTACGAGAACGGCTTTTTCGTCGGCCCGCACCTGTTCGACCGCGTGACCCCCGACATGGACATCTACAAGACCGAGATCTTCGGCCCGGTCCTGTCCACCGTCCGCGCCGGTTCCTACGAGGAAGCCATCGGCCTGGCGATGAGCCACGAATACGGCAACGGCACCGCGATCTATACCCGCGACGGCGACACCGCCCGCGATTTCGCCAGCCGCATCAACATCGGCATGGTGGGCATCAACGTGCCGATCCCGGTGCCCTTGGCCTATCACACCTTCGGCGGCTGGAAGAAATCCGGCTTCGGCGACCTGAACCAGCACGGCCCCGATGCCTTCCGCTTCTACACGCGGACCAAGACGGTCACGGCCCGCTGGCCGTCCGGCATCAAGGAAGGCGGCGAGTTCAACTTCCGCGCCATGGACTGAAACGGAAAAGGGCGGGGAAATCCCCGCCCTTTCGCCATGCCGCGCAGCCGGTCAGCCCTGCCTGCGGCGGCGCACCATCGCCAGACCGCCCAGTCCCGCCAGCATCAGGATGCCGGCAGCCGGCAGCGGCACGGGCGCCACGTCGATGTCGTTGAAGCGCAGGTTGCCCTTGAACACGCCGGTTCCCGACGTTCCCAGCGTGCTGTCGACGATCTTCAGGAAGCTGATGTTCCGGAAGGCGCTGTTGCCGGAAAAATCCAGAACATAGCCCGTGTTGATCTGGATCGTCTGGCCGCCGGCGGCCGATCCGATCCCGTAGGAGGTCGAGCCGTGGTCGGTCACCAGCGTGATCGGCCTGCCCGTGACAAGGCTGATCCACATGCCGGCGAGATCGAACTGCCCGCCGCCGACGCGCCTCAGCGTCGATTCCGCGAACTGGTTTTCCGAACCGCAAGGCTTGGAGCCGGTGTCGCAATGGGCCCGCACCACCCGCACCTTGTCAAAGGTGAACCCGTCTTCGACATAGCCGGTATGCGTCCCAAGCGAGGCGCCGTCGAAATTGATGACCGCGGCCGAAGCCCCGGCAGCAGGCATGGCCATCAGAATGGCGAAAGCCATCCTCCGCAGAATTTTCATTGAACCACCAACTTGTTAACGATACCCGAACTGCGCCACCCATAGCGGTTGAGTTGCGCAGACAAAAGCTGTTTGTTTGGCCAGGATCCCCTGCAAAACAGACAAACGGGGCGCCGCCGGCGCCAGGCCTTTCCGGCCATCCCTGCCGTGGCGGCGACAACGATTGACTTTCCTCGCGAAAACACCACTGTTGCAGGAAATCCTCACCCTTCGGACATTCGGGGCCTGGTGCCCCGCCCTTGCGCGGCCCCGCGGTGTTTGATCCCTTGTGGCACACCAGCAGCAGGCGACCCATGTCCGAAGATCCCGGCTTCACCCTTGGCATCGAAGAGGAATACCTGCTTGTCGATCCCGCGACGGGCGGGCTTGCGCCTGCCCCCGAGGCGCTGATGGCCGAGTGCAAGGCGGCCCTGGGCGACGCCTTCAGCCCCGAATTCCTGCGCTGCCAGGTCGAGGTGGGCACCCCGGTTTCCGCCACCATCGCCGATGCGCGCGGCCATCTGGCGCATCTGCGGCGGACGGTGGCGCAGGTCGCCGCGAATCACGGGCTGGCGCCGATCTCGGCCTCGTGCCACCCTTTCGGGGACTGGCGCGAGCAGCACCACACCGACAAGGACCGGTATCACCAGCTGTCGCGCGACATGGCGGCGGTGTCGCGGCGGATGCTGATCTGCGGGATGCATGTCCATGTGGGGATCGGGTCGCCCGCGCAGCGCATCGACCTGATGAACCAGATGACCTATTTCCTGCCGCATCTGCTGGCGCTGTCGGCATCCAGCCCCTTCTGGCAGGGCAGCGACACGGGGCTGGCGTCCTATCGCACCACCGTTTTCGGCGGCATGCCCCGCACCGGCCTGCCCCCGCAATTCGGCAGCTGGGACGACTTCGACCGGTCCGTCCGCGCGCTGACCGACCTGGGGGTGATCGAGGACAGCTCCAAGATCTGGTGGGATCTGCGCCCCTCGTCGCGCTTTCCGACGCTGGAAACGCGGGTCTGCGACGCCTCGCCGCGCCTGGACGACACGATCACGCTGGCCGCGCTGATCCAGGCCACGCTGCGGATGCTGTGGCGCCTGTCGCGCCAGAACCAGCGGTGGCGCCAATACGACAGCTTTCTCATCGCCGAGAACCGCTGGCGCGCCGCGCGCCACGGCATGACGGAAGGCCTTGTCGACTTCGGCGCCGGACGGATCATTCCCTTTGCCCAGGTCGTCGAGGAGTGGCTGGCCCTGATCGCCCCCGACGCCGACGCCCTGGGCAGCCAGCCCCCCGTCGCCCGGACCCGCGAGATGGTGGCGACGGGCGGATCCGCCGCCCGCCAGCGCGCCGTCCTGTCGCGCGCCACCGCCGCGGGCGCCACGCGGGACGAAGCGATGCGCGAACTGGTCCGCCACCTGGTGCAGGAATTCCATCAGGGCCTGTGACTGCGGCCTTGCGATCGGGGCCTTGCGACCGCGACCTTGTGACCGGGGCCTCCGGCAGGCTTGCCAAGGCGCCGCATCCGGGGCAATTAAACGCATGTTCAATTTCTGGGAGGGGATGGAACATGGACTTCGCCTTGACCGAGGAACAGGGGGCCATCTTCGACATGGCCCGCGATTTCGGCCGGGACCGCATCGCGCCCCATGCCCGCGCGTGGGAGGCGCAGGGCACCATTCCGCGCGATCTGTGGGCCGACGTGGCCGCGCTTGGCTTCGGCGGGCTTTACGTGGCCGAGGATCACGGCGGCGCGGGCCTGTCGCGCCTGGACGGAACCCTGGTCTTCGAGGCGCTGGCGATGGCCTGCCCTTCAGTCGCGGCCTTTCTGTCGATCCACAACATGTGCGGCGGCATGATCGACAGGTTCGGGTCCGAGGGGTCCAGGGCCCGCTGGCTGCCGGGGCTGTGCAGCATGGAAACGATCTTCAGCTATGCCCTGACCGAACCGGGCAGCGGATCGGACGCCGCCGCCCTGCGCACCCGCGCCGACCGCACCGAGGCGGGCTGGCGGCTCAACGGGACCAAGGCCTTCATCTCGGGCGGGGGCTATTCGGACGCCTATATCGCCATGGTCCGCACCGGAGGTGACGGTCCCCGGGGCATCAGCGCGGTGATCGTGCCGGACGGCGCTCCCGGTCTGTCCTTCGGCGCGCCCGAGGACAAGATGGGCTGGCGCGCCCAGCCCACCGCGCAGGTGCAGTTCGACGACTGCGGCATTCCCGCCGACAACCTGCTGGGCGAGGAAGGGCGCGGCTTCGCCTATGCCATGGCGGGGCTGGACGGGGGTCGGCTGAACATCGCCGCCGCCGCGCTTGGCGGGGCGCAGGCGGCGCTGGACGCGACGCTGGCCTATATGGGGGAACGGCGCGCCTTCGGGCAAAGCCTCGACCGGTTCCAGGCCTTGCAGTTCCGCCTGGCCGAGATGGAAACGGCGCTGCAATCGGCGCGCGTCTTTTTGCGCCAGGCGGCGTGGAAGCTTGACAGCGGCGCGCCGGATGCGACCAAGTTCTGCGCGATGGCCAAGCTGCACGTCACCGACCGGGCCTTCGAGGTCGCGAACGGCTGCCTGCAACTGCACGGCGGTTACGGCTATCTGGCCGACTACGGGATCGAGAAGATCGTGCGCGACCTGCGCGTCCACCAGATCCTGGAAGGCACGAACGAGATCATGCGCCTGATCGTTGCCCGGACGATGCTGGCCGAACGGGGAAACCGATGAACGACCTGAACATCCGCAAGTCCGGCCGCGCCGGGCGCATCACCTTTGCCCGGCCCAAGGCGCTCAACGCGCTGAGCCACGACATGGCCCTGGCGATCCACCGGGCGCTGGACGACTGGCGCGACGACGCCGATGTCGAACTGGTCATCATCGACGCCGAAGGGGACCGCGCGTTCTGCGCGGGCGGCGACATCGCGGCGGTTTATCGCGCCGGGCTTGCGGGCGATCACGCCCTGGGGCAGCGGTTCTTCGCGGACGAATACCGCATGAACGCGGCGATCGCCGACTACCCCAAGCCCATTGTCGCCTTCATGGGAGGCTTCGTGATGGGCGGCGGCGTGGGCGTGGGCGGGCATGCCAGCCACCGCATCGTGGGCGACAGCACCCTTATCGCCATGCCCGAATCCGGCATCGGCCTGATTCCCGACGTGGGCGGGACGTGGCTTCTGTCCCGCGCGCCGGGGCGGATCGGGGAATACCTGGCGCTGACCGGCGCGCGGATGGGCGCGGGCGATGCGATCCACGCGGGCTTTGCCGACACCTACCTGCCCGAATCGCAATGGCCCGACCTGATCGCCCGGCTCGAGGCCACCGGCGATCTGTCCCTGATCGAAGGCGAGGACGCACCTTCCGCCCCCCTGCGGACCCGCGACCTGTCGGCCTTTGCCCAGGACACGGTGGCCGACATCGTGGACGCGCTGGAACAGGCAGGCGATGCGCAGACCCTGAAGGTTCTGGCGGCCAATTCGCCCTTGTCCATGGCCGCGGGGTTGGCGATGGTGCGCGCCGCGCGGGGGGACCGGCGGATGCAGGATTCGCTTGCCCGCGAATACCGCTTCACCTATCGCGCCACCCAGAACAGCGACTTCCTGGAAGGCGTGCGCGCGCAGATCATCGACAAGGACCGCAAGCCCTGGTGGATGGCCGACGCCAGTCCCGCCCATGTGGCCGCGATCCTGGCGCCCTTGGGACCGCATGAACTGACCCTGGAGGAACCGGCATGAAGATCGCCTTTATCGGCCTTGGCAACATGGGCGCGCCCATGGCGCAGAACCTTGTCCGCGCCGGCCACCAGGTCGCGGGCTTCGACACCGCCGCCCGGCCCGAGGGCCTGACGCTTGCCGACAGCGCCGCCGCCGCCGCCGCCGACGCGGACGTGGTCATCGCCATGCTGCCCAACGGCGACATCCTGCGCGCGGTGGCGGCTGAGGTCATCCCGGCGATGAAGCCCGGCGCGGTCTTCTGCGATTGCTCGACCGTCGATGTGGACAGCGCCCGCGCCGTGGCGGACCAGGCGCGGGCGGCGGGGCTGGACGCGCTGGACGCGCCGGTCTCGGGTGGGGTGGGCGGCGCCCGGGCGGGCACGCTGACCTTCATGGTGGGCGGGCCGGAGGGGGCGTTCGCCGCCGTCAAGCCGCTGTTCGACATCATGGGCCGGAAGGCCGTCCACTGCGGCGCGTCCGGCGCGGGCCAGGCGGCGAAAATCTGCAACAACATGATCCTGGGCGTCACCATGATCGCCACCTGCGAAGCCTTCGCCCTGGCCGACAAGCTGGGCCTGGACCGCCAGAAGATGTTCGACGTGGTGTCCACCTCGTCGGGGTCCAGCTGGTCGATGAACAACTATTGCCCCGCGCCGGGGGTGGGACCGGAATCGCCCGCCGACAACGGCTACAAGCCCGGCTTCGCCGCCGAACTGATGCTCAAGGACTTGAACCTGGCGCAGGCCGCCGCGGCCTCGGCCGGGGCCGACACGCCGATGGGCGCGCTGGCGCGGCAGCTTTACCGGCAGTTCGTCGAGGACGAAGACGGGCGGGGCCGCGACTTTTCGGCAATGTTGCCACGCTTCGTCGAAAAAAACCGCTAGACGGGCGGAACCCTGTGCGGCGGGCGGAACTTGCGTTGCCCCAGGCAGGTTTCACCCCCAAGATCGACAGCGCCAGACGAGACGACCATGACCCCGAAGCCATCACTGATCCTGTCCGTCCTGGCGGCGGCCGTTGTGGTCGTGTTTTCAGCCAACCTTTCCCCGCAGGCGCAGGGCACTCCGCAGCAGCCCCCCCGGGCGGAAGCCCGCGTTCTGTCGCCCGGCGACGTGCTGAAGGCCGACGAGGTTGATTTCATCGAACACCCCGGCCATTACGGCCTCGGCTCGGAGCTGCGCGGCAGCCGCTATGCCATATCGGAAGGCTATCTGGTCAGGGTCGATCCGAACAACCTGCAAGTCCAGTCCGTGCTGCGCGGCAATGTCCGCCCGATGGACTGATCCCGCCTGCGGGACGGGGTGGAGCGGGTGATGGGAATCGAACCCACGTATTCAGCTTGGAAGGCTGCTGCTCTACCATTGAGCTACACCCGCATGGGCGACGGTATAGGCGAGGGGCGCGCGGCGCGCAACCGTCATCGACGCCTTTCGAAGAACCCCCGCAGCAGCGCCCTTGCCTGGTCGGCGCCCAGGCCGTCATAAACCTGGGGCCGGTGGTGGCATTGCGGGTGGCGGAACACCCGCGCGCCATGCTCCACCCCGCCCATGCGCTTGTCGCCGGCGCCGTAATACAGCCGCCCGATCCGGGCGGCCGAAATGGCCGCGGCGCACATCGCGCAGGGCTCCAGCGTGACCCATAGGTCATGGCCGGGCAGCCGTTCGGACCCGGCGGCCCGGCAGGCTTCGCGGATCGCCAGGATCTCGGCATGCGCGGTGGGGTCCGACAGTTCCCGCGTGCGGTTGCCCGCCGCCGCCACGACGCGCCCGTCCGGGGCCACGACAACCGCGCCCACCGGCACCTCGCCCCGAAGGGCTGCGGCCCTTGCCTCGGCCAGGGCACGCTCCATATGAGAGGTGAAGCGGATCATGCACCGCTTGTCGCAAGGGCGCCGCTGCCGCGCAAGTCGCCCTTTCCTTGGGTCCGCGCTTTCGCTAGAAGCGCGGCTTTGCCACCGCAGCGATGCGCAGGAGATCGCCATGACCGACGACGCCACCCCTTCCCCGGCACCGACCCCCGCCCCCAGACCCGAGCAATCCCCCGACCGCATCGCCAAGGTGATGGCCCGCGCCGGCGTCGCCAGCAGGCGAGAAGCCGAACGCATGATCCTGGAAGGCCGGGTCACGGTGAACGGCAAGAAGATCGACAGCCCCGCGCTGGACGTGCTGCCCTCCGACCGCATCACCGTGGACGGCAAGAAGCTGGACGAACCGCAGGAAACGCGGCTGTGGCTGTATTACAAGCCGCTGGGACTGGTGACCACCGAATCCGACGAAAAGGGCCGCCAGACGGTGTTCGACGCCCTGCCCCGCGACCTGCCGCGCGTGATGACGGTCGGGCGGCTGGACCTGACATCCGAAGGGCTGCTGCTTTTGACCAACGACGGCGAACTGAAGCGGCGGCTGGAACTGCCCTCGACCGGCTGGCTGCGGCGCTATCGCGTGCGGGTGAACGGCACGCCCAACGATGCGACCTTTGCCCCGCTGCGCCGGGGCGCCACCATCGAGGGCGAGGATTTCGCCCCCATGGAGATCAAGCTGGACAGCCAGCAGGGCGCGAACGCCTGGCTGACCGTCGGCATCCGCGAAGGCCGGAACCGCGAAATCCGCCGCGCCATGGCCCATGTGGGCTTGCAGGTGAACCGGCTGATCCGCATCGGATATGGCCCCTTCAAGCTGACCGGCATGGAAAAGAACGAGGTGGTCGAGGTCAAGCGCCGCGTGCTGCGCGACCAGCTGGGCGGGCTGCTGACCGGCGAGGAGACCGCGCCCAAGGACCGCGCGATGCGGCCGCGCGGCGCCGAAGGCCCCCGCAAGCCGCGCAGCGAGGATGGCGCCGCGCCGCGCCGCGTCTTCCGCACGGGCGGGGGCGAGGAAGGCGAAGGCCGCTTCGCCCGCAAGCCCGCCGGTCCGCGCGACGACGCGGACCGCCCGGCCCGGCCCTGGGGGAACAGGCCTTCGGGTGACAGGCCCTCGGGTGACAGGCCCGGCAAGTCCCGCTTTGGCGGCGACGATGCCGGCCGGCCGCGTTTCGGCGGCAAGCCCCGCCCCGCGCACGAGGATGGGGATCGTCCGGCGCGGGCCTGGTCCGGCAAGCCCCGCCCCGAGGGCGCCGAGGACCGTCCGCGCTTCGCCAAGCCCGCGCGCGACGGTCAGGACGGCAAGCCCGGCCACAAGCCGCGCGGCGACAGGCCGGAAGGCGGCTTCAAGCCTCGCGGCGACAGGTCCGAGGGCGAGCGCGGCTTCAAGCCGCGCGGGGACCGTTCCGAAGGCGGCTTCAAGCCGCGCGGCGAGAGGGCGGACGGCGAACGCAGCCACAAGCCGCGCGGCGACAAACCGGAAGGCGGGTTCAAGCCCCGCGGCGACAGGTCCGGGGGCGAACGCGGCTTCAAGCCCAGGGGCGAGGGAAAGCCCGGCGGGGACCGCAAGCCCTTCGGCAAGCCGGGCGGGCCGAAAGCGGCGCGCGGCGGCGGGGATGCCCGGTTCGGCGACAAGCCGGGCGGGCGTCCTGCGGGCAAGCCGGGCGGCCGTCCAGGGGGCCGTCCAGGGGGCCGTCCTGCGGGCAAGCCGCGCGGGTGATCCGCCTGCCCCGGGGCCGCGCCCTTGCGCGGCCGGGGACGGACCCTACTTCGTCAGGATCAGTTTGCCCGCGCGGGTGATCCGCAGCTGATAGATCTGGTCGTCGAGGATGATCAGCGCCTGGTTTCCGCCCCGCGTCAGGGCCGTCGCGTCATGCTGCGGAATGCGCGACAGGACGCTGGTCGCGGGTTGCTGGAAATCGGCGGGGCGCGCTGCGGTCATGGTCAGCCTCTTGGGGTTAAGCCTTCGTCCCCGGAAATCTGACAAAATTGCTTTGGAATGTCAAAGTAATTTAGTCGGAAATCTTCGGCTGCCGAGTGATGCGGAAGAAAAACCAGCCGGACCGGACGCTTAACGTTCCGACAGGCAGCTGTCGATGGTGTCAGCCATGTCCCGCATCAGGGCGAAATAAAGATCGGGCCCCGGGCTGGCGTTGCCCCCTTCGGGCGACAGTTCCTTGCCCATGCGCACATCGGATCCCTCGATCGCCGCCTGAACCAGCGTCGGATCGCCGCCGTATTCGGGAAAGGCGCAGGCCGCCCTTGTCGCCGCGATCTCGGTTCGGATGGCCGACAGGCGCGCGGCGGACGGCGTGCTGGCATCCCCCAGCGAGACCGCGATGGCCGGGCGCAGCCCGTAATGGTCGGTGAAATAGCCGTAGGCGTCGTGGACAACGACAAGGCTGGCGTCCTTGTGCGGGGCAAGCTGCGCTTGCAGGCCGGCGTCCAGGTCGGCGATGCGCTGGCCCGCCCGGGCCGCGTTGCGCGCATAGGCCTCGGCATTGCCGGGATCCTTTTGCGCCAGAACCCCGGCGATCGCCGTCAGCCAAAGCCGCGCGTTGGCCGGATCCAGCCAGGCATGGGGGTCGATGCCGCCGTGGTCATGGCCGTGATCGCGATCGTGGTCATGCCCGTGATCCTCGTCATAGCCGCGCAGATGCGTCCCCGGCACGTCCAGCAGGCGAAGCTGCGCCACCCCCTCGGCCAGCGATGCGGCAGAGCGGTCCAGCCAGGGCGTCAGCTCCGGCCCGGTCCAGACCAGCAGCCCCGCCTCCTGCAAGCCCCGCGCGTCCGACGGGCGCATCTGGTGGTGATGCGCGCTGGCCCCCTGCGGCAGCAGCACCTGCACGGGCGCCCCCTCGCCCATCACCTGCTGGACCAGCGACGCGGTGACGGGCGTATCCACCACGACCTGCGGGGGCTCGGCCCGGACCGGGGCGGCGGCCAGAACGGCCAGGGCGGAAAGCATGATGCGCATCGGATGTCCCTTGTTCGTCGATTGCAGGGCCGTTCCTTTTCATGTTACATGATAACAAGTCAACCCGGATGTGATAAAGTAACGACATTGACCCAGCAGAACGCCAACACGACCCCGGCCTTCGCCCCCCACGACCATCGCGCCTGCGCGGCGCGCGCCCTGGACGAGGCTGCGGACCGGCTGGCCGAACAGGGCGGCCGGATGACCCCCGTGCGCCGCCGCACGCTGGAGATCCTGCTGGAATCGCACCGCGCCCTGGGCGCCTACGAGGTGCTGGACCGCCTTGCCGCCGAGGGCTTCGGCCGTCAGCCGCCCGTGGCCTATCGGGCGTTGGAATTCCTGGTGGAACACGGCCTTGCGCATCGCTTGCAGCGGTTGAACGCCTTTGCGGCCTGCCTGCATCCCGGCCATGACCATGCGCCCGCCTTTCTGATCTGCCGGGCCTGCGACAAGCTGGCCGAACTGCCCGCCGCCCCCGTGCGCGGCGCCCTGTCCGATCTGGCGGCGGAAACCGGCTTTGCGGTCGAGCGCGTCACCATCGAGGCCCTGGGCCTCTGCCCCGCCTGCGCCGAGACCCCCGGAGCGGGGGCATGAGCGCGCTGATCGAGGCCCATGGCCTGACCGTCCTGCGTCCCGGCGGCCGCGACACGGTTCTGCAAGGCGTGGACTTCCGCATCGACCCGCAGGAAATCGTCACCGTTGTCGGCCCGAACGGGTCGGGCAAGTCCTCGCTGATCCGGGCGCTGCTGGGGCACATGCCCCTGGCGGCGGGCCGGGTGACGCGCAGGGCGGGGCTGCGCATCGGCTATGTCCCGCAGCGCGTGCAGGTGGACACGACCATTCCCATGACCGTGCGGCGTTTCCTGTCCCTGCCCCGCCGGGTTTCCGACGGTGTCGCGGCAAGGGTTCTGGCCCGCACCGGGGTCGAGGGCGTCGGGGCGCGCCAGCTGACGCAGCTGTCCGGCGGCCAGTTCCAGCGCGTGCTGCTGGCCCGCGCGCTGCTGCACGGCCCGCATCTGCTGGTGCTGGACGAGCCGACGCAGGGCTTGGACCAGCCCGGCATCGTCGCCTTCTACAAGCTGATCGAGGAGGTGCGCCGCCAGACCGGCGCGGCGGTGCTGATGGTCAGCCACGACCTGCTGGTGGTGATGCGGGCGTCCGACCGGGTGATCTGCCTCAACGGCCATGTCTGCTGCGAGGGCACCCCCCAGCATGTCAGCTCGGCCCCCGAATACCGCGCGCTGTTCGGCGCGGGATCCGAAGGCACGCTGGCGCTTTACCGGCACCGCCATGACCACGATCACGATCACGACCGCGACCGCGACGCGGCCTGCCTGCATCCGCGCCGCCAGTCCGGGGCATCCTGATGCTGGACGACTTCTTCGTCCGCGCCGTTCTGGCGGGGCTTGGCGTTGCCGCGGCGGCGGGGCCTTTGGGCAGCTTCGTGATCTGGCGGCGCATGGCCTATTTCGGCGATTCGACCGCCCATGCGGCGATCCTGGGGGTGGCGGTCAGCCTGGCCTTCAACGCCTCGATCTATGCGGGGACGCTGCTGGTGGCGCTGGCGATGGCGCTGGCCGTGTCGGCCTTGACCGCGCGCGGGCAGGCGATGGACACGGTTCTGGGCGTCCTGTCCCATTCCGCCCTGGCCGTCGGGCTGGTGGCGATCAGCTTCGTGCCGCAGGCCCGGTCGGACCTGTCGGCCTATCTGTTCGGCGACATCCTGGCCGTGGGCCGCGCCGACCTGGCGCTGATCTGGGCGGGCGCCGCCGGGGTGCTGGCCTTGCTGGCCTGGCGATGGCAGCGGCTGCTGACCGCATCCGTGAACGAGGAACTGGCGATGGCCGCCGGGATCGACCCCCGCGCCGAACGCATGATCCTGTCGCTGGCCCTGGCGGTTGTGGTCGCGCTGTCGATTCGCGTCGTCGGCTCGCTGCTGATTTCGGCGATGCTGATCGTGCCCGCCGCGGCGGCGCGTGGATTGTCGCGCACCCCCGAACGGATGGCCGGCAATGCCACGCTGATCGCGGCCTTTGCCGTGCTGGCGGGCCTGTCGGCCAGCCTGCGCCTGGACACGCCCGCAGGTCCCTCGATCGTCAGCGCCGCCGCCGCGATCTTTGCGGTTTCGCAGGCCTTCCGACGCGCCTAGTGCAGGATTGCCACACCCGTCCGGGGCCGCCGTTTTCCCCCGGAACCGGACGTGCCAAAGGGTGTTGGCCAATATGCAACAGTCGGCACAAGCCCGCGACGGATTTGAATCAATGCGGCTTTCAAACCCCTGGGGATTGTGCAACTGTCGCCTCGATGTTGCCGGTGACGGCAGCCTTCAACGAAACGGAGCATGATCATGACCAAATTCGCTACCTTCGCTGCCGCTCTCGGCCTGACCGCTTCGTCGGCTCTGGCCGGTGGCTATGTCGCCCCCGTCGTCGACGTTGAGCCTGTTGTTGTGGAAGAGCGTCCCGCTTCGACCAACGCTGGCCTGGTTGTCCCGGCCCTGCTGCTGCTGGGCGTCATCGCCGCCGTTGCTTCGGACGACGACGACAGCTGATTTCTGAACGGAACCTCGGTTCTGTCAGGTATAAAGGGCTGGCCTTGGGCCAGCCCTTTTCCGTTGAAGGCTCGACACCGGACGGGCGGGGGCGTAGCATCGGGCCATGCGGCCAAC
Source organism: Paracoccus angustae (assembly GCF_042648745.1). NCBI lineage: Bacteria > Pseudomonadati > Pseudomonadota > Alphaproteobacteria > Rhodobacterales > Paracoccaceae > Paracoccus > Paracoccus angustae. Next base: position 33,735 of record NZ_JBHRXY010000027.1, read on the forward strand.
GCGGGGTGATCATGCGCCGGCTTCCGATCCTGGTTCTGCTTGCCATCCCGGGCGCGGCGCCGGCCCAGACCCAGACCGAGGACGGGCTTGGCCTTGTCGAACGCGGCCTCGGCATCATCGCCGAAAACCTGTGGAGCGAGCTTGGCCCCGACCTGAACCGCCTGGGCCGGGACATGGGCGGCGCCCTGGCCGGTCTTGCCCCGGTGCTGGAGGATCTGGCCGTGCTGGTCGATGACCTGGGCAATTACGACCCGCCCCAGCGGCTGGAGAACGGCGACATCCTGATCCGCCGCAAGGCCGACGCCCCGCCCCCGCCTCGGCTTGGGGAATCGCCGCGCGGCCCAGGCGACCCGGCCCTGCCCCGGGTTCCGGTCGATCCCGACCAGCCTGAAATCCCGTTGTGATCCCCGTGGAGCGCGCCGCGGTCCCTGGCCCTGGTCCCGGCCGCGCAGGACACAAGGAGATGGGATGATGTCGGACCTGATTGCGGCCCAGGCCACGGATGTGTTCCGCATCGGCCTGCTGATCGTGCTGATGCTGACGGCGCTGCGCAACCGCCCGGTCACGGGGATGCTGCTGCCGTTGGCGGCGGGGGCGGTCTTCGTGGCCGTCATCATCCCGCTGACCGGCGTCACGGCCCGGCCCGAGCCGCTGGCCGCGCAGATCGCGGCCGGGCTGGCGGTGAATGCCGTTTATCTCGGCATCGGACTGGCCGCCTGGATGCTGTGGCAGGGCCGCGGCGGATAAGCGCCGGACCTCTCAAGAGGGTCCGCAACGCCGCGGAGCGAGGTTCAACTGGGCAGCCGCGACATCTCGGCGCGCAGAAGCCCGACGATCTCGCTGCCCGACATGCCGGGCAGCATCACGTCCAGCAACACCAGGTCGGGGCGCTGGTCGCGGATGGCGGTCAGAACCGCGGCGCCTTCGGACAGGCGGGAATGGGCATGGCCGTCGCGGACCAGCAGGGATCCAGCGCGACGGCGATGTTGTCACCGTCCTCGACAACAAGAACCCTGGCCATGGACTGCGCCTTCCCGATCCGAAACGGTGACGGCGGGCCGGGGTGATCCGGCCCGCCCTTGTGCGGGAATCAGACGTTGTCGTCCGCGAAGATGTCCTTCTTGTGGCTGTCGTTCGGCACGAAGATGGTGCCGATGATCACCGTCATCGCCGCGATCACGATGGCATACCACAGGCCCGCATAGATGTTGCCGGTCTGGGCCGAGATCGCGAAGGCGGTCGCCGGCAGCAGGCCGCCGAACCAGCCGTTGCCGATGTGGTAAGGCAGCGACAGGCCGGAATAGCGGATGCGGGTGGGGTACAGTTCCACCAGTTGCGCGGCGATGGGGCCGTAGACCATCGTCACCAGCACGATCAGATAGGTCAGGATCAGCACGATCTGGATGTTCTGGGCGTTGAGGATGTCGAAGAAATGGTCGGCCCTGGCGACGGTCGTGTTGTCCGCCGCCGTCAGCGGATAGCCCGCCGCCGTCAGCGCGGCGTTGATCTCCGCCGTGAAGCGGGCTTTTTCCGCCGCCAGGGCATCGCCCGTCAGCGCGTTGGCGTCATAGGACTGCACAACCGTGTCGCCCACCTTGACCGAGGCCACTGTGCCCGCCGGCGCATCCACGGTTTCCGAATTGACCGAGGATTTCGACAGCGTCGCCTTGACGATGTCGCAGCTGTTGTTGAACTGCGCGGTGCCCACCGGGTTGAACTGGAAGGAACAGTCCTCGGGGGCGGCGGTGACCGTCACGGGGATCTGCTGGGCGGCGTGCAGCGCGGGGTTCGCGACCGCCGTCAGCATCGGGAAGACCCACATATAGGTCGCGGCGGCCAGGGCGCAGCCGCCCAGGATGATCGGCTTGCGGCCGATGCGGTCCGACAGCGATCCGAAGAAGATGAAGCCCGCCGTGCCCAGGATCAGCGACCAGGCCACGAAGACGTTGGCGCTGAACTGGTCCACCTTGATCACGTTCTGGATGAAGAACAGCGCGTAGAACTGGCCCGAATACCAGACCACCGCCTGCCCCGCCGTCAGCCCCAGCAGCGCGATCAGGGCGATCTTGCCGTTGCGCCAGTTGCCGAAGGCTTCCTTCAGCGGCGCCTTGGACTGCGCGCCTTCCTGCTTCATCTTCTTGAAGGCGGGCGATTCGTTCATCTGCAAGCGGATGTAGAGAGAGATCAGCAGCAGAAAGACCGAACCCAGGAACGGGATGCGCCAGCCCCAGGCCTTGAACGGCTCCAGCATGACCTGCGCGCCGGCGGCGTCCAGCAGCGGCTGGCCGTCAAGCCCGACCTGCGGCACCGCCGGATAGTTGGCGTTCACATAGGACGTGACCAGCAGGATCACCACCAGCGACAGCAGCAGCCCCAGCGTGGCGGTTGTCTGGATGAACGAGGTGAAATAGCCGCGCTGGCCCTGCGGCGCGTGTTCGGCCACATAAACCGCCGCCCCGCCGTATTCGCCGCCAAGCGCCAGGCCCTGCAACATCCGCAGCGCGATCAGGAGGATCGGCGCGGCGATGCCCCAGGACGCGTATCCCGGCAGCAGGCCGACCAGAAAGGTCGAGAAGCCCATGATCAGGATCGTGGCCAGAAAGGTGTATTTCCGGCCGATCAGATCGCCCAGGGCGCCGAACACCAGCGCGCCAAAGGGCCGCACCAGAAAGCCCGCCGCGAAAGCCAGCAGCGCGAAGACGTTGCGCGTCGATTCGGGAAAGGCCGTGAAGAACTGCGCCCCGATGATCGAGGCCAGCGAACCGTAAAGGTAGAAGTCGTACCATTCGAAGATGGTGCCCGCGGACGAGGCCAGGATGACCTTCTTTTCCTCGGATGTCATGGGACGCGAACGGGTCGTCACGTCGGGCGATGCGTAAGCCATCGATCCTCCTCCTGTTGAGCCGGCCGGTGGGCTGGCGTGGGGTTCCGACGGTCAAGCCTTCTCCGGTCGCGTTTTTCGTCAAAACGCGTTCGGGGGATCGCTCGTCGGGCCGGTCTGGCGGCACCCGGTTCCTCCTGCCCGGAGGCCGCCTTTTCATTGCGGGCTCCAGGCCCTGCGCGCCTTTACCGGTTCATGCGGTTGGCGATGAGGTCGTCGACCACTTCGGGTTCGGC